>DATANT010000197.1:0-21585 GCA_036266115.1 Gemmatimonadaceae bacterium | reverse complement strand
ACCGGCGGCGCGCCGGCAGGTGCAGGGCCGGTGCCGGCACCGGCACGGCGAGCGCCGCCACGGCGCCGCCGGCGATCTGGAGGAAGGAACGACGAGAGACGGGCATCCTGGAACGGGCGGAGGGTGAGTGAGTGAATGGGTCGAGCGAGCACCCGGTGTGGAATGACTACGCGGCGGCGCGGTGATTCGTCATGGAAGTCACCGGCGTGTCATCCCGCACTCGCCCCGCCTTCGGCGGGGCGAGTGTCGGGAGCCACCCCGATGCGCTCCCCGGACTCCGCGTCGAACAGGTGCGCGCGCTCGGCGTTCACCGCGAGCGGCAGCACGTCGCCGGGGCTCGGCAGGCTTCGCGGCGCCATGCGCACCGTGAGCTCGTGCGCGCCGGCGCGGCCGTGCAGCAGGATCTCGTTGCCGATGGGCTCCACCACGTCGAGCTGCAGCCGCACGGGCGCCGCCGCGCCGTCGGCGGCCGGCGCGAGATCCTCCGGGCGCACACCGAGCAGCAGCGCGTGTCCCAGGCGCGCGTCGAGCCCGGCGCGGTGCGGGAGCGGCACCACGATGCTCGCGTCCGCGGTGCGGAACACCACGCCCCGCTCGGCGGCGGCCAGCGTGCCGGGCACGAGGTTCATGGCCGGGCTGCCGATGAACTGCGCCACGAACACGTTGCGCGGGTGATCGTAGAGCGCGAGCGGCGCGTCCACCTGCTGCACGCGACCCTGGTTCATCACCACGATGCGCTCGCCCATGGTCATGGCTTCCACCTGATCGTGCGTCACGTAGATCACCGTGGCGCCGAGCTGGCGGTGCAGCCGCGCGATCTCGCGGCGCATCTGCACGCGCAGCTTGGCGTCCAGGTTGGACAGCGGCTCGTCGAACAGGAACACCGCCGGCTGCCGCACGATGGCGCGGCCGATCGCCACGCGCTGCCGCTGGCCGCCGGAGAGCTGCCGCGGCGTGCGGTCGAGAATCTCGTCCAGGCCGAGGATCGTGGCCGCCTCGTGCACACGCCTGTCGATCTCGGCCTTTGGCAGCTTGCGGAGGGTGAGGGCGAACGCCATGTTCTCCCGCACCGTCATGTGCGGATAGAGCGCGTAGCTCTGGAACACCATCGCGATGTCGCGCGCCTTGGGCGGCACGTCGTTGACCACGCGGTCGCCAATGGCGAGCGTGCCGCCGGAGAGCGATTCGAGCCCCGCGACGAGCCGCAGGGTCGTGCTCTTGCCGCAGCCCGACGGACCGACCAGGACGACGAATTCGCCGTCGCGCACCTCCAGGTCCAGGCCGTGCACTGCGACGAAGCCGTTCTCGTAGACCTTGCGCACGCCCTCGAGCGTCACCCGTGCCATCGCGCTCCTCTGCCGGTGGGTTCGCAGCCACGTCGCCCATGACCGACTCCACTCGCTTCCCCGACCGCTTCCTCTGGGGCGCGGCCACGTCGGCGTACCAGATCGAAGGCTCCCCACTGGCCGACGGTGCCGGGCCGAGCATCTGGCAGCGCTTCAGCCACACGCCGTGGCTCACCGTGAACGGCGAGACGGGCGACGTGGCGTGCGACCACTACAACCGTTGGGCCGAGGACGTGCGGCTGATGAAGTCCCTGGGCTTCACGTCGTACCGGTTCAGCGTCTCGTGGAGTCGTATCTTTCCCGAGGGTACGGGGCGCGTCAACCCGCAGGGGCTGGGCTTCTACGAGCGGCTGGTGGACATGCTGCTGGAGAACGGCATCGCGCCCAACGTCACGCTCTACCACTGGGACCTCCCGGCGGCGCTGGACGACCGCGGCGGCTGGCTCAATCGCGACGTGGCCGAGTGGTTCGCCGACTACGGCCGCGCGATGTTCCGCGCGCTGGGCGACCGGGTGCCCATGTGGGCCACGCTCAACGAGCCGTGGGTGGTGACCGACGGCGGCTACCTGCACGGCGCGCTCGCCCCCGGGCACCGCAACCTGTTCGAGGCGCCCATCGCCTCGCACAACCTGCTGCGCGCCCACGCCCGGGCGGTGCAGGCGTACCGCGCCGAGGCGGCGCAGCAGATCGGGCTCGTGGTGAACCTGGAGCCCAAGTACCCCGCGTCGGACCGCGAGGAGGATCTGGCGGCCACCCGCCGCGCCGACGCGTACATGAACCGCCAGTATCTGGACCCCGTGTTCCGTGGCACGTATCCCGAGGAGATGCGCGAGATCTTCGGCGAGGCGTGGCCCGACTTCCCGGCCGACGACATGCGGCTGATCCAGGAGAAGTTCGACTTCCTGGGCGTCAACTACTACACGCGGAACGTCTCGGGCGACAGCGCGCTGGCGCTGCCCGTGCGTGCCGCCGGCGTGCGCCAGCGGCAGCACGCGGTCACCGAGACCGGCTGGGAGGTGTTCCCGCCGGCGCTCACCGACGTGCTGCTGTGGGTGAAGGAGCGCTACGGCGACATGCCGCTCTACATCACCGAGAACGGCGCCGCGTTCTACGACCCGCCGGTGGCGATGGACGGCCGCGTGGACGACCCGCTGCGTGTGCGGTACTACCGCGACCACCTGCTGGCCGCGCTGGACGCGGTGCGCCAGGGCGTGGACCTGCGCGGCTACTACGCCTGGTCGCTGCTCGACAACTACGAGTGGAGCCTGGGCTACTCCAAGCGCTTCGGCATCGTGCACGTGGACTACGCCACGCAGCGGCGCACGCCCAAGGCCAGCGCGCACTACTACGCGCAGGTGATCCGCACCCATGGCGCGAGCCTGGCCGAGCCGGTGCCGGCGCTCGCCGTGCCCGGCCCGGCGCTCGTGCCGGAGCCACCGCCCGCGCGCGCTCAGTAGCGCAGCTCCACCGCGGCTGGCAGGCGTCGCAGCACCACGTCGCCGGCCGCGCTCACGGGCGTGGCACGTCCATTCACGAACGCGGCGCGCGGCGCGCGGCCCAGCGGGCTGCGCAGCACCACGCCGCCCGGCGGCACGCGCAGCCCGCCATCCACGGTCACGCGCACCGTGGTCCGCTCCCGGCGCATGGTGAGGTCCAGCGGTCCCCACCAGGTGCGCAGGCCCTGCACGCGGATCCCCGGCTCCTCCTGCACCCAGCTCGCCGGCACCCCGGCGCCCACCACGAGCGCGGAGTCGGCCTCCCGCTCGTAGGCGAGCATGTCGAGCACCGAGCGCGTGAAGTCGGAGCCCACCCAGGTGTGCGGGATGTCGCCCACGAACCTGGGCGCGGCCGGGTCCTTCCAGACCACCTCGCCCCACTGGTTCCAGTCCGCCGGGCGGCGGTGGCCCATGAACCAGCGGAGCGCCTCGTTCGCGCGCTGGCGCTCGCCGAGCCGCACGAAGGTGCCCACCACGCGCAGCTCGTAGGGCGTGTACGCGGTCCACTCCAGCTTCCCGTCGCGCCGCTGGACGAACTGCTCCCAGTACCGGTCGAACGTGCGCCGCAGGGCGGTGTCGGGCAGCGCCCCCAGCTCGCCGCCCGGCGCCACGCCGATGGTGGTGGAGGTGGCGTCGAAGTCCCCGAGATCGGCCGCGCCGGGCAGGTAGTCGATGTGGTGCACGCGCATGGCCGCGCGGTACGATGCCATCACGTCCGTCCGGAACGTGTCGCGCCTGGCGGCGTACGCCGGCGCGCGCGCGGTATCGCCGAGCAGGGTGGCAAGCCACGCCGCGTCCTTGTAGCCGCGCAGCGCGAAGAGGTCGTCCCAGTACGAGTGCATCGGCTTGGCCGAGTAGCCCTCGTGGCTGATGGACGGGGGCAGGATGCCGCGGAACTGGCGCAGGGCCGGCGCGTCGTACTCCGGGGTGAGACGCGTGGCGCGGAGCGAGTCCATGTACGCCACCGCGCCCCGCACGTTGGGCCAGAGCCGCCGCGCCAGCGTGGTATCACCGGTGAGCCGGGTATACTCGGCAATCAGGTAGATGAACTCGCCGTGGCTGTCGTGCTCCGGCACCGGGTCCGCGCCGCGGCGATCCACGCAGCACGGCACCTTGCCGTTGGGGTACTGGAAGCCGGCGTACCACTCGATGAAGCGGCGCACGTCGTCGGTGTGACCCATCCGCAGCATGGCGGCGCCGGTGAGCGCGCCATCGCGAATCCAGCTCCGCTCGTACGAGCGCGACCCCGGCTGCAACGCCGGACCGTCCTGATTGATGAGCGTGTACGCCTGCATGGTGCGGAGCGTGCGCGCCACGTCGCGCGCCGACGGCGGGAGCTCCACGGTCACCCGGTCCATCTCGCGGCGCCACGTGCGCTCGGTGGACTGGAGCGACGCCGCGCCCCGCCCGGCCGCGCCGCCGGGGTCGAGCGAGGCGGGGATGGGCGGCGTGTCGGCGTGCAGGGGCACGGCCACGTAGACGGTGGCGGACTCGCCGGGCGGCAGCGTGAGATCCCACGCCAGCACCCCCTCGGCGAAGCCGTGGGGATCGTGGGCCGCGGTGGCCGCGGGCAGGTGCGCCGCGCCGAGCGAGGCGGCCATGCCGCCCTGCGCCAGGGTGGTGGCGTGGAAGGCGTCGTGGCGCGTCACGGCCACCACGCGCAGGCTGTCGTTCAGCCGCACCACGCCGTCCCGTTCCCACACGCTGTCCACGCGCGCGAAGCCGCCGGGCACGTTCAGGAACTGCCACGGCGGGTTCACCTGCAGCGGACGCAGCGCGAGCAGCAGGCGCGCGGTGACGGCGGTATCGGCGCTGCTCGTGACGCGGTAGCGCGCCCAGAGCGCGGAGCGGCCGGCGGTGCCGTCGCCCCACGCGGTGACGGTGAGCGCCACGGGGATGCTGTCCGCGCTCAGCGCGACGGAGGGAATGGGAAGGTCGCCGTCCTCCAGCCAGGTGGTGGCGGTGAAGTCGGGCCAGCCGAGCAACCGCCCGTCCACCTGCAGGAACGGCTCGAGGCTCGGCCCCCCGCGCGCGATCTCCAGGCGGCCGTCCTCCCCGAAGAGCCCCTCGCTCGCGTCGCCCGCGCTGCCCACCACCGTCCAGTACACCTGCGTGCTGTCGGTGAGATAGCGCGGCCAGCGCCCGCGGGGCGCGTCGCGGGCCACCGCGAACAGGAACGCGGTGGGCGAGGCGGCCCACGCGATGGGCTGCACCGCCACCTCGCGCACCCCGTAGCCGCCCGTGCCGCCGCGCAGCAGCCGCAGGCGCGCGTAGCGGGCCTCGCGCTCCGGCAGGTACAGGTGGTCGCGGGGGCCCGCGCCGCCGCGCACGGAGTCGGTGGTCTGCCACTCGCGGGCGTCGTCCGAGATCTGCACGTCGTAGTCGGCGGCGCGGCTGGCGGAGTCCCACGTCACCACCAGCCCGCCGAACTCGCGCGGCGCGCCGAAGTCCAGCTGCAGCCAGGGCATGCGGTCACCCGCGGCGCTGCGCCAGCGGGTGGCGGAATCGCCGTCGAGCACGGCCGCCGCCGCGCCGGCCGACGACGAGGCCGAGGCGACTGGCGGGGGGAGCACGGCGGGTACCGGCGGGCGCTCGGTGAGGGTGAAGTCGTCCAGCCACACCGTGCCCGAGCCGCCGGAGCCGGCGGTGATGGCGAACTCCACCCCCGCGCTCGCGGTGAGCGGGCCGTCACCGAGCGGGCCCCAGGCGAACTCGATGTGCCGCTTCCTGAGCACGACGCGGGTCCAGCGATCCGGGAAGTGAAAGTCGGGCCGGTTCACCCACCAGACGTTGTCGCCGGTGGCGTCCACGAGCTTGATCTCGAGGTTGTTGGGTGGCGCGTCGCCGCGGATCCAGAAGGAGAGCTCGTAGTTGGGGGGAAAGGTGATCGGGAGGGCGCGCCGGGCGACCGCGTAGCCGCCACCACCGTGGAAGTCAAAGTCCAGCCGGAGCGCGCGGCCGGCGCGGCCGGCGCGCCCGGTGTCGGTCGCGATCCGGAGCGAGACGCCGTCGGAGGGTCGAGCGCTCCAGGGGGCCGCCGAGTCCAGGGCATCGAGGACGCGCGTCTGCGCGGTGGCCGCGGCCGGGAGGAGGAGCGCGGCGAGGACGGCGGCGAGGGTGGTGCGGAGGGCCGGGAGCCAGTGGTGCAGTGGGTGATCTGGCATGGGCGGGGTGGCGGCTCGGTGCGGTGGGCCACGGTACGACGGCCGGTGACTGCATGAACACGGCCGCGGACGGCTGCTCGGGGTGCGGGACCGTGACCGGGGATGGGGCCGGCGCGGGAGCGGGAGGCGCGACCGCGTGGCCGCGGGGGAGCGCGCCGGGGAAACGGCGACGGCAACCGCGATGGCCGCGGGGGAACGCCGGGTGCGGCCGCTCCCTCACCCTTCACCCCTTCACGCTCCCCGCCATCACCCCCTGGATGTAGTACCGCTGCAGGAACAGGAACACCACCAGCACCGGCAGGATGGTGAGCACCGACCCGGCCATCATGAGCTCCGTGTCCTGCACGTGCTCCCCCACCAGGCTGGCCAGCGCCACGGGCAACGTGAACCGCGTCTCGTCGCTGAGCACGATGAGCGGCCACATGAAATCGTTCCACGTGGCCAGGAACGTCCAGATGGCCAGCGTGGCCAGCACGGGCGCGATCACCGGCACCACGATGGACCAGTAGATGCGGAGCTCGCTCGCTCCGTCCACGCGCGCCGCATCCAGCAGCGCGTCCGGAAAGGCGAGCGCGTACTGCCGGATGAGGAAGATGCCGAAGATGCTCGACAGGCTGGGGATGATCACGCCCCAGTAGCTGTTGATGAGCCCCAGCTGCTTCATGAGCAGGAAGAGCGGCAGCATGGCCACCTGCACCGGGATCACCAGCCCCGTGGTGAGCACCCGGAACGTGCGGTCGCGCCCGCGGAAGCGCAGCTTGGCGAACGCGTAGCCGGCCATCGAGTTGATGGCGAGGGACACCACCGTGACCACGGACGCGACGAGCGCGCTGTTGAGCAGATAGCGCCCCAGGTTGAGGCGCGTGAACAGCACCGCGTAGTGCTCCAGCGTGGGCGCCCGGGGCCAGAGGCGCGGCGGGTAGCTGTTGGCCTCTCCGGTGGCCATGAACGACGCGGACACCATCCAGAACAGCGGGAACAGCGCGAGGCCGGCGCCGAGCAGCAGGGTGGCGTACAGCGCCACGGCGGCGAGACGGCGTCTCACGGCGCGGTGCCGCGCTGCAGCCGGAACTGCACCAGCGTGGCCGCCAGGATGAGGACGAAGAGCACGAAGGCGATGGACGCCGCGTAGCCCATGCGCCACCAGCGGAAGCCCTCCTCGTACATGAGCAGCACCAGGCTCGTGGTGCTGCGCAGCGGCCCGCCCTGCGTCATGACGTACGGCTCGGAGAAGAGCTGGAAGTAGCCGATCATCGTGATCACCGCCACGAAGAGCAGCGTGGGGGCCAGCATGGGCAGCGTGACGTGCCAGAAGCGGCGCACCGGGCCCGCGCCGTCGATGGCCGCGGCCTCGTAGAGCTCCTCCGGGATGCTCTGCAGCCCGGCGATGAAGATGAGCATGTTGTAGCCGAAGTTCTTCCACACCGCGAGCAGGATGATGGCGGGCATGGCCCACCGCGGATCCCCCAGCCAGTCCACCGGCGCGATGCCCAGGCCACCGAGCGCGTAGTTGATGAAGCCGTAGCGCGGGTGATACAGGTAGCGCCAGACGATGGCCACGGCCACCAGCGTGGTGATGAACGGCGCGAAGTAGATGGTGCGGAAGACGCCCCGGAAGCGCACCAGCCGCGCGTTGAGCAGGAGCGCCGCGCCCAGCGAGGCGGCGATGGTGAGCGGGCCGCCGACGAGCGCGAAGTAGAAGGTGTTCTGGAGCGCCGTCCAGAAGATCGGCGTGCGCAGCAGCCGCGCGTAGTTCTGGAAGCCCACCAGGCGCGTGTTGGCCGGGTCGGCCACGGCGTACAGATCGAAGTCGGTGAAGCTGAGCAGCAGCGCCGCGGCCACCGGCAGGAAGAAGAAGATCCCGATGAGGGCGAGCGCCGGCGCCAGGAACAGCCACGCGGCCCGCGCGATGTGCCGCTCGGCCGTCAACACGCGGGCCATCAGGGCGTGGCCGCGCGAGCGAGCATCCAGCGCCGCTTCTCGAGGATGGCGTTCACGTCCTGGTCCAGCGCGGCGAGCGCCTGGTCCACGCTCGTCCCGCCGCGCACGGCGCGCTCGCCATACTCGTACACCGCGGTGGCGATCTGCTCCCACTCCGGCACCTGCGGCAGCGGACGCACGCGCTCCAGCTGCTCGCGGAAGGCGCGGGCGTGCACGTCGCCGGCCAGCAGGGTGTCGCGCCAGGCCTCGCGCCGCGCCGGCAGGTTGCCGGTGAGCGCGTAGAACCGCACCTGCTGCTCGGGACGCGACAGATACTCGATGAGGCGCCAGCCCTCGGCCTTGTGCGGGGAGGCGCGGAAGAGCACCAGGCTGGCCCCGCCGGCCATGGACACGCCGGGACCGTCCGGCCCGGGCAGGGGCGCCGTCATCCAGTCGTCCTGCAGCTCGGCGGGCAGCCGGCGCCGGAACTCACCCAGCTCCCACGGGCCGGTGATCATCATGGCGATGTTGCCGCGCGCGAACTCCTGGTACCGGTTGGCGATCTCGTTGCTCGACACGCTCGGCGCCAGCGAGTCGCGAAAGAGGCCGACGTAGAAGCTGAACGCCTGGTGAAACCGCGGGCTCGAGAAGTTGCCGTAGCGCCCGTCGTCGCGAAGCAGCTCCGCGCCGGTCTGCAGGCCCAGGATCACCGGCTGCGGCCACTCGTTGGTGGGCAGCAGGATGGGGTACTGCCGCGGCGTCATGCGCGCGCGCAGCCGCTCCATGGACTCGCGCCACTGGCCCCAGCTGCGCGGCGGCTCCGCATAGCCGACCGCCGCCAGCAGGTCCGAGCGGTAGAAGAGGACGCGCGTGTCCACGTACCACGGCACGCCGTACGTCACCGCGTGCAGCTGGTTGGTGGCCCAGATGCCGGGGAAGTAGGCGTCGGGCGGCACGGCCGCCGAGGCGGCGATGCGCGCGTCCAGCGGCTCCAGCGCGCCCAGCGCGTGGAACTCCGGGATCCAGGTGTTGCCGAGCTGCGCGACGTCGGGCACCGCGTCGCCCACGTAGGCGGTGAGCAGCTTCTCGTGCGCCGCCGTCCACGGGATCTGCTGCACGCGCACCCGCACGCCCGGGTTCTGCCGCTCGAACTCGGGCATGAGCGCCTGCACCACCTCGCCCTCGCGCCCGAACGCCCACACCCTGAGCTCCACCCGCGCGGTGGCGGTGGCGGCGGGGCAGCCGGCGAGGAGCAGCGGGAGCGACAGCGGCAGGAACCACCGTGCGCTGCGCCCGGCGGCGCGCGCCCACCGGCGGCGCCCCACCGTCTCGCCCCGCGCCCGTGCGCTCACCGCACCGCCTCCTCCAGCCACCCCCCGCGGAACCCCGCCTTCCGCAGCCCATCGCGGATGTACGGATTGCGCCGCAGCAGCCGCCAGATGAGCTCCGAGCGATGGTTCTCGATCATGAGCAGGAGCGCGCCCTGGTCGATGCCCAGGTGATCGGTGTCGTACCATCCCCGTCCCCGAATCACGCGACCGTGGGTGAGCGTGAGGCTGTCGAACGTGAACGACGGGTTGTACGAGTCCAGAAAGCCGTACCGGGTGAACAGGACGGTGTCGTGCCGCTGGCGCATGGCGCGCAGCGCGGGGAGCGCGATCTCGGGCGCGAACGGCATGGACCCGCCCGCCGCGGTGGGCGCGAGCGTGCCGTCGTCGCGCACCTCCACCGCGCCGGCGCCGCGCGCCGCGTAGGAGATGAAGCGGCGCGGGCGGCCGTCGAACACCAGCACCGTGTCCACCGGCCCGTCGGAGGCGGTGAGCCCCCACTCCTCGGCGCCGTAGCCCACCCATCCCTCGGGATTGCGGATGGCGTACGCGCGTTGGGCGCGCGTGGCGCGGCGCGAGTTCTCGAAGTAGTCGATGCCGCGCTCGCGCATGTACGCGTCCTGGATGCCGCGGAAGTCGATCCAGACGTGCGAGTACTGATGCCCGAAGTGCGGCGCGAACTGCAGGTACTCCTCG
This sequence comes from Gemmatimonadaceae bacterium, assembly GCA_036266115.1. Lineage (GTDB taxonomy): Bacteria > Gemmatimonadota > Gemmatimonadetes > Gemmatimonadales > Gemmatimonadaceae > DATANT01. The sequence continues at coordinate 11,635 of DATANT010000197.1, read as the reverse complement.
CCCTCGAACGTGCCCCACGTGTAGGTGCTGGTGAACGCCGCCCACGCCGCGGGGTCCACGGGGTGCGTGGGCGAGCCCAGGGCGAGCACGTAGAGCAGCATGGACTCGTCGTAGCCCCGCCAGTCGTAGGCGATGAAGCCGCTGTCCGGCCGCCAGCCCATGGAGACGCGCGGCGGCCGCACCACCGCCCACTGCCAGTCCACACGCCGGTAGATGGAGTCGGCGAGCGCGCGGATCTCCGCTTCGGCGGCATCGGGGCCGTCGAAGTACATCTGGCAGGTGAGCACGCCGCCCAGCAGCAGCGCGGTGTCGATGGTGGAGAGCTCCACCTGCTCGAACCGGTGGCCGGTCTGCATGTCCAGGAAGTGGTAGAAGAACCCCCGGTAGCCGGTGGCGCCGGCGGCCAGCGTGTCCTGCGGCGCGCGCCAGAAGAAGCGCAGCGTGGTGAGCGCCCGCTCGCGGGCCGCCTCGCGTGTCACCCACCCGCGCTCCACCGCCGCCGGATAGGCGCTGAGCCCGAATCCCACCGCGGCCACGCTGGAGAACGACGGGCTGGGCCAGCGGTCCGGCACCAGCCCGTTTTGCGGGTTGGCGGTGTCCCAGAACCACCGGAACGTGCGCACCTCCACGGTATCCATGAAGGCGCTGTCGGCCACGCTGGTGGTGACCGTCGCGGGCCGCGCGACGGGGGCGGGCGCCGGCGCGCGGGCGCAGCCGCCCAGCGCCACGAGGACCGCGAGGACGGCCGCCCGCCCGAACGGTCCACCCGGCGCCGGGATCACGGGGATCACGGGGAGCACCGGCGTGACCGCTGGACGCGGTGCGCTACTGCACCGCACGGTATCCATACCGCAGCCCGATCTGCAGGCGCCGGCCCAGCCCGGCGCAGCCCGGCGTACCGTAGTTGGGGTTCGGCGGGCCGGTGAGCGGGTCGATGGTGGTGTTGAAGCACCCGTAGTTCGCGTTGTTGAACGCGTTGAACAGATCGGCCACGACACTCAGGCTCTGCCCGCCGGCCACGGGCACCGCCTTCTCCACGCGCAGGTCCACGGTCTGCGTGGCGAACACGTGACCGATGCCGAGGAACGGGCGCGTGGGCGGCTGGAAGACGTACGTGCGCTGCAGGCCGGTCTCGAAGCCCAGGCTGGCGTCGGTGGCGTTGACGGTCACGCCGGTGCCCAGGCTCACGATCCCGCTGAGATTGATGTCGTACGGCAGCCGGGTGACCGCGTTGACGACGATGGAATGCCGCTGGTCGCCCGGCGCGCGCAGCCGCGGCCGGTCGGCCACGGTGGGATACCGCGCGTCGAAGCCCCAGAAGATGTCGGTGCTCTGCCCCTGCTCCTCGGAGCGTCCCAGCGTGTACGCGATGGACCCACCCCACCGCGTGTCCTGCTGCAGCGGCTTCTCGATCTGCACCTGCAGCGCGTCGTACCAGGTGCGCACGCGGTCGTCCGCGATGAACGCCTGCCGGTAGTTGGGGCCCAGGCTGTTGTCGTTGGTGGCGCGCACGTAGTTCATGTAGTGCTTGCCGCGCATGCCGTTGTACGACACGGTCCAGATGGTGGGGCCCCACCCCTGCCGGATGCCGCCGCTCATCTGCTGCGTGCGCGGCGGCTGCATGTCGTTGGCCACCAGGAACACCTCGGGCAGACCGGCGGTGCCGGAGAGCGTGCGGAGCTGGGCGGGGTCGCGGAAGCGCTCGTCCCACACCACGCAGTTGCCCGGGCTGCCCGGCACGGTGCAGTCGGAGCGGAAGCTCACGTTGAGCACGTTGAACTGCCGCCGGAATTGCTCGTCCAGCAGCGTGTTCCAGTAGTTGCGGTCGTAGTAGATGCCGAAGCCGGCGAACACCACGGTGCGGCCGTTGTTGAACACGTCGTACGACGCGCCCACGCGCGGCTGGAATGCCTTCCAGTAGATCGGCCGGTCGTCGCGCCCGCGGGTGATGTACCGGTCCAGCCCACCGAGCTGGTCGATCACCCGCACCTCCTGCGTCTCCCCGCCGGGCAGCGGCTGGTCCACGAAGAACTGCGCGTCGAGCGCGCGCAGCGAGTCCGCCAGCGGCGCCGGCGTGACGTAGCCGTTGTTGATCATGTTCGTCTCGGCGTCCCACCGCAGGCCGAGGTTGAGCACGAGCTTCTGCCCGATCGTCCAGTCGTCCTGCACGTAGCCGCCGAACTGCACGTTGTTGGCGTTGATCCTGGGATCCCCGAACCCGAACGACGCCTCGAACGGCGTGGCGTACCCCTCGTCCGCGCGGAAGCGGAACACGGGGTTGCCGAGCTGGTTCTTGGTGGCCGAGTAGTCGAGGTAGTCCACCGTGACGCCGCCCTTGAACACGTGGTCGCCGCCCAGGCGCACGCCGGCGCGCGTGACGTCGTTGCGGAAGGAGAAGCGGTTCTGCTTGAAATCCTGCTCGCTGTCCTTGCCGCCCACGCGCAGCACGTTCTGGAAGTCCTCGCCCACCAGGTTGCCGTTGATCCAGGTGGGGTTCCAGGTGAAGAACTGCGCGTTCACCTGCGCCTCGTTCAGCCAGCGGTCGCCGGCGTGCTTCCAGTTCACGATGCCGGAGTACACGTCCACGCGCATGTTCTCGGCGGACTCGAACGACGTCTGGCCGCCGAAGCCGCGAAAATCCTTGTCCTTGCGGATGTTCACGCTGGCGTCCACCGTGTTCCGCTCACTCGCGAGCCAGGTGAGCTTGCCGAAGCCCAGATGCTCGCGGAACTCCTGGTTGAACTGGCCCGTGCGCGTCTCCAGCTCGGCGCGGAGGGGCGCGGGCACCCTGGCGCTGTCGCCGCCCAGGAGCACGATGGCCGGCTCGTTGCGGAAGTTCAGCTCGTACGTGCCGAAGTAGAACAGCTTGTCGCGCACGATCGGTCCGCCCACGCTGCCGCCCCCCTGCAGCCGCTCGTAGGTGGGGCTCGGGCCGCCGCGGTCGGCGGTGAAGGCATCGCGCGCGACGAAGTTCTTGCCCACGCCGTAGGCGAAGATATCGGCCTCCATCTGGTTGCCGCCGCTGCGCGTGGTGGCGGTGATGATGGCGCTGGACGCCTTCTGGTACTCCGCCTTGTAGTTCTGCGTGATGACGCGGAACTCCTGCACCGCGCTTTGCGGGAAGGGATTGCCCTTGCTGGCGTCCTGCCCCACCACGCCCCCTCGCAGGACGTCGTTCTTGTACGTCGCGCCGTCGATGAAGACGTTCACCGCCTCGGCCGGTTGGCCCGCCGCGGCGATGACCTTGTCGGTGCTGTTGACGTTCGTGGCCGTGATCCCCGGCGCGAGCCGCGCGATGTCCAGGAAGTTGCGCTCGAAGTTGGGCAGGTTCTGGATCTGGTCGCGCGTGATGTTGGTGCCCACCTCGGAGGTGCGGGTCTGCTCGGTGGCCGCCGCGGTCACCTGCACCGCCTCCAGCGTGACCGCCGTCTCGGTGAGCGCGAAGTTCACGTCCGCCGTCTGGCCGATGAGGAGCTGGACGGTACGCGTGGCCGGGGACAGCCCCACGCTCCGGGCGTTGATCTCGTAGCGCGCGGGGCGCAGCCCGCCCATGTGATAGAAGCCGCTCGCGTTGGACTGGGTGGTGCGCTGCTGGTTGGTGGCGAGATCGCGGGCGGTGACGATGGCCGCGGCCACGGGTGCGCCGTTGGCGCCCCGCACGTAGCCACGGAGCGCGCTGGTGGAGGTCTGCGCCGCGGCCACCCCCGACGCGAGGGTGAGAGCTCCCGCCAGGAGCACCGCGCAGCCGGCACATACGGATCTCGATGTCATCGCACCTGTCTCCGTCAGGGGAAGGTGGCGTCGCGGCCGGCCTCCGAGGCCGGGGGCACGGCGTCACCGGATGCCCGCCCTCCGCACGAGCGGCGGATGACGAGCGTGGTTGCACACTTCTCGTGCCGCGACACCATGGGCGACGCGACACCCGGCCCGGACTGCAGCTCGGGGTGCAGCTCGGGGTGCAGCATGGCCATCAACCGCTCCACCGCGCGGGTGCCCAGGCGGGCGATGGGGACGTGGACGGAGCTGAGTGGCGGATCCACGTAGCGCGCCATCGGGATGTCGTCGAACCCGGCCACGGCCATCTCGTGGGGCACGCGCACCCCCGCCTCGCGCAGTGCGCTGAGCGCGCCGATCGCCATGGCGTCGTTGGCGGCGAAGATGGCCGTGGGCCGCTCGGCCGCGGCGAGCAGCGCGCCCACCGCGGCGTGCCCACCGGCCTCGGTGAAATCGCCGCGCACCTCCCACTCGGCCCGGCGGGGCACGGCCGCTTCGGCGAGCGCGGCCCGATAGCCGCGCAGCCGCTCGCCCGCGTCCGCGTTGCTCTCGGCGCCCACGATGGTGCCGATGCGCCGATGCCCCAGGGCCAGCAGGTGACGGACCATGGCGCGCGCGCCGCCGTGGTTGTCGATGGTGAGCGCCGGGAACTGGCCCACGGCGCGGTTGAGCAGCACCACCGGCGCACCGTCCGGGAGGTGCGCGAGCAGCTCGAGGGCATCCAGATCGGGCAGCATCACCACCAACCCGTCCACGCGACCGCGCATGGAGCGCAGCGCGGCCTTCATCTCGGCCGGGCTGGCGTGCGCGCTGGAGAGCAGCAGGTGGTAGCCGTGGCCGCGCGCCGCGGCGTCGAGTCCGCGAATGACCTCGGAGAAGAACTCGCCGTAGATGTCTGGCAGCACGACGCCCAGCGTGTACGTCTCGCTGGTCACCAGAGAGCGGGCACCCCCGTGCGGCACGTAGCGCAGGCGCTCGGCCGCCTCGCGCACGCGCGCGCTGGTGGTCGGGTGCACCGGGCCGCTCGCGTTGAGCACCCGCGACACCGTGGCGACGGAGACCTTCGCGTCGCGCGCCACGTCCCTGATGGTGACCGTCATGCGGCGAGCGAGCCAGTCATGCGGCAGAGGGGGAGGGTCCCTGCGTCCGCGCCCGCCCATCCGGTCGAGGCGGCGCTGTAAACGGTTACAGTGGACGCCGGACCTGTCAAGATCGACTGCGGACGCCCAGCCATCGCCCGAATGCGAGACGCCCGCCCGAATGCCTCGAACAGGCCTTCGGGCGGGCGTCTCACCGCTGGAGGGAGCGGTGCGCTCTCGGCGGCGCGGCTCGGTGGCTCGCGGTCAGGCAGCCATCACCGCGCCCTCCGGGCGTGGCGTGCGGTCACACCCGCCAGGTGGGCCGTTCCACCGCATCGGGCCGCGCCTTGCGATACGCGTCCACCGCCTGCTTGAGCGACAGCAGCGCGCTCGCCGCCAGCTCGTACTCCATCTGCAGCTCGCCGAACTTGCCGGCGGAGCGCCGGCTCGTGACCCGGCGGCCGGCGTGGTCGCAGCCGTCGTGACGCCGCTCGTACTCACGGCTCGCCGCCCACAGCGCGTTGGCCTTACGCCACCACGCCTCGTCGTCGCCGTCGGGATGCGCCCTGGCGGAGGCCTTCTCGTACGCCGCCGCGGCCTCGCTCAGCAGCCGGTCGCAGAGGCACACCTGCTCGAATGCGCCATCCAGCTCCACCTCCTCCATGTCGCGCTCCGACAGGTGCGCATAGCGCTCGTGCTGGCGGCAGCACTCGGCGGCGGTGCGAAAGAGATGGTCGGCGCGGATGCGCAGTTGGTCGAAGTTGGCTGCGGTGCCGCTCTCGTGCGTGTGCGGCAGGGATGAAGCGGACGTCGTGTCGGGCATGGGCGGTCCGGGTGCTGAAGTCCCCAGAGAGATAGCGGGGCGTCCCCCCGAAAGGGAAGCGCAGCGGGCCAGGAGACAGCAGTCAGGAGAACCGCAGAAGCACGGCAGGGGCCGGGAGTCAGCGCTCGAATGGCCGGGGGGAGGGCGATCCCGACGCTCACCTGCTCGATCGACCAGGTGAGTGCGGGATGACGTGCTCCGCGCGCCCGAGCCTCCGGCGGGCTGCTGCCCTGCTTCTACCCTGCTGCTGGTCTCGTGCAGTGCTTCCGTCGCTCTCCGGTCTCCTGGCTCCCAGCCCTACATCCAGAACTCCCACCGCCCGGTGGCCAGCACGAAGGCGGACAGCGCCGCGTTGGTCACGCCGTGCGCGAGAATCAGATCGCCCAGCGAGCGGGTGCGCATCATCCACCAGTTGTAGATCAGCCCCGCCACCAGCCCCACCTCCCAGTACGGCCCGTGCTCGGCGGCAAAGAGCAGCGCGGTGATGACGAACGCGCCCGTGGTGTAGGTGCCCAGCTGCACCTGCTCGAAGCGCGGATTCTGGATCCAGCGAGGCAGCCAGCCGCGCCAGAACAGCTCCTCCACGATCGGCACGATGAGCGCGGCGCGCGCGAAGCGCAGCGCGAGCACCACCGGGTCGGTGCGCGCGTCCTCGCCCAGCGACACCTTCACGGTGCCGGTGATGCCGTTCTGGAACAGCCAGTGCTCGCGCCACCCGGCCACCAGCAGGTCCGGCGCCACCCACAGGGCGCAGACGCCCAATCCCACGAGGATGCTCCCCACCCAGTGCGGCGCCCGGAAGGTGATGGCCCCGCGCGAGACGAACCAGAGCAGGGGCACGAGCACCACCCACCAGGCGACGGCCTCCAGCCGCGGCGAGAGGCCGAGCGCCGGCAGGGCGGCGAGCAGCAGCAGGAAGACCGCGAAGGGCGCGACGTACGGGATGGACCGGGCGACGGTGGAGTCCTGGGAGGCCTGCATGCGAATCGGGAAGGAGGTGGGGTGATGCGGTGATGGGGCCGGGCGCTCGGCGCTCGTGGCGCCGCGTTCGTCAGAAGCTCGGGCCGAGCAGCACCGCGTTGGCGAACAGTGGCAGCAGGCCGCGCCACAGGTCGCGGAAGTTCGGGTCGCCGGCGAAGGCGATCACGCGCCCGCGCCCCACGCGCTCGGTCCACAGGTACGGCGTCTCCGCCAGCCGGGCCGGCACCTCCGGCCACAGGTACCCGGCCAGCCGCAGGCGCGGTTGCGCCGCGTACCGGATCACCGCCTCGCCCGGGCGAAGATCCCGGGGCGTGGCGTAGATCCGGTCCGAGAAGACGAGCACCGGCAGCTCCGCGTCTCGCACGCCGGCCAGCAGCGGCGAGAGCGTGTCCGTGGTGGCGCGCACCACGGCACCCGGCACGCTGGTGGGCGGCGCGGCCCGGCCGCTGGTGTCGGCGGTCTCGGTGCGCAGGCGCAGGCGCGAGAGCCCCAGCTTCTCGGTGGCCAGCCAGCCGCTCGCGCCGTCCAGCGTCACCAGCACGCCGCCGGCGCGCACCCAGGCGGCCAGCTGCGCGCGGCCGGCGTCGCCGAGCGCCGTCTCCAGGCCGCTCGCCGGCGCGTTGGGCACCACGAGCACGTCCACGTCGCGCAGGATGCCGTTGCGCACCGCGTTCGCGTCCACCGCCGTGGAGGGATAGCCCAGCCGCTGGTCGAGCGCGTACCACGCGAAGCCGAACGAGTTGCCGTTCACCGGCGCGCCGCCCAGCAACGCCACCCGCGGCGGGCGCACCGGGAACACGCTGTTGCTCCCCAGGTCCGCGCCCTCGGTCACGGCCGCGGAGGCGAGCGGCGTGACGGCCACACCCGCGGCGCGGGCGTGTCGCGCCACCAGGTCGTGCACACCCGCCGCGTTGGCCGCCGTGCGCACCACGAACGCGCCCTGGCGGAAGTCCGCGTGGGCCATGCGGAAGCCGCGGGGCGTGTACCACACGCGCACGCTGTCGGCGAGCAGCGCGGCCAGCAGGCGCAGCGACGCCTCGCTGCCCGGCGCGAAGGCGTAGCCGTAGCGCGCGCTGGCCGGCGACGCGCCGCCGGACTCGCCATCGCTGGCGACGGCCGGTTCGGCGATCGCCGCCACCGGCTGCGCCCCGGCCACCGCGGCCGGCGTGGTCCACGCCTGCAGCCGGTAGGCGTACGGCAGCGACCAGGCGGTGACGTCGTAGAACCGGTCGGGCTGCCCGGTGCGGCGGCTCTCGAGCTCCTCGGCGATGAAGGCGGAGTCGAGCGCCGCGTCCGGCTCCAGCAGCGCGCGGGCCAGGCGCCCCTGCGGCTGCGCGAAGCTCACGGCGTAGCCGCCCAGCGGGAGCCGCGCCGCGGCGCGGCTCCCGCCGAACGCGGTGGCGTTGGGCACCTCGGCGCCCGCGCTCACCCGGCCCACGGCGATGCCGTTGGCCACGAGGCGCTGCGCGAGCGAGTCCGCCCGCCCCTGCGCGTCGCGCGCGAACACCACGGCCCGCACCGGCGCGCGCGCGGCCTCGCCGCTGGCGCTCGCGCGGAACTCACCGTAGTCCCGCACGCGCTCGGCGCGCCGGGCGGCGGTGGTGGTGAGGGTGGCCCAGGCGGCCGTGTAGTGGTGCCGGGCGGCATCGTGCAGGGTGAGCAGCGTGCCGTCGGAGCGGCGCACCGCGCCGGCGCCGCTGGACGCCTGCTCGTACGTCATCCCCACCGCGCCGTTGAGGATGGGCCACGAGACGCCGTATCCGGGATAGAACTCGTCGTAGCCTTCACGACGGAAGTACGACCATCCCTGCTGGTCGAACGCGGCGGCGTTGGCGGCGGCGTAGACGTCCCACCACTTCACGATGCTCGCGTCCACGTTCTTGTTCATGGGCTCCATGGGCGGCGCGAAGAAGTACGTGGAGTTGGAGCCCATCTCGTGCAGGTCCACGGCCACGTGCGGCCACCAGCTCGTGAACACGCCCACGCGGGCGCGCGTCTCGGGGTGCGAGTGGATGAACCAGTCGCGATTGAGGTCGAAGAAGTAGTGGCTGGTGCGCGCGCCGGGCCACGTACCGCCCTGCACCATGGCGCCGGGCGTGGACGCCACCCCCTGCGCGCCGCGCAGCCGCTCCACGTCGTGCACGTGGCGCTCGTGGCCGTCGGGGTTCTGCACGGGATCGATGAGCACCACGGTGCTGTCGAGGATGCGCCGCGTCTCGTCGTCCTGCCCGGCCGCCAGCTGGTACAGCAGGGCGAGCGAGGCCTCGGTACCCGAGGCCTCGTTGCCGTGCACCGTGTAGCCCAGCCACACGATGGCCGGCAGCCGCTCGCGCGCCGCGGCCACGTCGGCGCCGGCCGCACCGCTCGCGACGAGCGCCGCGTCGCGCCGGATGTCGGCCATCCGCCGGTGGTTCGCCTCGCTCGTGACGACGGCCATCACCACCTCGCGACCCTCGAAGGTGTGCCCCAGCGTGTCGAGCCGCACGCGCGGGCTGGTGGCCGCCATCCGCTCGGCCAGACGCACGATGCGGTGGTGCGGCGTGAAGCGCTCGCCCACCTCGTAGCCCAGGAGCTGGCGGGGCGTGGGCACGGCGGGGTCGAAGGTGCTGGCGGCGGCCGTGGGCGCGAGCGCGTGTTGAGCGCGGGCCACGGCGGGCAGCGTGCCGGTGGCGGCGACGGCGAGAGCGGCGGTGAGCGCGACGAGCGGGAGGCGGGAACGCACGGGCGGAGGCTCCGGGGGAAGGGCGGATGACGGCGGGAGCGAAGTTGCAGGGTGCCGATGGGCAATGGAAGGGTGATGCGCGGGGCGGGCGGCGGGGGTATCGTGCCGTTCGGGGGGGGCCCCCGCGCGCGACCCGACCGCACGCTGCGCGTCCCGACGCTCCGAGAGCACCGCCTCACCCCGCACCCGATCCTCGCCCCTCAACGCCGCCACGCTCCGCAACGCTGAACGCCCCGCCCCGTGATCTCCCCCGCCACCCCGCCCCTCCCCGCCGCGGTCGCGCGCCACTACGAAGAGCTCGATCGCCTCTACCGCGAGCTGTGGGGAGAGCACGTGCATCACGGGCTCTGGACCACGGGGCGCGAGTCGCCGCACGCCGCCGTGCTCGCGCTCTCGCGCCACGTGGCGCACCGCGCGCGCGTGGCGCCCGGGCAGCGCGTGTGCGACGTGGGGTGCGGCTACGGCGGCACGGCGCGGCTGCTGGCCGGCGAGTACGGCGCCCACGTCACGGGGCTCACCATCACCCAGGCGCAGCACGCGTACGCGGTGCGCCACACGCCGGGCACCAACCCCCGCTACCTGCTGCGCGACTGGCTGGGGAACGCGCTTCCCGACGAGAGCTTCGACGCCGTGATCGCCATCGAGAGCACCGAGCACATGGCCGACAAGGCGCGCTGCCTTGCCGAGGCCTTTCGCGTGCTGCGCCCCGGCGGCCACCTGGTGGTGTGCGCGTGGCTGGCCGCCGAGCGCCCGGCGCGCTGGCAGGTGCGGCACCTGCTGCGGCCCATCTGCCACGAGGGGCGGCTGCCGGGCATGGGAACGCGCACCGACTACGAGCGGCTCCTCGCCGGTGCCGGCTTCGTCGTGCAGCAGGTGGAGGACGTGAGCCACCGCGTGCGCCGCACGTGGCCCATCTGCATCCGCCGGCTGGCCGCCGCGCTCGCGCGCGATGCCGGGTACCGGCGCATGCTGATGGACCCCGACTTCGACGACCGGGTGTTCGCCGTCACCATGCTGCGGCTCTGGGCCGCGTACCACGTGGGCGCCATGCGCTACGGGATCTTCACCGCGCGGCGGCCCGAGTAGCGCCGCGCCGCACCGCGCCGCACCACACCGCGCCAGGGCGCGGCGGGCATCGCTCGAGCCGGCGCCTCATGAAGCCGGGCCGGCCGGCTGGCAGGCCAGGCTGCGGCAGCCGGTGCGCGTTGCCAACGCGGAACGCCATGGCGTCGCCGGGGTCCGGGACGACACGTGAACGTCAGAGAGGCCCGCGTAAGCGGGCCTCTCTGACGCTGGGAGTAATCCGGGACGGCGGCGGGATCAGCGATCCAGCGCGAACACGAAGGGCTGCCGGACCAACTGACGCACCGCCCGGTCGCCCACCCTGGCCGGGGTGAAACGGTACGTCGGGAGCGCGGCCGCCACGGCGGCATCGAAGCGCGGGTCCGGGCTCGAGACGATGCGCAGCGTGCTCGACACGGGAACGCCGTCGGTGCCCACCACGAAATCCGCGATCACCTGCCCCTCCACGCCGGCCGCCCGGAGCTCGGCGGGGTATTCCGCCGGCTCGCCCGAGAGAAAGACGGCGGGTGTCGGGGTCGGGGCCACCGTCTTCGCCGGAAGCTTGAGGGGCATGCGCGCCCCGGCCGGCATCGACGGCGCCTCGCGCACCTGCTCCGGCGTCGCGCCGGGCTTCGTGAGTGCCTTCGCGCCCAGGTTGAACATGAACGGCTGCTGGACGAGCTGCCTCACCCTGCGGCCGCCCACCTTGGCGGGCGTGAAGCGCAACTCGGGCAGCGTCCGGCGCACGGACTCGGTGAACAGGTCGTGCGAGGACTCGATCGCCTTGAAGGTGCCGACCTCCACGCGACCCATGGTGTCCACCACGAACTGCGCCATGACGCTCCCGTTGACCCCCGCCGCCCGCAGCTCCGCGGGATACTGCGGCGCCACTCCGGTGACATAGCTCACCGGCTCCTCCACCTGGAACTCGAAGTACTGCTGATCGGCGCCCATCGGCGTCGGCTCGGAGGCCCGCCTCACGGACGCCGAGGCATCCGGGGTCAGCACGTGGGTGGGCGTCGGCGTCTCGCAGGCGGCGACGATCGCGATCAGGGCGAGGCCGGCGCCGAGTGCGGCGCGAGCGAGGATGCGGCCCGGGCGCCGGCCGTCGTGGGCGTCGCGCGTGGTCTCGGTCATGGCGTCGATTCTCCGTTCCAGAAGAGGGGTGGGCTCGGCGAGGGTCGGGGCGAGGAG
>DATANT010000196.1:0-23983 GCA_036266115.1 Gemmatimonadaceae bacterium | reverse complement strand
ACTGGTACAGCCATCCCGGCGTCTCGCCCTCGATCACGGCATCGAGCCGGTTACGGTCGGTGCGGTTCTCCTGCAGGATGCAGTTGCTGGCGCCTTCCACCGAGGCGACCAGGAACCAATCGAGGAACGGCGCCTGCTCCGCATTCGAGTTGGCCGTGTAGCACGAGAGGGCGGGCAGTCGCTCCGGTGTGCCCACTTCCCGGGGGAGGGTGACGATGGCGTTCCCCGAACCGTCGAGCGTGCCGGACACGCGGTAGACGTTGTCGCCTGGGCCCGTGGAGTCGGAGCAGGCCGCCAGGACGAGCAGGCCGCCGGCCAGGGCGCCGGCCAGCCCGCGCCGCGTGGTCCGCGAGAGATGGTTCAGGGTCATCGAGTGCGTCTCCTGGGAGAGGGTGCGGCCGCGAGCTCCACGGCGTCGTCATGCTGAAGGGCAAACACGATGCCCGGCCGTTTCCCTGGGAAGCGACCGGGCATCGTCCACTGTAGGGGACGCTACACCGTCCGTTGGGTCACACGTTGAAGCGGAAGAGCAGGACGTCGCCGTCCTTCACCACGTACTCCTTGCCCTCGGAGCGCACGGCGCCCTTCTCTCGCGCGCCCTTCCAGCCGCCGTGGGCGATGAAGTCGTCGTAGCCCGCCGTCTCGGCGCGGATGAAGCCGCGCTCGAAGTCCGTGTGGATCACGCCCGCCGCCACCGGCGCGGTGTCGCCGCGGTGGATCGTCCAGGCGCGCACCTCCTGCTCGCCCGCGGTGAAGTAGGTCTGGAGGCCCAGCAGGTGGTAGCCGGCGTGGATCAGCCGGTCCAGCCCCGCGCTCTCCAGTCCCAGCGAGGCCAGGAACTCCCCGCGGTCCGCGGGCGGCAGCTCGGCCAGCTCCGCCTCGATCTTGGCGGAGAAGGGCACCACCTCCGCCGGCTCGCCGCTGGCGGCCACCGCGGCGCGGAGCGCCTTGAGGTACGGGCCCTCGTCGCCCGAGAGCTCGGCGTCGCTCACGTTGGCCGCGTAGAGCACCGGCTTGGCGGTGAGCAGGGTGAGCGGGGCGAGCACCTGCCGCTCCTCCGGCGTGAGGTCGATGGACCACAGGCCCCGTCCCTCGGACAGCACGGCGAGCGCCTTCTCCAGCACCGGCAGCTCGGCCAGCGCGTCCTTGTCTCCCGTCTTGGCGGCTCGGCGCACGCGGTCCACCCGCTTCTCCACCGCGGCCAGGTCGGCGATGGCGAGCTCGAACTCGATCACCTCGCGGTCGCGGGCGGGGTCCGTACCGCCCATCACGTGCGTGACGTCCGGGTCGTCGAAGCAGCGCACGACGTGCACGATCGCGTCCGTCTCGCGGATGTTCGCGAGGAACTTGTTGCCCAACCCCTCGCCCTGCGCGGCGCCCTTCACGAGCCCGGCGATGTCCACGAACTGCACCACCGCCGGCAGCGTGCGCTTGGGCAGCACCACCTCGGCCAACCGCTCCAGGCGCGGGTCCGGCACCTCCACCATGCCCACGTTGGGCTCCACGGTGCAGAACGGGTAGTTCTGCGCCTCGGCCTTGGCCGCGGTGAGCGCGTTGAACAGGGTGGACTTGCCCACGTTGGGCAGTCCGACGATTCCGAGCTTCAGCATGAACTTCTGGGTATGGGGTATGGACTACGGGGGGCAGGGGATGGTTGTGCGTACCCCATCCTCCGCCCCCCGTGCTCCAGCAATCCGAGTACTACTGGATGAACCAGGGCGCGAGCACCAGGCTCACCACGGACATCAGCTTGATGAGGATGTTCATGGCCGGCCCGGAGGTGTCCTTGAACGGGTCGCCCACCGTGTCGCCCACCACGGCCGCCTTGTGCGCGTCGGAGCCCTTGCCGCCCAGCAGCCCGGCCTCGATGGCCTTCTTGGCGTTGTCCCAGGCGCCACCGGCGTTGGCCATGAAGAGCGCCATCATGACGCCCGTGACCGTGGCGCCGGCGAGCAGCCCGCCCAGCGCGTGCACGCCCATGAACTTGCCCACTACCACCGGCACGGCCACCGACACCACGCCCGGCAGGATCATCTCCCGCAGCGCCGCCTTGGTGGAGATGTCCACGCAGCGAGCCGAATCGGGCACGCCGGTGCCCTCGAGCAGCCCCGGGATCTCGCGGAACTGGCGGCGCACCTCCTCCACCATGCCCTGCGCCGCGCGGCCCACCGCGGTCATCGTGTTGGCGCCCACGAAGAACGGCATCACGCCGCCCAGGAACAACCCGATCACCACCATGGGATCGATGAGGTTGAGCCCCGTGGCGCCCAGCCCCACGGCCTGCGCGAACGCGCTGAAGAGCGCGAGCGCGGTGAGCGCCGCCGAGCCGATGGCGAAGCCCTTACCCATGGCGGCCGTCGTGTTGCCCAGCGCGTCCAGCCCGTCGGTGATGGCGCGGACTTCCTTGCCCAGGTGCGTCATCTCGGCGATGCCGCCGGCGTTGTCGGCGATGGGGCCGTAGGCGTCCACCGACATCGTCACGCCCACCGTGGCGAGCATGCCCACGGCGGCGATGGCCACGCCGTACAGACCCGCCACCTGCACCGACACCCACGTGGCGCCACAGATGAGGAGCACCGGGATGATGCAGCTCTCCATGCCCACGGCGAGACCGGCGATGATGTTCGTCGCGGGGCCGGTGGTGGAGGCCTCGGCGATGCGGGTGACCGGCTTGGCCGCCGTGTAGTACTCGGTGACGAGGCCGATCAGGACGCCGGCCACGGTGCCCGCGAGCGTGGCCCAGAACGGCCCGGCAGCCGGATAGAGGGTGCCGTCGGCGCGCGTCATGCCCAGCGGCATGCTCACGGTGATCAGGTAGGCGAGCACGAGGAACAGGACGGCCGCGATGAACGTCGTCATGCGCAGCGCGTTGGCCGCGCTCCCCTTGGCCAGCACGCGCATCATGAAGATGCCGACGAGCGAGGCGACGAGGCCGGCCATGGCGTAGGCCACCGGCAGGCCCACGGCGCGGATGACGCTCCCCGCCGGGATGAGCTCCGACGTGGCGGCCAGCGCCACGGTGGCGATGACGGCGCCCACGTAGCTCTCGAAGATGTCGGCGCCGAGTCCGGCCACGTCGCCCACGTTGTCGCCCACGTTGTCGGCGATCGTCGCGGGGTTGCGCGGGTCGTCCTCGGGAATGCCGGCTTCCACCTTGCCCACGAGGTCCGCGCCCACGTCGGCGGCCTTGGTGAAGATGCCGCCGCCCACGCGCGCGAAGAGCGCGATGGAGCTGGCCCCCATGGCGAAGCCGGAGATGATCTCACCGAACTGCCGCACCGGCTCACCGGGCTGCAGCAACCCGGCCTGCCAGAGGAAGATGGCGCCGATGCCGACGAGGCCGAGGCTGGCCACGGCGAGCCCCATCACGGAGCCGCCGCCGAACGCGATGCGCAGTGCTTCGGTCTGCCCACTGGCGCGCGCCGCTTCGGCGGTGCGCACGTTGGCGCGGGTGGCCGCGCGCATGCCGGCGAAGCCGGCGGCCACGGAGCACACCCCGCCGATCACGAAGGCCGCGCCCGTCTCCCAGTTGATCGCCAGGCCGAGCAGCACGGCGACGATGATGAGGAAGGGCAGGAGCACCGCGTACTCGCGGCGGAGGAACGCCATGGCGCCCAGCTGGATCTGCTGGGCGATGAACTGCATGGCGTCGTTGCCGGCCGGCTTACGGGCGACCGCCTGATAAGAGAGAAAGGCGAAGATGACGCCCGCGAGCCCCACCCAGAGGGCGTACGAGGCGAGCCCGTCGGCGAAGCCCATACCCGTGTCGCTCATGTCGGTTTCGGTTAGCGGTTGAAGGTGTTCATCGCGACCTCGATCCCCTCGCGGATCCAGAGCTCCGCGATGCGGGTGAGATCGGGGAGCAGCGCGAGAATCTCCTCGCGTTCGTCCTTTCCGAAAGGGGCGAGGACGAAATCGGCGAGATCGCCGACCTGCCGCCGCTCGTCCGACGGCAGGATGCCGACGCGCAGGCGGCCATACTCCATGGTGCCGAGCGCGTGCTGCACGCTCTTGAGCCCATTGTGTCCGCCCGCGCTGCCGCGGGCGCGCACGCGGTAGGTGCCGATCGGGATCGCCACGTCGTCGACGATCACGAGCAGGTCCTTCACCGGCGCCCAGAACGGGCGGCGCACGTACGGCTGGAGCGCCTGCCCGCTGAGGTTCATGTACGTCTGTGGCTTGATGAGCCGTACCGGCTCACTGCCCACGCGTCCGGTGGAGACGAGCGCCTCGCCATCACGGCGCCAGCCATCGAAACGCCAAACGTCGGCGAGGTGGTCGACCACCCACCAGCCGACGTTGTGACGCGTGGACTCGTACCCGCGCCCCGGGTTGCCGAGGCCGACGATGACCTTCAAGCGACGGCGTCGGCGAGAGCGCGGGCGTGCGGCTTACTTCTCGGTATCGTCTTCCTTGACCTTGCGAATCACCACGGGCTCGGCACCCGCGGCCTCCTCCTCGGTCACCTCGGCCACGCGCGGCGCCTGCACCGTGCACACGGCGAGGGCGCCATCGGCCGTCGTGACCACGCCGGCCGCCAGCGGGAGGTCGCGCACGTGCACCGACTGTCCCACCTGCAAGCCCACGACGTCCACGTCGATCTGGGTCGGGATGTCGGACGGATCGGCCTCCACCTCGAGCTCGTAGAGCACCTGGTCGAGCATGCCGCCGCCGAGGCGCACGCCTTCGGGCACGCCGCTGAGGACGACCGGCACGTTGACCGTGACGCGCTCACCGGCCACGAGCTCCTGGAAGTCCACGTGGAGGATGCGGCGCTTCACCGGATGCCGCTGGATCTCGCGGATGAGGGTGCGCGAGGTCTTGCCGTCGAGCGCGAGCTCGATGACGGTGTTGCCGGCGGCGAAGTGCTGGAGCAGCCGCTCCAGCTCGCGCGTGTTCACGGAGAGCGGCTGCGGCTCGCGGGCGTGACCGTAGATCACGGCGGGCACGCGGCCGTCGCGGCGGAGCGAGCGCGCGACGCCCTTGCCAGCCTTGTCACGCGGGGTTGCAGTCAACTGTGCGGTGGCCATGGTCGAAAATCTCCAGATTCCGTCGAACGGATCAGTCAGTGAGTCGTGATGCGGCTCGGAGAGAGCCTCAGTCGAACAGCGAGCTGACCGACTGATCGCTATGGGTATAGCGGATCGCCTTGGACAACAGCTCTCCCACGGAGAGCACCCGGAGCGTCGGGAACTGCCGCTCCGGGGGGATCGCGACGGTGTCGGTGACCGCCACCTCGACGATCGGCGCGGCCGCGAGCCGCTCCGCGGCCGGGCCGGAGAGCAGCGCGTGGGTGGCGCAGACGTAGATGTCGCGCGCCCCGAGCCGCTTGAGCGCGCGCGCCGCTTCACAGACCGTTCCCGCGGTGTCGATCATGTCGTCGGGAATGAGGCAGTCCCGTCCCGCGACATCACCCACCACGTTCACCACCTCGGCCACGTTCGCCGCCGGCCGACGCTTGTCGATGATGCCCAGCGACCCGTTGAGCCGCTTGGCGTAGCCGCGGGCCATCTTGGCCGAGCCCGCGTCCGGCGCCACCACCACCAGGTCCTTGAACTGCTTCTTGCGATAGTGCGAGACGAGCACGGGGGCCGCGTACAGATGATCCACCGGGACGTCGAAGAACCCCTGCAACTGATGCTGGTGGAAGTCGAGCCCCAGCACCCGATCCGCGCCGGCCGTCTCGATGAGATTGGCCAGCAGCTTGGCGCCGATGGCCACGCGCGGCTGATCCTTCCGGTCCTGCCGCGAGTAACCGTAGTACGGCATCACGCACGTGATCCGCGAGGCCGACGCGCGCCGCGCTGCATCGATCATCAGCAGCAGCTGGAGCACGTTGTCGGCCGGCGGATTCGTGGGCTGCACGATGAACACGTCGGCGCCGCGGATGTTCTCGTCGATGCGCACGAACAGCTCGCCGTCGGCAAAATTCGACAGCGTGACCTTACATAGCTCGACGCCCAGGAACTTGGCGATCTCCTCCGCCAGTCCCCGGTTGGCCGTTCCGGACAGCAGCTTGAATCCCTGCACGCCTAAGCTCGCACCGTGTTTTCGTGAAGCCCCGTAACGTACCCAGCCGCAACGGGATCGTCAATTATGAGCAGCATTGCCCCCGGTGGATTCGAACCACCATTCTCGGATCCAAAGTCCGCTGTCCTGCCGTTGGACGAGGGGGCAGTCGACTGGTGGCCACGCGCCGGCGGCAGCCGGGCAAACTACTCAATCCACGTCAGCGGGACAACGTGCGTGGCCGTGCTCGTTGCCACTACCCGGGCGCCGCTCGCACCCGCACCAGCGTCCCGCGGAGCCCCGGCCTCCGGCCAGCCGGCCGGCGGTATCGCCTCGTCCTGGGTGGGCAGCCAGAAGATGGTGGAGCCGGAGCCGGTGAGCGCCCGTATCGCGTTCGGCGGTGGCGGGGTCGCCAGCCACCGCTGGAGCTCCGGCAGCCGTCGCGCCACCGGCGCCTCGAAGTCGTTGCCGGCGAGGTCCGCCACGCCCTGCCAGCTGGCGAGCGTCTCCACCGTGAGCAGGCGTGGGACGGAGGCATGGGCCCCACGGTCGTCGGCCAGCCAGCGGAACGCCTCCGCCGTGGGCACCGAGACGTCGGGGCAGAGCAGGAGCACCGGACGCGCCGGGAGGGCGGGGAGGGCGAGCATGCGCTCGCCGCGTCCCCAGGCCAGGGCGAGCGGCGCCTCGCTGGTGAGGAAGGGTACGTCGGCGCCCAGGCGCGCGCCCAGGGCGAGCAGCCCGTCCAGGGGCAGCGGCGCGGGCGCGAGGGCGTTGAGCGCCCGCAGCACCGCGCCCGCGTCGGCGCTGCCCCCGCCCAGCCCCCCACCCACCGGGATGCACTTCTCGATCTCGATGGCCCAGCCGCCGGGCCACCCGGTGGCCTCGGCGAACGCGGTGGCGGCCCGCCAGGCGAGGTTGCGCTCCACGGGCCCCACGTGGGCGCCGCGGCAATCCAGGGCGCGTCCCGGCACGTCCACGCGCACCACCACGTCGTCGCCCACCTCCAGGCGCTGGAACAGCGTCTCGAGCGCATGGTAGCCGCTCGTCTCGCGGGCCAGCACGCGCAGGAAGAGGTTGATCTTGGCCTGCGCGACGAGTCGCACCTCCCTCACCGCGCGGGCTCCTCGGCCGGTGCGGTAGCCTGCCCCAGATCGCCGAGGCGCAGGCCCAGGCGCGCGAAGTAGAACGCGCCCATGGCGGTGATGGGGATGAAGGTGAGGATGTGGAAGCCGATGGCCCAGCTCACCGCCTGGGTACCCGGCACGCCGTAGAGCGCGAGCGCGCCCTTGCCCACCACCTCGAATACGCCAAAGAAGCCGGGCGCCGCGGGCAGCGCGACGGCGATGGCGATGAGCCCCTGCACCACGAGCGCCGCGCTGAAGGGCGCATCGATGCCCACCGCCTTGAGGCCGAGCCACATGGCCAGGGCGTTCACCAGCCAGTGGAGCAGCGTCCAGCCCAGCACCGCGGCGAACCGGCCGGGGTGGCGGAGCACGCCCAGCCCCTGTGTGAACGCGACGATCATGGCCGTACCTCGCTGCTCGAACTGCGGTGCCACGCGGCGGCTCACGAGCTCGAACAGTCGGAGCATGACGCCGGGAAAGAACACCATGGCGTAGAGCCCCACGAGCACCACGGCCGCGAACAGCGCGCCCACGCCCGCGTAGTACGCCACCGGATGGCCGAGCACCTCGCGCTCGCCGGGAAAGCGCGGGTCGAGCATGGCCACCAGCAGGAGCAGCAGCACCACCACGGCGTCGAACAGTCGATCCACGGCGAGCGACGCGAACGACGCCGAGAAGGGCACACGCGGCGTCTCGCGGGTGAGCGCGAAGGCGCGCGCGATCTCTCCGGCGCGCGCCGGCACCACGTTGTTCACCATCGCGCCGATGGCGGTGGAGCGCCACAGCATGCCGAACGGCAGCCGGCCGGCCACGGGCTCCAGGATGGTGCGCCAGCGGCGCGCGCGCAGCGGAAACGTGATGGTGCCGGCAATGACGGCCAGCGTGAACCACCCCACGTTCGCGCCACGCAGCTCCCGCCCCACCAGGGCGAGATCCACGTCCTTGAGCGCGTACACGAGGAGCAGCACGCTCAGCACGATGCCGATCGCGCCGCGCAGTCCCAGCTTCATGGTGATGTCACGGCAAGACGCGCGGCGATGCGATCAGCTCTCGGCGGCAAGATCCAGCAGCTCGAACAGCTCGGCGAGCGCCGCGGGGTCCGGCGCGCCTCCGCGCTGGCGGATCTCGTCGCGCACCGCCCGGGCGCGGTCCAGCGCCGCCCGCCCGCGGTACTGCAACTCCTCGATCGGCAGCACGTCCACCGCGGCGTCGTCCAGCGGCTCCGTGTCCAGCCGCCGGATGCCGGCGATGCTGCTGGCGAGCAGCGAGTGCAGCTCCTGCCCGGTGGGGGTGGGCATGGACGGGCGCGATGGCCGCGGCGGACCCGCGACCGCGACGGCCGGGGTCGGCCGCGCCGGCGTCGCCCGGGGGGGCGGCACCGTCGGCCCGGGCCGCGTGGGAGTGGCGCCCCGCACGGGCGTACCTGTGCGCGGCGGGGTCACGGCCCGGCCGCCGAGCGGTGTGCCGCGGCGCGCCGGCACCGGCTGGAACCCGGTGGCGGCCACCGCCGCGAAGCTCCGAGCGCCAGTCAGCTCGTCCAGTCGATGCACCAGCTCGGCCGGCGTGCGCTCGGCGTCCACGAACAGCGCGGCGGCCAGATCGACGGCGGTGAGCGCGAGCGCACTCCGCTCGGCGGCACCCGACGAGGCCTCGAGGATGGCGCGGGCCAGCTCCGGTTGGCCGTAGCTCCGGGCGTCGTCGGCGAGCCGCGTGACCGCCGCGTGCAGCGCGGCCGCCGTGCGCCGCTGCTCCGCCTCGCCCGTCGCGCGGCGAGCATCGGCCGCCAGGCGGCGCAGGTGCTCCGCCTGACCCACCGCTTCCAGCCGGAAACGGTTCCAGGCCCGCTCGGGCGGCGCCGCCGCCTCGTGGATCAGGTGCGGGCCGGGCGCGTCCGAGAACAGCTCCGAGACCGCCACCACGCGCGGCGGCTGCGCGACCGGGGTGACGAGCGCCTGGGCCGTGGCGTGGAAGGCGCGAGCCTCGGGCGCATCCGGCGAGGCGGGTCGTCCGGCGCGCACGTCTTCGGAGGCGCGGCGCAGATGGCGGGCAGCGGCGGCGAGGAATGCCTGCCGCGGCCCGCCCAGCGTGCCGTCGTCCAGCGCGCGCTGCGCGGTGCGCTCGATGGGGTCCAGCGCCTCGGCGATGGTGGCGTGATCGCGCAGGGCCGCGACGCCGCGCAGCGCCCGGATCCGGCGCACGGCGCCGGCCAGGAGCTCGCGCTCGCCCGGCCGAGCGGCCGCTGCCGCCAGCGCCGCCGCCGCCTCGGCCGTGCCCGTGACGACGTACATCGCGCCGCCGCTGGGCGGGGCGACCGGGGTGGGGGAGGCCGCCCGGGCACCCATCGGCACGAAGCCCAGCAGCTCGGCGGTGCGGGCCTGCGCGCGCTGCTCCTCCGCCGGGCTCCAGGCGCGCACCGAGCGCACGAGCAGGCGCAGGTCGTCCACGGCGGCCGTGAGGGCGCCGTGCAGGGCGGGGTCCCACCGGAGGGCGCTCTGCTGGAGGGCCCGCCCGATGCGCTCCACGCTGGCCGCGAGCGCGGCCAGGCCATTGAGCTTGGCCATGGTGGCCGAGCCGCGCAGCGCGCGCGCCGACCGCGTGAATGCCTCGTCGCGGGGAGCGCTCGTTCCGGCGGCGGCGAGCGCCTGATCCAGCTGCTCCACGTACTCGCTGGCTTCGAGGACGAAGAAGTTGAGAAGGCCCGGCGAGGACGTCATGCACGCTCCAAGGGTTGACGCGCGACGAAGTTAGAGCGCACTGGACGGAGAAGCAACCGACGCGCTGGCGAGGCCGCGGGCGGCATCCATGGCCGCGCGGATCTCGCGCACCGCCTCGGCGAGCCCCACGAGGATCGCCCGGCTCACGATGGAATGGCCGATGTTCAACTCCTCGATCGCGGGGATGGCCGCCACCGGGGCCACGTTCCGCACCGTGAGCCCGTGCCCGGCGTGAACGTGGAGGCCGGCCGCCCGTGCCGCTTCGGCCGCGGCCACCAGCGCGTCCAGCGAGCCGGGTTCCGCGTGCGCGTAGCGTCCGGTGTGCAGCTCGATGGCGGTGGCCCCCAACTCGTGCGAGCGCCGCACCGCCTCGGGGGACGGATCGATGAAGAGGCTCGTGCGGATGCCCGCATCGGCCAGCCGTCGCAGCGCCGGGGCCAGCGCGTCGCTCCGCGCCACCACGTCCAACCCGCCTTCGGTGGTGAGCTCCGCCCGACGCTCCGGCACCAGCGTCACCTGGTGCGGGCGCAGCCGCTCGGCGATGGCCAGCATCTCCGGCGTGCACGCCATCTCCAGGTTGAACACCGTGGCGATGCGCGTGGCGAGCAATTCGATGTCGGCGTCCTGCACGTGGCGCCGATCCTCGCGCAGGTGCGCGGTGATGCCGTCCGCGCCGACTCGTTCGCAGAGCAGTGCGGCGGCAAGGACGTCGGGCTCCTGCCCCCCGCGCGCCTGGCGGAGGGTGGCCACGTGGTCCACATTCACGAACAGCCGCTGGTGCAGCGCCGGGGTGGCTGCGGCGGCGGTGTCGACCGGTGTGCGGGTTGCTGGCATCGAAGACGTAGGGTTAGTTTCGCTCCACCGTCACGGCGCGGGAGCGTCGGGTGAGACGCACTCAGGAACGAACGATCGAACGGGAGACTCGGTGAGAAAGCTGGTCGCTCTGCTGCTCTTCCTTGGCGCGTGCAGGACCACGACGCCCATGTCCTCCCCGGCCAGCCCGTCGGGCGGGACGACCGGCACCACGACGTCCGAGGCGGCCGTCACCTCCTTCCTGGGCGCCGTGAAGGCGGGCGACCTGCAGGCCATGTCGCTCGTCTGGGGCACCGAGAAGGGGCCCGCGTCGGCCCAGATGGACCGCGCCGAGCTGGAGAAGCGTGAGATCATCATGCAGTGCTTCTTCAACCACGATCAGGCCCGCATCGTGTCACGCCTGCCGTCGGAGAGCACGAGCGAGGTGTACGTGGTGGAGCTCAAGAAAGGTACGCTCACGCGAACTCCCAAGATGACCACGGTGCGGGGCCCGCAGGGCCGATGGTACCTGGCCGACGCCGAGATCGACGCCGTGCGCGACTTCTGCCGCAACCCACCCGGCACACGCTGAGCCAGGCCGCCGTGGCGGCCGGCGCGCGACACCAGCCGGCGCGCGACCCATTAGCTTTCGGCTGCGGATGAGGCGGTGACGGCTCAGTGCTCCGAGAGCTCCACGAGCACGCCAGCCGTCGCCGATGGGTGAAGGAAGGCGATACGCTTGCCCTCGGCACCCCGGCGAGGCTCCTGGTCGATGAGCTTCACCCCGGCAGCCCGGCACCGTGCGAGCGTGGCGTCCAGATCGTCCACCGCAAGACAGATGTGATGGATGCCCGGCCCACGCCTGGCGACGAACCTGCCGA
Source organism: Gemmatimonadaceae bacterium (assembly GCA_036266115.1). GTDB lineage: Bacteria > Gemmatimonadota > Gemmatimonadetes > Gemmatimonadales > Gemmatimonadaceae > DATANT01. The sequence goes on along the minus strand of DATANT010000196.1, from coordinate 12,463 downwards.
TGGGCGAGTCCGGTGTCTGGGCCTGTAGGAGCTCGACCAGGGATTCACCAGCGGCGAGCCCGGCGATCCGGGCGCCGTCGGCATCGTCCAGCGGCACCTCGGGCATGTCCAGGACGTCGCGGTAGAACGGTAGGATGGCTTCCAGGTCGCTGACGGCGATCCCGATATGGGCGATGCGGGTGCCGCGGGCTGTGGACGACATGTGATCGCGCTCCGTGACAGACGTGAGCGCACAAACTAACGGCCGGCGCCGCGCCGGGGGCAGCCCCGTCGCGGCGCGCGCATGAGGAGACAGTGATGAGCGACAAGACGATCGCGGTGACCGACCAGGATTTCGAGCAGGTGGTGGAGCAGCACGCGGGGCTCGCGGTGGTGGATTTCTGGGCCACCTGGTGCGGACCGTGCCGCATGATCGCGCCGATCCTGGCGCAGCTGGCTATCGAGTACGACGGCAAGGTGAAGGTCGCCAAGCTGGACGTCGACTCGAACGTGCGCACCGCCACGCGCTTCAACGTGCGCTCCATTCCCACGCTGCTCTTCTTCAAGGACGGCAAGCTGGTGGACCAGGTGATCGGCGCGGTGGGCAAGAACGCGCTCGACGCCAAGTTCAAGCAGCACGCCGCCTGACGGCATCGCCGGCACGCGGCGGGCGCGAGGGGCCGTTGCATCGCGCCTGATCGCCGGGCAGCTTGTCGCCTGGGACGCGGACCGCGTCCCAGGCGACTGTCGTTTCGCCCCGCCGCCTTCACTGGGAGATTCCGCCATCACGCAGCCGCCCCCCACCGAACGCCAGGGCCGCCTGTTCGTCGTCAGCACTCCCATCGGCAACCTGGGCGATCTCACCGTCCGCGCGGCGGAGGTGCTGCGGTCGGTCTCGGTGATCCTGGCCGAGGACACGCGGCATTCGCGCACGCTGCTGGACCACTACGCCATCCAGACGCCGGCGGTGGCGTACCACGAGCACAACGAGGCGCGGGCCACGCCGGCCATGCTGGCGCGGCTGCAGTCGGGCGAGGACCTGGCCCTCATCACGGACGCCGGTACGCCGCTGGTCTCGGATCCCGGAGCGCGACTGGTGCGCGCGGCGGCCGAGGCCGGGGTGCCGGTGGTGCCCGTGCCCGGCGCCTCGGCGCTGCTCGCGGCGCTCGTGGCCAGCGGGCTGGAGTCCGAGCGGTTCACCTTCTTCGGCTTTCTGCCGCGCAAGGGGCGCGAGCGGGCCGATGCCCTGGCCGAGCTGGCCGGGCTGCGGCACACCGCGGTGCTCTACGAGGCGCCGGGTCGCGTGGCCGACACCCTGCAGGAGCTCACCGACGCCGGCCACGGCGCGCGCACGGCCGCCGTGGCGCGGGAGCTCACCAAACAATTCGAGGACATCCGCCGCGGAACGCTGGCCGAGCTGGCGGCGTATTACAGCGTCACCCCACCGCGCGGAGAGGTCGTCATCGTGCTCGCCGGACAACCTGAGGCCGTCATCACCGAAACGGAGCTGCGGGACCGTGCGCGTGCGCTCCGCGCCGAGGGAGTGACGCCGCGCGACGTGGTGCGGCGGCTCATGGCCGAGGCGGGGGCGCCGCGCAACCTGGCATACCGGCTGGCCCACGAGGTGGAGTGATGCGTAGGGCGTGGATTCCGGCCGCGCTCGCGGCGTGCCTGATGGGCGGGCTGATCGCCGCCACGCCGGCCTCGCCCGCCGTGGCGCCGCGCCTGGCGGTGGCCCGCCTGCAGTACGATGGCGGCGGCGACTGGTACGCCAACCCGTCCAGCCTACCCAACCTGATCGAGGCCATCCGCACGCGCACGTCGCTGGCGGTGGAGCCCGAGGAAGCGCGGGTGCGGCTCACCGACGATCGGCTGTGGGACTATCCGTTTCTCCACGTCACGGGGCACGGCAACATCGCGCTCAGCGACCAGGAAGTGGAGCGGCTGCGCGAGTACCTGCTGCGCGGCGGCTTCCTGCACGTGGACGACAACTACGGCATCGACGAGAGCTTTCGTCGCGAGATGAAGCGGGTGTTCCCCGACCGGCCGCTGGTGGACGTGCCGCTCTCGCACCCGGTGTACCACGTGGTGTACGACCTGCCCAGGGGGCTGCCCAAGGTGCACGAGCACGACGGCGAGCCCGCGCGCGGCTACGGCGTGTTCATCGGCGACCGGCTGGCGGTGTTCTACAGCTACTCCAGCGATCTGGGGAACGGCTGGGAGACGGTGGGCACCTACGCCGACCCGCCCGCGCTGCACGAGGCCGCGTTGAAGATGGGCGTGAACCTGTTCGTCTACGCGGTCACCAGCCGCCCGGCCGCATGACGCGCGGCGCCGCATCCGTCGCGCCGCGCCGCGTGACGCACCGGCGGGGTGGCCGGTGACGGTCGGCGAGCGGCTGCTCGCGGAGCACACGCGGCTCCGCACCCTCATCCTGGCGGCGGGCGGCGCCGCGGTGGTGGCGCTGGCCGCGCTGGTGCTCGGCGCGGGCACCGCGGTGCTGGGCGGCGCGCGGTGGATCTCGCTGCCGGCGGCGGCGCCGTTCGTGGTGTGGGTGCTGGTGCTGGGCGCGGCGGCGGCCGGCGGCGTATGGACCGTGCGCCGCCTGCGGCGCTCGGCCGCGCCGCGCGATCTCGCGGCCGCGGTGGAGCGGGAGCGGGCCCTGCGCGCGGGCTCGCTGCGCGGCGCGCTCGAGGTGTCGGGCAGCGGCGCGCTGGCGCGGCGCGCGGAGGAGCGGCTGGCGGCGCAGCTCGCGACCGTGCGCGGACCGCTGGCGCCGGAGCTGCGCGGGCGGCACCTGCGCGACGGCGCGATCGCGGCCGGCGGAGCGCTGGCGGCGGCGCTGGTGCTGGTGCTGGTCGCCTGGCGCACGCCGGACGGCTGGGCGGCCATCGCGCACCCGGTGCGCGCGATGGAGGGCACGCTGCTGCCGCCACTGGTGATCGCAGATGCGCCGCGACAGGCCATGCGCGGCGAGCCGCTCAGCGTCACCGTGCAGGCGCCGGCCCGGCAGCAGATCGTGCTGCGCTGGCGCCGCACCGGCGCCGGGTGGCAGGAGAGCCGGCAGCCGGTGGTGGACGGCGAGGCGCGCGTGGCGCTGGGCGTGGTGGACGCGGACCTGCACCTGGTGGCCTCGGACGGCCGTGCGACGAGCGACACGGCGTTCGTGCAGGCCACCGACCGTCCGTTCCTGGGCGACGTGAGCATGCGCGCGTTCTATCCCGCCTATCTGGGTCGGCCGGACGAGACGCTGCCGCTGGGCGAGCCGGCGCGGGTGCCGCGCGGCACGCTGCTCCAGCTGCGCGGGGCGGCGTCCACGCCGCTGGAAGAGGTGGTGCTCGCGCCCACCGAGGCGGGCGACACGCTCCGGCTGGGCGTGGAGGGGCGCCAGTTCTTCGGCCGGGTGCCGGTAGCCGCGAGCGGCCGCTGGACGTGGCGCGCGCGCGGCGCGCACGGCGTGATTCCCGAGGTGCCGCCAGCGCTGGAGATCGTGGTGGGTGCCGACTCGGCGCCGGTGGCCACCATCGTGGCGCCCACGCGGAATCTCACCGTGCTGCCATCCGACCGGGTGCCGCTCTCGCTGGCCGCCACCGACGATCATGGCGTGGGCCAGGTGGTGCTGCGCACGTGGCGCGTGCGCGACGGCGCGCGTGGCGACGAGAGCGTGCGCCAGATTGCCGCACCCGGCGCACCCCAGTGGGACGGCACGGCGGAGCTGAATCTGGGCGCGTTCGGGCTCGAGGTGGGCGACGAGGTGCATGCCGTGCTCGTGGCCACGGACCAGTCGCCGTGGCGCCAGAGCGGCGAGAGCCGTGAGCTGGTGCTGCGCGTGCCGCGGCTGAACGAGCAGCGGTCGCAGGTGCGCGACGCCGCCGACTCGTTGGTGGCGCAGGCCGCGGCCGCCGCCTCACGGCAGCAGTCGCTCGCCAGGCAGACGGACGACGCCGCACGGTCGCGCGACCGGAGCACGTCGTCCGGCAGCCGCAGTGGCGGGAGCTCCGGCGGCGGCAGCGCGAGCGCGTCGCCACCCATGTCGTACGAGAGCGCCGAGCGCGCGAAGTCGATCGCGCAGGAGCAGCGGAAGCTGGCCGGTCAGGTGCAGCAGATGCAGGAGCAGGCCAAGCAGCTGGAGCGTCAGCTGCGGCAGGCGGGGGCGCTGGACAGCGCGCTGCAGGACCGGCTGCGCGAGGCGCAGCGACTCATGCAGGAAGCCCTCACGCCGGAGCTCGCGGCCAAACTGCAGGCGCTGGAGCAGAGCGCGCAGGGGTTGAACGAGGAGCAGACGCGGCAGGCGCTCGCGGACCTGGCCGAGCAGCAGCGGCGCATGCGCGAGCAGCTGGAGCGGAGCGTGGAGATGCTGCGCCGCGCCGCGCTGGAAGGCGCCATGGAGACGCTGCGCGACGAGGCGCAGGATCTGGCGAAGGAGCAGCAGCAGCTGGGTGACTCGCTGGCGCGCGGCGCGCCGCAGCGGGCGACTCCGCGTGACGCGGGCACGGCCGAGCAGTTGGCGGCGCGCAGCGAGGAGCTGGCGCGCGACGTGGAGCGGCTCCGGCAGCGGCTGGCCGAGCAGCAGGCGAAGCAGGGTGCGGAGCGCGCCGGCGAGGCCGCCGAGCACGCGAAGGCGAGCGCGGAGCGGCTGCAGCAGTCGCAGCGAGGCGAGCAGCGGGGCGAGCAGCAGGGTGCGCAGGCGCGCGCGCAGCAGGGTGCGCAGCAGGAACGCGCGCAGCAGCAGGCTGGCGCGCAGCAATCCGGCGCGCAGCGCGAGCAGCGGGCCGCCGGCGAGCAGGGGGGCGAGAAGCAGGCGGGTGAGAAGCAGGCGGGTGAGCGGCAGGGGCAGCGCGAGGGCGCCCAGGCCGGCGGCCAGCAGCGGGGCGGCCAGCAGCAAGGCGGCCAGCAGCAGGCCGGCCAGCAACCGAGCGGCCAACAGCAGGGCGGTGCGCAGGCGCAGGCCGCCCACGAAGCCGCCGGCGAGATGCAGCAGGCGGCGGACGATCTCGCCTCCGCGCGGCAGCAGCAGGTGGACGCGTGGAAATCCGAGCTGACGTCGGAGCTGGACCGCTCCATCAACGAGATGATGAATCTGGCGCGCGAGCAGCAGCGGTTGGAGCAGCAGGCGCGCCAGGGCACGCCGTCCGAGGAGCTGCGCGGCGCGCAGAGCGCGGTGCAGCAGGGCGTGCAGCGCGCCGGGCAGCGGCTGGAGCAGGCGGGGCAGAAGTCGTCGCTGCTCTCGCCGCGCTCGCAGCAGGCGGTGGCCGACGCGCAGCGGCGCGTGGAACAGGCGGCGCAGGCCGCGGGACAGGCGCAGGGCGGCGGGAGCGAGACGGCGGCGGCCATGCAGGCGGCCGCGCAGTCGCTCAACCAGGCCGCCGCCTCGCTGGTGCGCGACCGCGATCGCGCCAACAACGCCAACTCGGCCTCCGGCTTCTCGGACATGATCCGCGAGATGCAGCAGCTCGCGCAGCAGCAGGGGCAGGTGAGCCAGCAGGCGCAGGGACTCGTGCCGCAGCCGGGACGCGGGCTCGGCGCGCAGGCGCGCGACGCGGCCCGGAAGCTCGGGCGGCAGCAGCGTGACATCGCGCGCGAGCTCGATGGCATTGGCGACGCCGACGGCTCCGGTCGCACCGCGGCCATGGCGCAGGAGGCCAGGCAGCTCGCACAGGCGCTGGAGAGCGGCGCGGTGGACGCGAGCGTCGTCAACCGGCAGCAGCGGCTGTTCCGCCGCATGCTGGACGCCGGCCGCACGCTGGAGCAGGACGAGCGCGACGAGAGCGGTCGCCGCGAGGCGCAGGCCGCCATGAATCCGCGCATCTTCACGCCACCGGGCGACACGTCGTCCGGCGCGAACGCGATGCGGTATCGCGTGCCCACGTGGAACGAGCTCCGCGGCCTCTCGCCCGAGGAGCGGCGTCTCGTGGTGGAGTACTTCCGCCGGCTGAATGCGGAGCCGTAGTCGCGTCGCCTGCGGCGCGCCGGCGGCGGCCGCGCGCGCCGCCGCGCTGGCGCTCGCCGTCGCGGTCGTGCCCTCGGCATCGAGCGCGCAGGACACCGCGCTGGGCCAGGCGTCGGCGCTGGAGACGGCGGGCACGCTGCGCGAGGCGGCGGCGGCCTACCGCGAGGCGGTGCGCGAGGGCGCGGTGTCGTCGGGCGTGCTGGGGCTGGAGCGCGTCTACGCGGAGCTCGGATGGACGGACTCGCTGCTGCCCGCGCTCGACTCGCTCATCCGCGCGCACCCGCACGACGAGACGCTGCGCACGGTGCAGCTCCGCTCCCTGCAGCGCGCCGGACGCGAGCCGGAGGCGCGCGCCGCCTGGGAACGATGGACGCGGCGCGACGCCACGGACCCGATGCCGTACCGGCAGTACGCGCGCATCCTGCTGGACGCGGGGCGCACGGCGGCCGCGGACTCGGTGCTGCGCGCGGCGCAGGGTGCGCTGGGGAGCGGCCGGCAGGTGGCGCTCGAGCTCGCGCAGCTGCGTGCCACGATGGGGCTCTGGGCCGCGTCCGCGCAGAGCTGGCGCGAGGCGCTGGACGCCGCGCCGTATCTGGATCAGGCCACCATCTACGCGCTCCGGCCGGCGCCCGACAGCGCCCGCGCCGCCATTCGCCGCGCGCTGGCCGCCCCGCCGGTGGCACCGGGTGCGCGACGCGCGCTGGCGACGCTCTCGCTGCTGTGGGGTGATCCGGCCGGCGGCTGGGCGGCCATCCGCGATCTGCCTCCCACCGATTCCTCGGCGGCCGTATGGGTGGAGTTCGGTGATCGGGCGGCGGAGTCGCAGGCGTGGCTCGTGGCGCGCGATGCCTACGTGGCGGCGCTCGCGCACCATCAGTCTCCCGAGATCGCGGCGCGCGGCGCGGCCGCGGCGCTCGCCGGTGGAGACGCGGCCAGCGCGCTCGCGATCGTGGAGCGCGCCCTGGAGCGCGCCCTGGAGCGCACAGGGCAGGGTAGCGAAGGCGGCGAGGGCGGCGAGCTGCTCACGGTGCACGTGCGCGCGCTGAGCGCCCTCGGGCGGCCGGCGGACGCGGAGCGGGTGGTGCGGCGCGCCGGCGCGCTGCCGCCGGACGCGTCGGCCGTGGCGGAGCGCGAGCTGGCGCTCGCCTGGGCCCGCGCCGGCGATCTGCCGGCCGCGCGCCAGGCGTTGCAGCGGGCCGGCGCGGATCCGCAGGACGAGGCGTATGGCTGGCTGGCGCTGTACGCGGGCGACCTGGCCACGGCGCGCCGCCTGCTGCGCTACACGGACGAGCAGTCACCCGAGGCCCTCGCGGCACGCGCGCTGCTCGTGCGCACGCGCGTGGACTCGGCGCCCAAGGTGGGCGAGGCGTTCCTGCTGCTCGCGCGCGGCGACCGTCGCGCCGCGGCGGGGCGGTTCGCCGAGGCCGCGACGCTGATCCCCGACGCCGCGCCGGCGCTCATCGCCACCGCCGCGCGGCTCCAGGCGGAGGGAGGCGACCTCGCGAGCGCGGCGGCGCACTGGGGCGCGATCCTGGAGCGATGGCCCGCCGCGCCAGAGGCCGCGGAGGCGGACCTCGCGTGGGCGCGCGCGCTGCGCGCCGCGGGCGATACCGCCGCGGCCACGCAGCGATTGGAGCACCTGATCCTCACGTATCCTCAGAGCGCGCTGGTGCCGCAGGCCCGGCGCGAGCTGGATCTCGCGCGTCCCAGCGTGGGACGTCCCCAGCACTGAGCCAACCGAGCCTCTCATCCGATGACGGCGAGATCACTCCGGCAGGCGCGGCATTCCGCGCGGTTCGCGGCATGGCTCACGGCCTACATGGTGGCACTGGTCGCATGGCCGGCGGCGCTGCACGCGCAGCACCTGCTCGTGCCCATGGACGACGCCCAGACCGATCACCTGAAGGCCTACGGCGTCACCTACCATACGATCAAGAACGGACTGCCCGCCGAATGGCTGCTCAACTACCGGGGTGGCTCGTTCCTGCTGGCAGACGAGCCGGACGTCCGGCGGCGGGCGCAGCTGGCCGGCGTGGCCTTCGAGCCGGTGAACGGCGGCGCGATGACGCGCATCCGCGGCGAGATCGCCGCCGGCAACATGGACGCCGTGCCGCTGGAGAAGGCGCCGCGCGTGGCGATCTACAAGCCGCCGCAGTCGCCGCCGTGGGACGACGCGGTGACCATCGCGCTGGAGTACGCGGGCATCGAGTACACCACGGTGTGGGACGAGGAGGTGGTTCGCGGCGACCTGTCGAAGTACGACTGGCTGCACCTGCACCACGAGGACTTCACCGGCCAGCTCAACAAGCTGTACATCAGCTACCGTGACGCGCCCTGGTTCATCCAGCAGCGCAACGAGAACCTGGCGCTCGCCCGCAAGCTCGGGTACGCGGACATCCCGGGGCTCAAGAAGACGGTGGCGGAGGGGATCCGCCAGTTCGTGGAGCGCGGCGGCTTCCTGTTCGCCATGTGCGGCGCCACCGAGACGCTGGAGCTGGCGATCGCCGGCCACGACGTGGACATCGCGCAGCCGTACGCGGACGGCAGCCCGATGGCGCCCAACGCCGACCAGCGCATGGACTGGAACCGGGCGATGGCCTTCCAGAACGCGCACGTGGAGCCGTCGCCGTTCATCAATTCCATGAGCGACATCGACGGTCACCAGGTGAACGTGCCGGGCCGCCGGCAGCCGCTGGGCACCTTCACGTTGTTCGGCTTCTCGGCCAAGTTCGACCCCGTGGCCACGATGCTGGTGCAGGACCATCGCAGCGTGCTGCCCGACTTCTACGGCGTCACCACGAGCTTCACCAAGGGCGTGCTCAAGCCCGGCGTCACGGTGTTAGCTTTCGAGGAAGGCGCGCCCTGGGTGAAGTACATCCACGGCGACTACGGCAAGGGGTCGTGGACGTATCTCGGCGGGCACGACCCCGAGGACCCGCAGCACAACATCGGCAGCGCGCCCACCGATCTGGCGCTGCACCCCAACTCGCCGGGCTATCGCCTGATCCTGAACAACGTGCTGTTCCCGGCCGCGAAGAAGAAGCCACTCAAGACGTAGCCGTCGCCATCCCGTCGCGTCCGACTCCGCCGCCCGCCCACGGCCGCTCCCCCGTCATGATCGCCACGCTCCCCGCCTCCACCGATGCGCGACTGAGCCACGCGGCCGCCGCTGCCGTGCGGGTGGCGATCCGCCTGGCCGGCGGTCGCGAGGTGTGCTTCGCCGGGACGGTGGACGACGCCGGCGTGGTGCAGGCGGCGCGGGTGGTGGCGCGCGGCGACGTGCGCTCGGTGCTCGCCCTGCCCGGCTTCGCCAAGCCGGGCGAGATGCTCATCCACAACCACCCATCGGGGCTGCTCGAGCCCTCGCCCGCGGACCTGCAGGTGGCCGCTCGGCTGCACGACGGCGGCGTGGGCTTCGGCATCGTGGACAACGACGCCACGGAGCTCTACGTGGTGGTGGAGGTGCCGCGCGCCACGGTGGCCACTCCGCTCGAGCCGGAGCGCGTGGCCGCCGATCTGGGCCCGGAGGGGCCGGTGGCGGGGAAGCTGCGCCGCTACGAGGACCGGCCCAGCCAGGCACACATGGCCGCCGCCATCGCGGGCCTGTACAACCGCGGCGGCGTGGGGCTGCTGGAGGCCGGCACCGGCGTGGGGAAGTCGCTCGGCTACCTGTTGCCGGCGCTGCGCTGGGCGGCGGTGAACGGCGAGCGCACGGTGGTGTCCACCAACACCATCAACCTGCAGGAACAGCTGGTCAACAAGGACCTGCCGTTCCTGGCCGCGGCGCTCGGCGACCAGCAGGTGCGGTTCGCGCTGCTCAAGGGCTGGCGCAACTACCTGTGCCTCATGCGGCTGGAACAGGCGCGCGGCGGCACGGCCACGCTCTTCGACGCGGGCGGGCAGGAGGAGATGAAGTCCCTGGAGGCGTGGGCCGAGCGCACCACGGACGGCACGGTGAGCGACCTGCCCACGCCGCCGCGTCCCGAGGTCTGGGACGAGGTGGCCGCCGAGCCGGACCTGTGCCTGCGCACCAAGTGCGCGCACTTCGACCGGTGCTTTCTGTTCAAGGCGCGGCGCGAGGCGGCCCAGGCGGACATCATCGTGGTGAACCACCACCTGCTGCTGAGCGACGTGGCGGTGCGCCGGGTGCAGCAGAACTGGAGCGACGCCGCGGTGCTGCCGCCGTACGCGCGCCTGGTGGTGGACGAGGGCCACCACCTGGAAGACGCCGCCGCCGCGCACCTTGGCGTGAGCGTCACACGCCGCTCGCTGCAGCGGCTGGTGAACCGGCTGGAGCGGCGCGGCAAGGGGTTGCTGCCCGCGCTCTCCGAGCGCCTGTCGCTCAAGCGCGATCTGTTGAGCACCGCCAGCCTGGACCTGGTGCAGGAGCGGCTGGCGCCAGCGGCACTGGCCGCGCGCGACAAGGGCGCGCTGGTGTTCGACCTGCTCGACACCTTCCTCCTGGAGTCCGGGCAGGCCGTCCTGCGCCTCACCGACGACTTCGCCGAGCATCCGGTGTGGCGCGCGGGGCTGAGCGCGGCGCTGGACGACCTGCTGGGCGAGATCCAGCTCCTGGACGAGGGACTGCGCCTGGTGCGCGAGCGTCTGGAGACGAGCAAGCGCGCCGAAGAGGAGTACGCGCCGCTGCTCAACGAGCTGCGCGCCGTCGCCCGCCGCCTGCAGTCGCTGGCCGACGGCATGCAGCTCGCGCTGCGACCGCCGCCGGACGCACCCACCAGCGTGCGCTGGGTGGAGGTGCGTGGCCGCGACCGGAACGTGGTGGCCAGCGCCGTGCCGCTGGATCTCGCTCCCATCCTGCGCGAGGATCTCTTCGCGCGCGTGGACACCGCGGTGATCACCAGCGCCACCCTGGCTACGGACCAGCGCTTCGATTTCCTCGCCTCGCGGCTGGGCCTGGACGAGATGGACGTGCGGCCGGTGACGCACATCTTCCCGTCACCATTCGCCTACCAGCGGCAGGCGATGCTGTGCGTGCCCACCGACGTGCCGCCGCCCAACGTGGACGCGGCGGGGCATCTGGAGTCCGTCGTGCGCATCGTGCTGGACCTCGCGCAGGCCGCGGACGGCGGGCTGTTCGCGCTCTTCACGAGCCACAAGGACGTGCGCCACGCGGCCACCGAGCTGCGCGCCCGCGGCCTGGACCGGCGCTGGCCGGTGCTCGTGCACGGCGAGGACGGGCGCGACACGCTCCTGCGGCGCTTTCGCGAGTCCGGCCGCGCGGTGCTGCTGGGCACGGCGAGCTTCTGGGAAGGCGTGGACGTACCGGGCAGCGCGCTGCGCGGGCTCGTGCTCGCCAAGCTGCCGTTTCGCGTACCCAGCGAGCCGATCACCGCCGCGCAGTGCGAGGCCATCGAGGCGCGCGGCGGCAACTCGTTTGGCGAGTACATGCTGCCGCACGCGGCGCTGCGACTCAAGCAGGGCTTCGGCCGCCTGATTCGCACGGCCACCGATCGCGGCGTGATCGTGCTGGCCGACCCACGGATCGTGACCAAGCATTACGGCCGCGGCCTGATCGATGCGCTTCCGCCCGCGCGTCGCGTGGTGGGCGCGTGGCCCAAGGTGCTCGGCGAGATCCAGCAGTTCTACGCCGCCGAGCCCGCGGAGTGAGCGGCGCGGCGGCCGCCCGCGCGGCGCGACCTGGTTCCACCGCCGCGAGCACCACCCCCACCCCCTGACCCTCGCCCATTCTCCTCCATGAATCGTCCTTCCAAGATCGTCTGCGTCGGCCGGAACTATCGCGCTCACGCCAAGGAGCTCGGCAACGAGGTGCCCGCGGAGCCGCTGCTGTTCTTCAAGCCGCCATCCAGCCTGCTCGCGCCGGGATCGGCCATCGTCCTGCCGAGCGTCTCGAGCCAGGTGGAGTTCGAGGGCGAGATCGGCGTGGTGGTGGGCCAGCTGTTGCGGCACGCGCACGAGGATGAGGCGGCCGCGGCGGTGCAGGGGATCCTCGCGCTCAACGACGTGACGGCGCGCGATCTCCAGAAGACCGATGGCCAGTGGGCGCGCGCCAAGGGCTTCGACACCTTCTGCCCCATCGGGCCGCCCAGCACCGAGGTGACCGATCTCGCCAACCTCACCGTGGTGACGCGCGTGAACGGGGAGGAGCGTCAGCGCGGCTCGAGCGCGGACATGGTGTTCTCCATTCCCGCGCTGCTGGCCTACATCTCGCGCATCATGACCCTGGAGCCCGGCGACATCGTGGCCACCGGCACGCCGGCCGGCGTGGGACGGCTGGAGCCCGGCGATATCGTGGAGGTCGAGGTGGAAGGGCTGAGCCGGGTGAGCAACCCCGTGGCGTAGCGCGGGGACCAACGCAGGGGAACCGAGCGGCCGGACCCCGGAGTATATTCCGAAGGCCGGAGCTCGGCCCGCGTCTCGAGCCTCTCATCCGCCGCGCATGCCCGCATACTCCTTCCGCCGCCGCCAGCAGTCGCGCCCCCTGGGCGCGGTGATGGTGGCCGTGGGGTTCAATGCGCTGCTGTTGCTGTTCCTGGCGCACACGCTGGAACTGCC
>DATANT010000195.1:0-10722 GCA_036266115.1 Gemmatimonadaceae bacterium | reverse complement strand
AGCAGGAGCCCGAGGAACGGCGGTGAGCGGGGGCCTGGGGGCAGGGGAAGCACTGTGGAGGCACGGAAGCGCAGGTGACGCCGCCCAATCGTGTCATCCCGTAGGAGCCGCGCCTTTGGCGGGGCGAGTGTCGAGGGCCGGCCGACCTCTGGTCCCCGTCAACGGCGGTAGGCAGGCACGCCGGACGCGCATCACGGTACTGAAGGCGATCCCGACACTCGCTCCCGGCACTGCGTGCCGCTCGCTCTTGCGGGATGACGAGGAAAGACCGATCCCGCTCCGGGCTGCACTCCTGCGGGATGACAAGGAGGCGAGGCCAGTCAAGGTTGTCATCCCGCAGGAGCGTGGCCGAAGGCCGCGCGAGTGTCGGGATCGCTCTCCCTCGCGGCAGTTCGACCACTGGTCCCCAGCCCCTGCGGTTCTCCTGTTTCCTGTCTGCTGTCGCCCGCCCCGCCCTACTCCTTCGCCGCCGTCGCCCGAGCCGCCTGCACCATCGCGCGCACCTCGGCGAGCAGCGCCGGCGCGTCGAAGACGATGCCGTCCTTGATGGTGTAGCGCACGCCGCCGCGCCGCACCACGCGGCCCTCCTCGGCCAGCTCCACGCCGGTGCCGTAGAGCACCTTCAGGTTGTGGAGCGGGTTGCCGTCCACGATGGCGAGGTCCGCCTCGAAGCCGGGGCGGATGACGCCCGTCTCGGTGAGCCCGAGCGCGAGCGCGCCATTGGAGGTGGCCTGCTGGATCACCTCGATGGGATGGAAGCCGGCTTCCTGGTGCAGCTCCATCTCGCGGATGGTGCCGAAGCCGTAGAGGTGATAGATGAAGCCCGCGTCCGAGCCCACGGTGACGTTGCCGCCGCGCCGCGCGTACTCGCGCACCCACCACATCCACCGGTCGAAGTTGCGGCGCCACATGATCTCGTCGGCGGTGGTCCAGTCGAAGTGATAGGAGCCGTGGCGCGTGGGATCGGGCTCGAAGTTGGCCAGCACCTGCGGCAGCGCGTAGTCGGCGAACCAGGGCAGCGAACGGGCGCGGGCGAGGTCGCGGTTGGCCTCGTACACGGCGAAGGTGGGGTCCCACGTCACCCGGTGCGCCCGCATGGAATCGAGCACCGCCGAGAGGCGCGCCGAGTCGGCCTGGCGCCAGAGGTCACCGGCCCAGCGGAAGCGGTGGGACTCGTCGTCGTAGCTGTAGTCGGCCGGAAACGCCTGCGGGCCGGGAATGGCGGCGTCGGGAATGCCGTACCAGTGCTCGATGCTGCGCACGCCCAGGCGCACCGCGTCCAGCGCGTCGTACTCCTGGATCTTCATGTCGGTGGCGATGGGCAGCCCGAGCGCGCGCGCCTCGCTGGCGATGGCGTCCCACACGTCGGGGCGCGCGATGAACACCTTGAGTCCCACGGCCCCGCGCCGCGCGAGGTCCCGCACCGACGCGCGCGCCTCGGCGGGCGTGTCGCCGCGCGGCGTGGCGTAGGGGATGATGGTGGGCGCCGCGATGCGGTTATCGCGCGCGAGGCGCGCGTGCGCGACCACGGTGTCGATCCCCTCGCCCGAGCCGGGCTCGCGGATGGTGGTGATGCCGTGCGCGAGCCAGAGCTTGTAGACGTAGTCCCTGGGCATGGCGCGGCCGGCGCGGCTGAACTGGATGTGGCCGTGCAGGTCCACGATGCCGGGGATGACGTACATGCCGCGCGCGTCGATCACGCGATCGGGGCGCGCAGAGGCCGCGCGCTCGCCGGTGCTGGTGCCCGAGAACTCGGCGGCGGCCGACGGGCGCACGCTGGCGATGCGCCCGCCTTCCACGAGGATGTCCATGGGGCCGCGCGCGGGGTTGCCGGCGCCGTCCACCACCATGGCGTTGGTGATGAGCAGGCGGTCGTAGCGCTGGCCGGTGGATGGCGTGGGCGCCTGAGCGGGGAGCGCGGCGGCGTAGCCGAGTGCCGCCGCGGCGAGGAGCACGGTGCGAGAGCGCATGAAGTCGGGTCGGAGGAGGTGACGGGGCAAACGTGCGCCGCCCGGAGCGGCGGGACAAGGGCCACGCGCCGTCGCTCCCTGCCGGGTGGCGTGCCAGGGCAGCTGGTGAGGCGCCCGCGGCGGCGAGCATGGATCCGTGGGTGCCGCGTGGCGTGAGACGATCGAGGGGCCGGCGCACCGCGCCGGCCCCTCGAGGATCCCCGATCCCGCCATGCCTCGGGCCCGCTCAGCGCCTCACGGGTTGAACCAGTACGACACCTTGAGCAGCAGGGTGTTGTCCGGGTGGATGGCGAAGAGCTCGCGCGAGTTCTCGCGCAGGTCGAAGTCCGAGGAGACGCTCTCGCTGCGATCGCGCCCCTGCGACCAGACGAGGAAGATCGAGGAGCCGGGACGGTACTCCCAGCGCAGCACCGTGTTGGAGCGGAACTGCAGATAGTTGAAGCCGCCCGGATCGCCGGCGGCGGTGTACGGGCGGTAGCGGTCGGCGTAGCTCGCGGCACGCGGGTCGTCGCTGAGCTCGCGCAGATCGGAGTACGTGCCGTTGGAGACGTACGGGTTGGCGTACACCTGCAGCGTGAGCGCCGGCGTGAAGGTGTAGCTCACGCGCGCCGTCATGCTGACGGTGGACTGATCCAGACCCGCGAACGTGTAGTGGGTCGTGTCGCTCCCCACGTCACCGAAGTTGTTGTACCACTGCCGGTCGTTGATGGAGCGCTCGTAGTTCACGCCCACCGAGGCGCGGAACTGGCTGGCGGCGCGGATGGCCACGTTGGGCTCCACGTACCAGTAGGACGAGCGGTCGCCGTCGGACCGCCCGCCGCCGAACCAGACGCTGGGCGTCACGCTGCGGCGCCCGTCGCCCTCGATGCCGGCCCAGAAGTTCCCGTTGGGCGAGATGCGCACCGCCGGGCCACCGCGCGCCGTGCGGTCGTCGTACGACGGCAGCAGGCGGTTGGCGTTCACGCCCAGGTGCAGCCACATGAGATTCTTGAGCTGCACGTGAGAGTTCACGTTCAGCCCGAAGTTCGTGGTCATCCCGCTCGTCGTCCACGTCGAGACGTGGTTGAAGTTCAGGTTGGCGCGGTTGTAGAAGCCACCGGGCCGGTTGAAATTGAGCGCGAACCAGTTGCGGAACATCTGCTCGTCGGCGCGCTGCAGGAAGCCGAGGTCGTTGATCTCGAAGCCCGGCGCGTAGCGCTGATAGACCGTCTGGAACCGCGTGAGGCCGCCGCCGAACTTGCTGATCGTGAGGCGCTGCGCATCGCCGGCCAGGCTGGTGCGCGTGGGATCGTAGTCCAGCGCGTCGTCGGGGCGCTGGTAGCGGTGCACGCCGTCGAGCTGCAGCTGGCCGATGGCATCGGCGCTGCCGCGCACCACGCTCCCCGCCAGGTACGCCGAGAGCTCGTAGTTGTTCTGGCGGAAGCGGTGGCGGAAGTCCACGCCGCCGGTGTACGCCTCGCGCCGCAGGTACGGGGCGCTGAGATCGTCGAGCCGCCGGTTGGTGGCGGTCACCATGGTCCCGAGGGACGTGCTCCCGCCGCGCAGGTCCTGCATCAGACGACCCACGAGGTAGTTGGTGGCCGGCTCGATGATGCCATCCGGTCCCCTCTCCTCCTGCGTCACCGCCTCCAGCAGCCCCACCGACGTACCGGTGCCGAGCCGCCCGGTGACCTTGGCGGCGCCGAGGATGGTGGTGGCCGTGGGACTCAGCGCGTCGCCGAACTGGTCGCGCAGCTGCGGCGCACGCCCCACGCGCCGGGAGTAGAAGAGCCCCGTGCAGTCGGTGTCGATGTCGCCGCAGTTCACGTTGAACGTGAAGATCCCCGTGCCTTCCAGGAAGAATGGGCGGCGCTCCTGGAAGAACTGCTCGAACGCCGAGAGGTTGAGCACCGCGGGATCGGCCTCCACCTGCCCGAAGTCCGGGTTGATGGTGGCGTCGAGCGTGAGGTTGGACGAGAGTCCGTACTTCACGTCGCCGCCCATCGACAGCTCCTGCGGGTGCACGAAGCCGTCGCCACGCGGCTCCGTGACGTTCTTGGTCACCACGTAGGGCACCACCTCCAGCCGGCGTTGCGACGAGAGCCCGTCGATGCCCCCGATCTGACCGGACTGGGAGACGTAGCCCTGTACGTTCCGGCGGTAGAGCGGCCAGCTGATGCGCGCCCCGGTGCGGGCGACGTCGCGCACGATCATGAGGCCGAAGGTGTGCGATGGCTTGTTGGTGAAGCGAAGCTGGCTGAAGGGGATGCTGAACTCCGCCACCCAGCCCACCGAGTCGATGGCCGTGCCCACGTCCCACACGGCATCCCAGGACGCGTCCTCGACGTTGTCGTTGTAGACGTAGAAGTCGCGCTTCACCCCGGCGGGGTTCACCGCGAACTGGTAGGCCGTGCGACGGTCGTGGTAGGAGTCGATGACGATCTTGAGCTGCTCGGACGGCACCCGCTCGTCGCGACGGGCGAGCAGCGAGACCAGGCTGTCCGGGCTCGGGTCGAACATCCGGACCAGCACGTACAGGTTCTTGTCGTCGTAGGTGACCCGCGCCTCGGTCCGGAAGCGGCTCTCGGCGCCCTCGTTCGGCTCGTATTCCAGGAACTGGTCGATCACCGGAGCGTGCGCCCACGCGGGATCGTCGGTGCGACCATCCAGCCGGGGCGCCGCCGCCGCGCGCACGGCGGTGGCCGTGGTGGCGGTCGCTCGCGCCTCGGCCGACGAGCGCTCGGGGCGCGGGGGGGCGTCACGTACCCCGGCGGGCAGGGGCGCCGGTACCTCCTTGGACGTGGCGGTCTGCGCCGCGAGCGGGCTGGTGAGCGGAACGGCGACGCCGACGAGCAGGGCGATCGCGATGGCTGGATGCATTGGTGTGATCCACAGGGTGGGCCCCGCGCCAGCTCGTGGCCGGCGACTCGTCGACAACTCCATAGGACAACCGACGGTCGCGAAAGGTTGGCACCGCGGGGGCCGCGACCTCGCGGCCCCCGCTCACACCCGGAACAGGTAGCTCAGCTTCAGGAAGAGGCCATCGTTGGTGCGCTCCAGCTCTCGGCCGAACCGGAGCGCCCTGGGCTCCGCCATCTGGCTGCCGTAGCCCACGAAGACGACGGTGCCCGGGCTGGGCTGGTACGACACGAGCAGGTCCGTGCGGAACCGGTTCACCGAGAGCGCTTCCACCGGGGCGCACGAACCCGGCGCCGAGCAGCGGGCGATGGGCAGCCCGCTGCGGCTCGCGTCGCGCAACGCATCGCGCTCCAGCGAGTTGTACTCGCCGATGGCGCGCACGAAGAGCGGCCGGGCGATCTGGTATTCGAGCTTGAGCCGCGGGATGCGACGCAGCTCCACCCGGGTGCCATCGGTGCGCCGGTTGATCTGCTGCAGCTGATAGTCGGCCCGCAACCGCAGCTGCTCGGTGGGCCGCACGTCGGCGCCGAGCGTGAGCCACATGATCTCGCCCGAGGCCCACTCGAGGAAGTTCTCGTCGTGGCCGTACAGCGCGAAGATGTCGGCCGAGAAGTGGCGGAACTTCGGCGTGTTGATGGTGAGGGCGAAGTCCAGGTTCGGGATGCCGCCGGTCTGGGGCCCCGTCCACGGCAGGATCGCCGGGGGGCCATCATCGATGCTCGGCTGCAGGAGCGCGTAGCTGGTGTAGATGTCGGCGTCGTAGTTGAAGCGCTCGATGAGCACCGAGGCCGCGGCGGACCAGCCACCCACCATGCGCGCGGTCTGGTTGAGATGGAGCTTCTTCTCGAGCGCGTCGTTGCCGCCCACGAAGTCGTCGTACTTCCAGGTGCCGTCGACCACCACCTCGCTCGTGAAGCTCTCCAGGAACGCGCCCTTGGTGCCGTACCAGGTGTAGCGGTTGCTGGCCCCGGCGCGGCCGACGTTGCCGCGGCTGATGAAGCCGCTCTGCGTCTCGAACTCATCGTCGATGCCGCTCACCGAGTAGCGGAACCCGTAGTTGCGCCCGGTGCGCAGCAGCCGCAGGTCCCAGAGGGGCGCGGTGACGGTGGCGCCCTCACGGCGGGTGCGGCTGCCGGCCGCCTGGAACTGCACCGCGTAGATGTTGCGGAACACGAAGCGCCCATCCACGTCGAGCACGCGGTTGTAGTCGGCGCCATCGATCTTGTCGGTGTACGCGAGCCCCAGGCGCGACTGCCGCCCGAGGTCGCGCTGCACGCGCACGATGTTGAAGACGGGATTGTGGCCGGACGCCGAGTAGAGGCGGTCGTCCACCGCGGAGAGCACGGCGATGTCGGTCCCCGAGATCTTGCCCGCCAGCTTGGCGGCGGCCACCGGCTGGCCGATGTTGCGCGTGTAGATCAGGTTCTGCGGCACCGCGAACTGCTCGCTGCCATCCAGGAAGAACGGACGCCGCTCCGTGAGCTGCACGGACGAGCGCGGGTCGAAGGCGAACCGTCCCGCGTCGGCCTCCACCTGCGAGAAGTCCGGGTTGGCGGTGGCGTTGAGCGTGAGGTTGTTGGTGATGCCCCAGCGCGCCGTGCCGCCGACGTCGGGCCCGTTGGTGGAGTAGTCGTAGCCGTCGGCCAGCGTACGCGCGCCGGTGGCGCGGGCGGTGACGGTGGGCGTGAGGTCGAGCACGAGCCCGCGGCGCATGTCGCGCAGGCCCGAGAGCCGGCCCGACTGCGCCAGGAACGACGCGCCGGCGCGGACGGCCGGCGCCCACGTGTCCTCGTAGCCGGAGTGCTGCACGCGGCGCGTGACATTGAAGCCCCAGCGCTGCTCGTCGGCCGGCTGGAAGCGGATGCTCTTGAACGGCACGCGGATCTCGATCTCGTAGCCGTACTCCGTGATCCGCCCCTTGGACTCGTAGACGAAGTCGGGGCTCAGGTCCGTGGGCTCGCGCGTCTGCAGCGCGTTGCCCATGAAGCCGCCGGACGTCCGCCCGGTCTCCACCATCGTGCCGTCCCCCTGCACGCCGAACGGGTTGACGGCGAGCACGGTGGCCTGCCGCCCGTCGTCGAAGGTGCCGAGGAAGAGCTGGATGTGGTCGTCGGCGAAGATGTGGTCGCGGTCGGCCAGCGTGGCGCGCACCGGACCGTGGGGCTCGTGGGCGCGGACGCCGAAGTGGATGGCGGTGGGCGAGTACCACACCAGCACCTCGGTGGAGTCCTCGGCGGCCCGGCCATCGGTGGGCGTGTACTGCGAGAAGCCGGTGAGGAGCGCGGCCTGGCGCCACACCGGCTCGTCGAGCCGGCCGTCGACGGTGACGGTGGCCTCGTGGCGAGGCGGGCGGGCCTCGAGCTGCCGGTCGCGCCCGTTGTGGACGCTGGGGAGGGAATCGGCCGCGCTGAGGAGGAGCGCGTGGAGCGGGAGCAGCAGCGGGAAGGGCATGCGGTTGGCGTGGGGGCGGGAACCGGGGCGAGCTGCTGGTGGGCTGGAGCGGGAATGTACGAGCGAGCTGGAGCGGGCGAGTACTGGGGGCGTAAGGAAAGTGAAAGGGGTGGGGTGGGGGGGTCAGGGAGTGGTCGCAGGAAAGGGCGCCGATGGGAGCGGGAGGGGTGAGGCGGGGAGGCGGGAGCGGGTGCAGATTCGAGTTCGGGGGGGGACCCCCGTCCCGCGTGACACCGGCCTCCACGCTCGATCCGCCCATGCCGCCGCCGCGTCACATCATCGAGGAGATGCAGCTCCGCCGCACCCGCGAGGCCGAAGGCGCGGATCGCGACCGGCGGCGAGCGCTGATGGTCACCGCGCTGATCTGCGTGGCGTGGTCGGCGCTCGGCCTGTTCCTGGTGGGGTGGAGCCTCCACACCACCGATACGCTGATGGGGGAGCTGGCGTTCACGAGCGGCGTGGGCCTCGGGAACGGCGGCATCCTCTTCACGCTGCTCGACGCGTACCGGCGGGGGGAGCGGCGCGGCGACTGGTAGCGCCGCGCGTCTCGGGCACGGGGTCCCCCCCCACGACCAATCTGCCCCCGCGGGCCCTCGTGCGTGCCAGCGTTTCCCCGCCTTCCCAATCCCCTCCACGCACTCCCCACCCCCCGCTCCATGCGCCTCCCCCGGCTCGGCCCCGGTGCGCTGGTGACGGCGGCCTTCATCGGCCCCGGTACCGTCACCACCTGCACCCTGGCCGGTGTCCAGTTCGGCACCGCCCTGCTCTGGGCGCTGCTCTTCGCGACGCTCGGCACCATCATCCTGCAGGAGATGTCCGCGCGCCTCGGCACCGTGGCCGGCGTGGGGCTGGGGGACGCCGTGCGCGCGCACTTCGTCGCCCCGCTCCCGCGACTGCTGGCCACGGGGCTGATCGCGGCCGCCATCGGCGTGGGCAACGCCGCCTACCAGACCGGCAACCTCCTCGGCGCCGCGCTCGGCGCGCAGGTGGTGGCGGGCGGATCGATGCGCGCCTGGGTCCTCGGGCTCGCCATCGCCGCGAGCGCGCTCCTCTGGCGCGGCAGCTACCGCGTGCTCGAGCGCGTGCTCGTGGGGATGGTGATCGTGATGTCGGTGGTGTTCCTCGCGACCGCCATGAGCCTGCCGGGGGACCTCACCGCGATCGTGCGCGATGCGCTCCGACCCACCATGCCCGCCGGCAGCGCGATCGTCGCGCTCGGCCTGGTGGGCACGACCATCGTGCCCTACAACCTCTTTCTCCACGCGAGCGCGGCGCGCCTGCGCTTTCAGGGCGAGGGCGCCCTCGGCGAGGCGCGGCTGGATCTCGTGGTCGCCATCGCCCTCGGCGGCCTCGTGTCCATGGCCATCGTCGTGACCGCGGCGGCCAGCGGCGCGACCAGCGTACCGTCGGCGGCGGCGATGGCCACGCAGCTCGAGCCGCTGCTCGGCTCGTGGGCGCGCCACTTCTTCGGCATGGGCCTCCTCGCCGCCGGCCTCACCTCGGCCATCACCGCGCCGCTCGCGGCCGGCTACGCACTGGCCGGGGCGTTCGGCTGGCCGGCCGATCTGCGCGACCGCCGCCTGCGACTCACCTGGGGGCTGGTGATGCTCACCGGCACCGCGTTCGCGCTCGCCGGCGTGCGGCCACTGCCGGCCATCGTCTTCGCCCAGGCGGCGAACGGGCTGCTGCTGCCGGCCATCGCGGTGTTCCTGCTGGTGGTGCTCAACGACCGGCAGCTGCTGGGCCGCTCGGTGAACGGCCCGCTGGCCAACGTGCTGGGGGCCACCGTCACGCTGCTCGCGGCGTTTCTGGGCGCGCGAGCGGTGGTGGGCGCGGTGCTGCGGTGACCGTGGGGGAGGGGGTCATCGACGGGCGAGGTGACGCGGCCGAGCGTTGATGACGGTTGATGACGATGGGCGCGGTGTGGGGGTGATGATCGCGATGCGAGACTCGACAGATTGCCGTTGGGGGGGGACCCCCGTGCCCCGCCCGCGCTCGACGCTCCAGCCGACGCCTCCGCCCACCCCCACACCCCGCCCGCTCTGGTGCCGGACTTGCCTCCAGTACCATGCTGTACCACCACGGGAGCTCGGATGCCAACGCGTCGCACGGGGCTGGGTCTCATCGGCTGGTTGCTCGTCACCGCCATCGCGGCCGCCGCCGGCGGCGTCGCTTCGTCGTCGGCGGGCGCCTTCTATCGCCAGCTCGATCGGCCGGCGTGGGCGCCACCGGCCGGGCTGTTCGGGCCCGTGTGGACGGTACTCTACGTGCTGATGGCCATCGCCGCGTGGCGCGTGTGGATGGCCCGCGGCTGGGATGGCGCGCGCGGAGCGCTCACGCTCTACCTCGTGCAGCTCGCGCTCAACGCGCTCTGGACGTGGCTCTTCTTCGTGATGCGTCGATCCGGCTGGGCGCTCGCCGAGATCGTGGCACTCTGGGTGGTGCTCGTGGCCACCATCATCGCGTTCGGGCGCGTCGATCGCCTCGCGGCGGCGCTCCTGTTGCCGTATCTCGCCTGGGTGACGTACGCCACGGCGCTCACCTGGGAGCTCCGGCAGCGAAATGCTGGCCGGGGCGCGCTGGCGACCACAATGTGTACGGTGCGCGCGCCGCTCTGCTCCATCTCCGCGCGGGCGTCCACGTAGGCGCCGCGTCCGGCGCGACCCCGAGATCGCATCCATGCTCCGACTCCGTGAACATCCACCGACGCCACCGATGCGACCGATGCGACCCATCTCGATTGCCGCCGCGCTGCTCGCCCTCGTGCTCAGCCTGGCCTGCCGGGTGGAGAGCCATGAGGACGAAGCGGCGAGAGCCGCGCTTGCGGCCGCCGACTCGACGGCGAATGCGGACTCGCTCACCGCGCAGTCGGCCAGCGCTCGGGATGCGTCGCCCGGCGCGGCCACCGGTGCGTTGCGCGGCATCCTCGCCGGCCCGGCCTCACGCCGCACGTTCCACGCGTGTGATGACCCGACGCCCGCGCTGGTCGTGGACAGCACCGGCGGTCGCCTGATGGCGTCGTACGACGCGCTCACCGGCGCGGCGGGCCCGGATTCCGTGTACGCCGAGGTGCAGGGCCGCCTGGTTCCCGTGCCGCCGGCGGCTCGCGGCGAGGGGCTCGAGCGGACGCTCCACGTGCTCGACGTCCGCCGGGTGACGCCGGTTGGCGAGGGCGGCGGGTGCAACCGGCCCCCGCTGGCCGCGGACTTCCGCGCGCGAGGCAACGAGCCGTTCTGGAACGTGGACGTGGCACGGACCGGCATCGTGTTCCGGCAGCCCGAAGACAGCATCGCGTTTCCCTACGCCGCGCCCGTGATGAGCGCCACCGGCCGGGTGTACCGTACGGCGACCGCGCCCGCCGCCCCGGGTGACACCGTCCACCACCTCACGCTCACCCTGGAGC
>DATANT010000194.1:0-1839 GCA_036266115.1 Gemmatimonadaceae bacterium | reverse complement strand
GCCGCTGCCTACGTGGTGGTGGACGCGCGTGGACGGCGGCGCGTGATCGCTCGCCTGGAGGGCGGCACGCTGGCTGCGCCCACCGCCGGCGGGCTCCTCACGTCGGACGACACCGGCTGGGCGGCGCGCATCGGCGCTTGGGCATCGCACGTCCTGCCGGCGTCGTGGGTGTCCTCCGAGGCGGCGGCGGGCAAGCTGGTGCACGCCGGCTTCGACGGGCGCACGGCGCCGGCGCTCTACGTGGTCATCCGACTGGCGTGTGCCGTGGTGCTGCCGCTGCTGGCGGTGACCTTCGCGCCGCAGCGCAACATGACCCACTACCTGATGTTCGTGGGCCTGGCGGCGGCCATCGGCCTGCTCGGCCCGCCCGGAGTGCTGGACCACCTGGCCACCAAGCGGCAGACGCGCGTGCGGCAGGCGGTGCCGGACGCGCTGGACCTGCTGGTGGTGTGCGTGGAGGCCGGGGTGAGCCTGGACGCCGCCATGCTGCGGGTGGCGCGCGACATGGACGCCACCCACCCGGACCTCGCGCGCGAGTTCCTGTTCGTCAACCGGCGCACCAACGCTGGCGTCTCGCGCGAGGTGGCGCTGCACGGGCTCTGGCACCGCACCGGGCTGGAGGAGCTGCGCGGGCTGGCGAGCAGCATGGTGCAGAGCGAGAAGTGGGGCACGTCCATCGCCAAGGTGCTGCGGGTGTACGCCGAGACGCTGCGGCGCAAGCGCAAGCAGACGGCGGAGAAGCGCGCCGCCGAGGCGGCGGTGAAGATGCTCTTCCCCCTCATGCTGTTCCTGCTGCCGGCGCTGTTCGTGGTGATCATCGGTCCGGGAGCGATGAAGATCTCGGACATGTTGAAGGTGATGGGCGGCAACTGATGGACAGGCGGGTAGACCGTTCACCTGGGAGGACGCGGATCATGTCGTCACGCATCGCCAGACCACGTCGTGGCGCCGTCGCCGTGCTGGTGGTCGCCATGCTCGTCGTGCTGCTGGGGTGCACGGCGTTCGCCATCGACTTCGGGCGCCGCTTCGCCTTCAAGGCCGAGCTGCAGACCGTGGCCGACGCCAGCGCGATGGCCGGCGCGCTGGAGGTGCTGCACCGGCGGCCGCTGGCGGCGCCCGATTCGGCCACCGCCTACGGCGCGCTGAACCCGGTGGAGAGCACCGCAGGGGTGCTGGATACCATCGAGCCCGGCTTCTTCACCGACGACGACGGCTTCACGCCGCTGGCGTCGTGGGGCGACCCCTCGGTGAACGCGGTGCGCACCACCGCGCGCTACACGGTGAACTACATCTTCGCGCCGGTGGTGGGCGTCACCTCGGGCACCATCGTGGCGCAGGCCATCGGCGCCATCGGGGCGCAGACCACCTCGAGCTGCCTCAAGCCGTGGGCGGTGCCCATGGACAACGTCCTCTACGCGCTCGGCAAGACCGGCGAGAACCCGGAGACGTACGATCTCACGCCAGCGGACGTGAACCACCTGCGCGACCACCAGGTGCCGATCATGTTCAAGGTGAGCACGCAGAACGACAAGAATGGTAAGCGCGATGAAGGGTCGAACGTGGACGCCCTCACCAACCAGCCGATCAGCGGCAACTTCTACGCGGTGCAGTACGGCCCGGTCCGCGACGTGAATGGCAATCTCTACTCCCCGGGCCCTGTCAGCGGCGGTAACACGTACCGCGAGCGCATCGCCGGGACGTGCGACAGCTTCGGCGTGAAGCCCGGCGACTGGCTGCAGGTGGAGAACGGGAACATGGTGGGCCCCACGGGGCAGGGCTCTGCGGATCTCTGCGGCCTCAAGGGCAACCCCAAGAACTTCCTCTGCACCAAGGAGGTCG
>DATANT010000193.1:0-4451 GCA_036266115.1 Gemmatimonadaceae bacterium | reverse complement strand
ATGCGATGCTCCGCCGAGCGATCGGGATAGCCGAAGGCGATCCGCAGCAGGAATCGATCGAGCTGGTTCTCGGGAAGGTAATAAGTGCCCTCAAACTCGAACGGATTCTGCGTGGCGACGAGCATGAACGGCCGCTGCAGCGTTCGCGTCTCGTTCTCGACACTGACTTGCTCTTCGCTCATCGCCTCAAGCAGCGCTGACTGCGTTCGCGGCGTGGTGCGGTTGATCTCGTCAGCCAGGATGATGTTGGCGAAGATGGGCCCATGCTTCACCACGAACTGTCCGGTGGACTGGTCGTAGATCTGGGTGCCCACCACGTCGGCCGGCAGCAGGTCTGGCGTGAACTGGATGCGCTGGAACGTCGTGTGGATCGTCTCGGCCAGGGTGCGCACGGTGAGCGTCTTGGCGAGCCCCGGCACGCCTTCCAGCAGCACATGGCCGCCGGTGAGCAGGCTGATGAGCAATCGCTCCACCATGTACACCTGGCCGACGACCCGCCGTTCGACCTGCTGCACGATGCGCTGCACGAGCGCGGTATCGAGCGTCGGAGAGACCTGTGTGACCACCGTGTGGCTCCGTGGGTTCGGGTGCCGCAAGCCGCTCCGCGGCGCGGACCGCCGCGAGGAGAGTGCCGCACCGAGCGCGAGTTCAATTATGAGGCCGCCAGCCAGAACGTACCCGGCGTCCGTCCGGACGTGCCCTGCCGCGCCGCGATCCTGCCGGGGTGCCTGGCCGAGGGCGCGTCAGCGCTCGGGCGTGAGGATCAGGTCGAGCGCCTTCTTCTCGCGGCCGGTGAGCGGCCGGTACTCGCCCGGGGCCAGCGAGCCCAGCTCCACGGGCCCGTAGCGTACACGCACCAGATGGTCCACCTGCAACCCCACCGCCTCGCACAGCCGCCGCACCTCACGGGAGCGTCCCTCGGTGAGCGTGACCTCGAAGGCCCACCGCCGCTCGCCCAGCGGGGTGGCGTTGACGAGCACCGGGTGCACCATGCCGTCCTCCAGCTCCACGCCGCGCCGCGCCGCCACCACGGCGGCGGGCGCGTTGCCGCGCACCGTGGCCACGTACTCGCGCTCCACCTCGTAGCTGGGATGCGTGAGCTTGTGCGCCGCGTCGCCGTCGGTGGTGAGCAGCAGCACGCCTTCGGTCAGGTAGTCCAGCCGGCCCACGTACACCAGCCCGGGCGAGGGCGGCACAATGTCGAAGACGGTCTCGCGTCCCTCGGTGTCGGCGGCGGTGGTCATCACGCCGGCCGGCTTGTGCAGCACCCACCACACGTTGCGGCGCGGTCGCGGGAGTACGACGCCGTCCACGGTGATGGTGTCGCGATCGGGATTCACCGACTGGCCGATGGCGGCCACGGTGCCGTTCACCAGCACGCGGCCCTCGGCCACCAGCTCCTCGGCGTGACGTCGCGAGGCGACGCCGGCGCGGGCGAGCGCGCGCTGGATGCGCATGGGCTCGTCCACGACGCGCGTGGTTCTGGGCACGGGCGCGGGGGCGGGCTTGCGCTCGCGCTGGAGCTTGGCGGTAGACTGCTTGTTGGGGGGGGCCCCCCGTCCCGGGCGCGCCGGCCGCTCGGGCCGATCCGCCTTGGCCGGGCCCTTCGCCGGGCCCTTGGCCGGACGCCTGGCCGAGCCGTCCGCGCCCCGGCCCCCGCGCCCACCACGGCTTCCCGCCCCCTCGCCACCCGGGCCGCCGCGCCCGGCGCCCGGCCTCACAGCGCCCTCGGCGCGGAACGCAGCGCCACGGCCAGCTCGTCCGCCCGCGGCAGCTCGTCCAGGTGGCGCAGCGCGAACTGCTCCAGAAAGAGATCCGTCGTGCCGTAGAGCAGCGGCCGGCCCACGCCCTCGCCGCGCCCCACGATGTCCACCAGACCGCGCTCGTGCAGCGTCTTGAGCATGCTGGCCACGCTCACGCCGCGGATCTCCTCGATCTCGGCACGACCGATGGGCTGCCGATAGGCCACGATGGCCAGCGTCTCCAGCGACGCGGCGGACAGCCGCTGCGGCCGCGCCGCGAGCTGGGCGCGCTCGATCGCCTCCGTATACTCGGCGCGGGTGAGGATCTGCCAGCCCCCGCCCACGTCCATCAGCTCCACCCCGTGGCCGTCCACGTCGTAGTGCTCGCGCAGCTCGTCCAGCGCGGCGCTCACTTCGGCCCGCGAGGCATCGGGAGCGAGCGCCGCGAGCTCGGTGCTCGGGATGGGCCGGTTGCTCGCGAAGAGCGCGGCTTCAAGCAGCTTCGCCAGCGACGTCACGCGTGATCTCCACAGGGGCGAACGGGGCAAGTTGGGCCAGCCGCAGCTCGCCACCCTTGGCGAGCTCCAGCAGCGCGAGCAAGAACGACAGCACCTGCCAGGGCTCCGCGTCCGGCGTCACGAGGTCGCGCCAGCGCATCGTGGCGCGCATCGCGATCGCCGCGCGCACCGTGACCATCGCGCCGTCCACGTCCAACGCCCGCGGGATCACGTCGTGCACGGCGGGATCGCGCGAGACGCGAAGCACCCGGTCCACCGCGGCCAGCAGCTCGGAGAGCGACAGCGCCAGCGGCGCGGCGGGCGGCGGCGACTGCTCGGGCAGGTAGGCGCGCGCGAATCGGTTGCGGCGGTCCTCCCCCAGCCGGTCGAGCACGTCCACCACCTCGCGCATCTGCTGGTACTCCAACAGCCGGCGCACCAGCTCCGCGCGCGGATCTTCCCATCCCTGCTCCTCCCCACGCCGCGGCAGCAGCATCTGCGCCTTGATGCGTAGCAGACGCGCCGCCATCTCCAGGTAGTCCGCCGCCTCGTCCAACCGCAGATGCCGGATGCGCAGCAGGAACTGCTCGGCGATGCGCGCCACCTGGATGTCGTAGATGTCCATCTGCTCGTCGCGGATGAGCGCGAGCAGCAGGTCCAGCGGCCCCGAGAAGCCCGTGAGCTCCACGATGAACGAAGCCGGCGCCGCCTCGGCGCCCGGTGCCGCGGCGATGGGGGACGCCGTCATCAGACGAGCGTGGTGGGAATGATGTAGCGGAAGACCAGGCTGAGGGCGAAGCCCTGCGCGTGGATCACCGGTGTCATCCAGGCCATGAGCACCGGTCGGCCGATGGTGAGCAGCAACATCATGATCACCAACCCGTATCGGCCCGCCTGCTGGTAGCGCAGCGCCCACTTCGGGGGCAGCAGGTACTTCATCACGTGCGAGCCGTCCAGCGGCGGGATGGGGATCAGGTTGAACGCGACCAGCAGCAGATTGAAGTAGATGCCGAAGACGAGCATCTTCTGCAGGATCGCGCACGACTCGGCCACCGCCGGCACCGCGTGGCCCAGCATCCCGAGCGGCACCACGATGAGGGTGCACAGCACCGCCAGCACCAGGTTGGCGGCCACCCCGGCGAGCGAGACGATGATGTCGCCCCGCTTGAAGTGCCGGTAGTTGCGCGGCACCACCGGTATCGGCTTCGCCCCTCCGAACACGAACCCGCCGCCACTCCCGAAATAGGTGAGTAGCGGGAGCAGGATCGTCATGAACGGATCGATGTGCTTCACCGGGTTCCAGGTCAATCGGCCCAACTGGTACGCGGTGGGATCACCCTGACGCAGCGCGGCATAGCCGTGAGCGTACTCGTGAGCCACCATCGAGAGCAGCAGGATCGGTGCGACGAGGAGAAAACCGGAGAAGCGGTCCAAATGGCGAGGCGCACGGGAACGGCCGGCGACACGGTTCGCGCGCGCCGGCCAAGGGCAGGTCGCGGTAACCTAGTCCGTGGCTGGAGACAAGTCAAAGCAGCGCACCGCCTTGACACCCGTTCTCCACCGCCCTAGCTTGTTGGACTCGCGCCACCGGGCGCGTGCCGACACATCTCTGGAGATCGTACGTGCCCAACATCGCGTCCGCGAAGAAGAATATGCGGAAGTCCCGCGCGGCCACGGTGCGCAACCGTGCTCAGCGCTCGACCCTCCGCACCGCGCTCAAGAAGGCCAAGGCGCCCGTGGCCACGCCCGAGCAGCGCACCGAAGCCGTGTGCCTGCTGGATCGTGCCGCCCGCAAGGGCCTCATCCACCGCAATGCGGCGGCCCGGCAGAAGAGCAAGATCGCGCGCCTCGCCGCCGCGAGCTCCGCGGCCTGAGCAGCGGCTCCAGCGAGCTGGCATGCACGAGAGCGGGGCACCGGTGATCCGGTGCCCCGCTCTCGTTTGCGTCCCTGCGCTCGCCAGCCGAGCGCCGCGGGTGCCGGCTCAGAGCGCGGCCAGCTCGCCGCCGCAGCGCTCGCAGTACCACTCGGTGGGATAGTTCATCGTCGAGCACTCCTGGCACTTGAGCGTCTTGATGGGCTCGGTGCCCCCCTCGCGCAATCCGGCCGAGAGGCCTGACGCCGCGCGACGCCCCAGGTCGCGCGCCGCCTCCGCCATCTCGCTCGCGCTGAAGAGGGGCGCCTGGCCCGTACCCTCGAAGCCGGGAGTATCGG
>DATANT010000192.1:0-3895 GCA_036266115.1 Gemmatimonadaceae bacterium | reverse complement strand
GCTGCTCGCGTTTCGCTACGTGGCCGGCGAGGGCACGCCCTTCCGTGGCGTGCGGCGGCTGCTGCCCGGCCACTATCTGCTCTGGCGCGACGGCCGCGCGCGCACCGTGCGCTGGTGGAGCCTGGCGGTGGCCGCGAGCGCCATCCGGGCTGGCATCCAGGCCATGCCCGAGGCGCCCGTACCCTGGTTCCGGGCGACGTTCGACGATGCGGTGGACTCGCACCGCCTGAGCGACGTGCCCATCGGTGTGCTCCTGAGCGGCGGGCTCGACTCCGGCAGCGTGGCTGCCGCGCTCGCCGAGAGGGCGGGGCAGGGCGTCTCCGCGTTCACGGTGACGTTCGACGAGCCCGGGTACGACGAGGGCCCGCTCGCGCGACAGGTGGCCGAGCGGTGGGGGCTCGATCTGCACACTCTCACGGTGCCGCGGGGCGAGATGCTCGAGCGGTTGCTGGAGGCGTCATGGCTGGGCGACGAGCCGCTCGCCCACGGCAACGAGGTGCATCTGCGGGCGATCGCCGGTCTGGCCCGGCCCATCGTCACCGTGCTGCTCTCGGGCGAGGGCGCCGACGAGACCCTCGGTGGCTACGTCCGGTACCGGCCGCTCCATCACCCCGGGCTGCTCGGGATGCTGGCCGGGCCGGGCACGGCCGGCGCGCTTCGCCTGCTGGGGCCGCGCGGGCGCAAGCTGGGCCGTCTGGCCGCGCTGGGGGGGCAGCGGGCCTGGGTGCTCTACAATGCCTGCGACGTGCTGCCCGCCGATCTCGAGCCACTCGGGCTCGACGGGGACGATGGGCTGGAATACCGCGCGCGAGTGCTGGACGAGGCGCGCGCCCTCTACCCCGGGCTGCTGCCGCGGCAGGCCATGTATCTGGACCAGCACACGTTCCTCTCCTCCCTGCTCGATCGCAACGACCGCATGACCATGGGCGCGTCCATCGAGTGTCGCGTTCCCTTCCTGGACGTACGCCTGGTGGAGGGTGCCGCCGCGCTGCCCGACGCGGCCCTCCTGGCGGGCCGGCGCGCCAAGCGGCTGCTGCGCGAGGGTGTGGGCGATCGGCTCCCGCCCGCCGTGCTGCAGGGGCGGAAGTGGGGGTTCGGAACGCCCTGGGCGGGGCATCTGCGTGCCGAGGCCGCGTTGCGCGAGGTGGTGGAGCAGCTGCCGTCGGGCGAGTCGTTCGTGGGCACGGCATGCGACCGCCCCGGGCTCCGGCGGCTGGTGCAGCGATTCGTCGGCGGCGACGACGCGGCGGCGTCGCTCGTGCGCCAGCTCGTGATGGTGGAGCTCTGGCACCGCGCGTGTGTCGCCGGCCGCACCGGCGCCCCGTCCGAGGCCCCGCAGGGGGTGCCGGTCGCGTGAGCGCCTGGGCGCTCCGCCTGTATCACCAGCTCCCACCCGGTGCGCGGTCGCTGGCCGCCACCGTGCGTGGGCGGCAGCTCCAGCGGTGGCGCTATGGGAGCGAGACGCCGCGACTGGTGGACGAGGCCCTGGCGCGCGACCGCTGGAGCGGCGAGCAGTGGGACGGCTGGCAGGGCGAGCGGCTGGCGAGGCTGCTGCAGCGCGCGGCCACCCGGGTGCCGTTCTATCGCGAGCAGTGGCAGGCGCGCCGCCGCCGGGGCGACCGGGCCAGCGTGGAGCTGCTGGCCAACTGGCCGCTGCTCGACAAGCAGACCGTGCGCGCCAACGCTCGCGCGCTGGTGGCCGACGACCGGGACCGGCGGCGGCTCCTGCACGAGCACACCAGCGGCACCACCGGCACGCCGCTCGACCTCTGGCTCTCCCGCGACGCGGTGCGCGCCTGGTACGCGCTGTTCGAGGCGCGCTGGCGCCGGTGGAACGGCGTGTCGCGCTCGGACCGGTGGGCCAACGCCGGCGGTCAGCTGGTGGTGCCGGTGCAGCAGCGCACGCCGCCGTTCTGGGTGTGGAACGGCGCGCAGCGGCAGCTCTATCTCTCGTCGTACCACCTCGCGCCCGACCTCCTGCCCGCGTATCTGGAGGCGCTCCGGCGTTACCGGGTGCGCTACCTGTGGGGCTACGCGTCGTCGCTCGCGGCCCTCGCGCAGGCCGCCCGCGACGCCGGCTGGACGCCGCCCCCGCTCGCCGTGGCGCTGAGCAACGCGGAGCCGCTCTCCCCGGGCCAGCGCGCGCTCATCGGCGACGCGTTCGGCTGCCCGGTGCGCGAGACGTACGGCATGTCGGAGGCGGTGGTCGCGGCGAGCGAGTGCGAGGCCGGACGCCTGCACCTCTGGCCGGACGCCGGCGTCCTGGAGGTGGTGGACGACGATGGCCGGGCGTCGGCGGCGTCCGGTGAGCTGGTGTGCACCGGCCTGCTCAACCCGGATATGCCGCTCATCCGCTACCGGGTGGGCGACCGCGGCCAGCTCGCGGACGCGCGGGTCCGGTGCGCGTGCGGTCGCGGCCTGCCCGTGCTCGCCCAGGTGGAGGGCCGCTCGGACGACGTGCTGTTCACGCGCGACGGCCGGCGCGTGGGCCGCCTGGACCCCGTGTTCAAGGGCAGCCTGCCGGTGCGGGAGGCGCAGATCGTTCAGGAGCGCCTGGACGCGGTGCGGCTGCGGCTCGTGCCGGCGCCCGGGTACACGGACGCCACGGCCGCGGAGATCGTGGCGCGGCTGCGGGAGCGGCTGGGCGACGTGGCGGTGACCGTGGAGACGGTGCCCGAGATCCCGCGTGGGCGCAACGGTAAGCTTCGCGCCGTGGTCTGTGCGCTCCCGCCCGGCGAACGGCCGCCGGTGCGCGCGTGACGGCGCACCCGGCGCCGGCGGTGACGGGGCCCGGCGGAGCCTCCATGGGGCTGGAGGCGCCGGCGGCCTGGCCGCTGGTCACGGTCATCGTGCCCTGCCGCAACGAGCGCCGCTACATCCGCGACTGTGTGGAGTCCATCCTGGCTGGCGACTACCCGGCGGACCGGCTGGAGCTGCTGGTGGCGGACGGGATGAGCGACGACGGCACCCGCGAGGTGCTGGCGGAGCTCCAGTCGCAGGACCCGCGAGTCCGCCTGCTCGACAACCCTCGGCGCATCACCCCCTGCGCGCTCAATGTGGCGCTGGCGCATGCCAGCGGTGACGTGGTGGTGCGCATGGACGCCCACAATGGCTACCCGCCGCACTACGTGCGTACGCTCGTCGGCTGGCTGCTGCGCAGCGGTGCCGACAACGTGGGCGGCGCCTGGCGCACCTGCCCGGCCGAGGAGCGGCCGGAGGCCCGCGCCGTGGCGGCCGTGCTCTCGCACCCACTGGGCGTGGGGAACGCGCGCTACCGGCTGGGCGTGAGCGAGCCGTGCTGGGTGGACACGGTTCCCTTCGGCTGCTACCGGCGCGACGTGTTCGGCAGGATCGGAGGCTTCGACGAGGAGCTGGTGCGGAATCAGGACGACGAGCTGAATCATCGCCTGCGCCGCAGCGGAGGGCGCATCCTGCTGGTGCCGGGCGCCGAGTCGCGCTACTACGCGCGGGAGTCGATGAGCAAGCTGGGGCGGATGTTCTGGCAGTACGGGCTGTACAAGCCGCTCGTCGTGCGCAAGGTGGGAGCGGTGTGCACGCTGCGCCAGCTCGCCCCGCCGGCCTTCGTGCTGGCCCTGCTGGGCGGCCTCGTGCTGGCAGCGCTCGGCGGGCTGTGGACGCTGCCGATCCTCGCGCTGGGTGCGGTGTACGGCGCGGCCACCGTGGGCTCGGCGGCCCGGTCGGTTCGTTCGCTGGGCTGGCGGGCGGCGGCGCTCATGCCGGCAGCGTTCGCCGTGGCACATCTCAGCTACGGCGCGGGTTTCCTTGTGGGGGCCGCTCGACTGGTGCGGCCACGGGCGTCGCGAACCGGCGCCGCCGACGCCGTGCCGCTCTCCCGCTAGCGCGGTCGCTGGCGGGGCGGACGCGGGAGCACGCG
>DATANT010000191.1:0-2353 GCA_036266115.1 Gemmatimonadaceae bacterium | reverse complement strand
GAATCGCTCGGCGCTCGACGCCCGCCTCTCTGCCGCCGCCGACCGGCGCCTGGAATCGCTCGCCGCACAACTCTGCACGCTACTCGCCGGCGGTGAGCTCGACGCTCCGCCCGTGCGCGAACAGTGGACGGTCGCCGCCACGCCCCACTCGGCCACATTCACCGTCACCGCCACCGCGCCGTTCGGCGCCACCACCCGCGCAGCGACGCGCACCACCAGCGTGCGCTGCCCCGCGTCGCCATGACGGCGCCGTCACCCCGGCGCCTGACCCCGCGCCCCGCCTTCACGCTGGTGGAGCTCCTCGTCGCACTCGTCATCGGCGGCCTGGTGATGGCCCTCGCGCTCGGCACCCTCACCCGCCAGCTGCGCACGCACGCGCGCCTGGCCACGAGCCTCGCGACGCGCACCACGCTCGCCCAGGCCGGCGCCATGCTCGCCCTCGAGCTGCGGGCGCTCGCCCCGCTCGCGACGGACTTCACCACCCTCGCCGACACGGCCCTCGACGCCCTCACCCCACTCGGCGCCTCGGTGAGCTGTCGCGCGACGCCCACTCGCCTGGAACTGCCGCCGTCCGACGGCGACCCGCCGCTCACGCACTGGCGCGCCATGCCGGATGAGACCGACGTTACGCTCGCCTTCATCCCCCAGCCGGCACCGGGCCGCTGGGTTCCGATGCCGGTGATCGAGTATCTGTCCGCGCCCGCCGCGGACGCCTGCCCGCCCCGTGAGCCGCTCGCCGGCGCCGCCGCCGCACCGCGCACGGTGATCTCGCTCGCGCCGCCACTCCCGGACTCGCTCGTCGCGCAGCTCGCGGGCGCGCCGTTGCGCGTGTTCCGCCGCACGCGCTTCTCGGTGTACCGCGCTGCCGACGGCCACTGGTGGCTGGGCGCTCGCCGCTGCCCCGCGGGCGGCGGGGTGTGCTCGGGGCTGCAACCGGCCGCCGGCCCCTTCGCGCCCTACCACCCGGACCCCACGCGCACCGGCCTCCGCCTCACCTATCACGCCGCCGACGGCAGCGCCATCACGTTGCCCACCGACGCCGCCCGCCTCGCGCGCGTGGACGTGCTCCTCCGCTCCCCGGCGGACCCGCGCGGCACGCCCGCCGGTGATTCGCTGCTCGTGCGCGCCGCGCTCCGCGATCGGCCGTGAGCCGCACCGCCGCTCCTCGCCATCGACGACCGCCCCCGGCGTGGCGCGTGTGCCCGGCGCGCCGAGGAGTGGCGCTGGTCGTCACGCTCGTCGCCGTCACCATCCTCGGCGTGCTGTGCACGGCGGCGCTCGCGGCCAGCGTGCAGGCCAGCCGGGACCAGACGCGCGAGCGGGCGGAGCGCGCCGCGTTCGACCTCGCGGAGGCCGCGCTCACCTCCGCCCTCCATCCCGCCCGGCGCGCGTCGCTGCTCGCCCTCGCCCCTGGTGGCCGCCTCGCGCTCGACACCAACCTCGTCGCGCCGATCGGCTACCTCCGGGCGCGCACCACCGCCGTCCGCTTCTCGTCGCAGGTGCTCTGGCTGGAGGCCGATGCCGAGGTGCGCTCCGCCCCCGCCGACCCGCCGATCGCGCGCCGCCGTACCGCGCTGCTGGTGGCGGCGCGTGTCCCGCCGCTCCCGCCCGACGCTGCGCTGGTGGGCGTCGGCGCGGTGGCGCTGGCCGGCTCCGCTCGCGTGGACGGCACCGAGGCGGCCGCCGCCGTCGGGTGCCCCTCGGATCCGCCATCCACGCCTGGTACCGGCGCGCTGCTCGCCGGCGGCAGTCTCACCCTCGCCGATGCCGCCGCCGTGGACGGCGTGCCGCCGGTCGCGCACGACACGCTGGCCGCGGGCGCGCTCGCCGATTCGCTCGCGCGCTGGGTGGACGCGCTGCTCGCCGCCACGCCGCCCGCGCTCCTCGCCGACTCCCTGGGCGCGGCCACGCCGGTCGTGCGCGTGACCGGCAGCCTGGTCGCGCCACACGGTAGTGCGGCCGGCGTGCTGGTGGTGGACGGCGACCTCACCCTGGACGGCGACTTCACCCACGAGGGCGTGGTCGTCGTGCGCGGCGCGGTCACCGCCGGCGGCGCGGGGGTGGAGCTGCGGGGCACGCTGATCGCGCTCGGCGCTGGCCCCCACGCCATTGCCGGGAACGTGCGCGTGCTCCGCTCACGGTGCGCGGCTCGCCGAGCGCTCGCTGCGCTCACGATGCTCGAGCCCCTGCGCGAACGGGCGTGGGGCGAGGTGTGGTGATCCACCTCACTCGGCCCGTTTCGATGCGGTTTGCGTTGCGCTGATGCGACATGGGCAGGGACCGTGCCCACGTTACCTCTCGTCGCCCGGTTCGTGTTACTGGCGAACTACCGCACCGCCGCTTGTCAAGAGCA
>DATANT010000190.1:0-5460 GCA_036266115.1 Gemmatimonadaceae bacterium | reverse complement strand
GTGACGTGGCGACCGCGCTGGTCACCGAGTCGAATCCGTAGCCGCGCGAACAGGCTGGCGTGGCGTAGCCGGACTGCCTGCGCCGCGGATACGAGCAGGGGCTGGAACGACTGCATGACTGCACGACCGAGCCGCAGCGTGAGGGGAACCGCCCTGGACGCGGGGTCCCCCGACCCCTGACCACTGGCCGCGACTGAGCCCCGATCCCGGCCCCCGACGGCACGCGACGGCACGCGACGGCCCGCGACAGTTCGCCCCACCCGGCACTCCCCGGATGACGCCCCTCGGGCCCCGCCGCCCCACGGTAGCGGTCCTCGTGCCGACACTCCGCCATGACCCGCGCCGAACGCCACGCGCTCTGCTTTCTCGCTGGCCTCGCCGTCCTCGGCGCCGGGGTCCGCGCCTGGCGATCGGCGGCGACGGCGCGGCCGGTGCCCGCGGCCTCGGAGCGCGCCCTCGCCTCGCAGCTCGCGGCCGTGGACTCGGCGGTGCTCGCGGAGCGCGAGGCGCGCGCGCGGCAGGAGGAGCGGCGCGCCGAGAAGGCGAGGGTGAAGGAGGCGCGCGAGCGGGCCCGCGAGCTCGCCGCGACCGCCAGGGTGTCCGTTGCGCCGTCCGCGGCGCCCTCCGCGCCCATGGGTCCCATCGACGTCGACCGCGCCTCGGCCACCGAGCTCGAGGCGCTGCCCCGCATCGGGCCCACCCTCGCGCAGCGCATCGTGGCCGACCGTGACGCCCTCGGCGCGTTCGGCTCGCTGGACGGTTTACAGCGCGTGAAAGGGGGGGGGCCGGCGCTCGCCGCGCGGCTCGCGCCCCTCGTGACCTTCTCCGGTACACCTCGTCCCGTAAGAGCAGTGCAGTCGCCTGCCCGGGGGCCGCCCAGTTCCGGGGTGCGTGCCCGGCGGCGCCCCGCCGCACCCTGACGCGCCGACGCGAATGCCCGCGTCGAATGTGGGGCGGTGCCGCGCCTCGACGACCCGAACCCGCGACTCCCGGATCCATGGCCGTTCCCGCCGCCAACAGCATCGATCCCTCGAAGGTGCGCCTGGGAGACCTCCTCCTGCAGGAGGGGTTCTGCACACCCGAGCAGATGCAGCGGGCCTTGCAGGAGCAGCGGACCACGGGACTGCGAATCGGATCGGTGCTCGTCAAGCTCGGCTACGTGAACGAGCTGGATCTCACGCGCATGCTCGCCCGCCACTTCCGCATGCCGGCGGTGGACCTGAGCAAGTTCAACGTGGATCCCAAGGTCGCCAAGCTCGTGCCGAGCGACCTCGCCATCCGCCACATCGTGCTTCCCCTCAAGCGCGACGGGCGCACGCTCACCGTCGCGATGGCCGACCCGACCAACCTCCGGGTCATCGACGACCTCAAGTTCATCACGCGCTACGACATCTTCCCCGTGATCGCGGGTGAGCTGTCGCTGCGCAACGCCATCGAGAAGGTCTACGAGGCCAGCGACACGCAGATGCAGTCGCTGCTCGACGACATCGTGGCCGAGGCGGGCGCCACCGACGAGGTGGAGGTCCTGGAGGAGGAGAAGGAGGAGATGACGGCCGCGGCCCTCCAGGCCGCGGTGGACGACGCTCCCGTCGTGAAGCTCATCAACGCCATCCTCACCGATGCCGTGAAGCGGGGCGCGTCCGACATCCACTTCGAGAGCTTCGAGCACGAGCTGCGCGTGCGCTACCGCATCGACGGGGCGCTGCAGGAGGTGATGAAGCCGCCGGTGAAGCTCAAGGCGGCGCTCATCTCGCGCTTCAAGATCATGGCCTCGCTCAACATCGCCGAGCGCCGCGTGCCGCA
This sequence comes from Gemmatimonadaceae bacterium, assembly GCA_036266115.1. GTDB lineage: Bacteria > Gemmatimonadota > Gemmatimonadetes > Gemmatimonadales > Gemmatimonadaceae > DATANT01. The sequence continues at coordinate 3,657 of DATANT010000190.1, read as the reverse complement.
GGACGGGCGCATCCGGCTCAAGCTGGGCAAGAAGGTGGTGGACTACCGCGTCTCCACCCTGCCCACGCTCTTCGGCGAGAAGGTGGTGCTCCGGATCCTCGACAAGGGCAACCTGACGCTGGAGCTGGAGAAGTTCGGCATCGAGCCGCGCGCCGAGCGCGAGCTCATGGAGGCGGTGGGCAACCCGTACGGCATGGTGCTCGTCACCGGCCCCACGGGCTCGGGCAAGACCACCACGCTCTACTCCGCGCTGAGCAAGATCAACAACATCGACACCAACATCATGACCGCCGAGGATCCCGTGGAGTACAACCTCTTCGGGGTCAACCAGGTGCAGGTGCGCACCGAGATCGGCATGAGCTTCGCCGCGGCGCTCAAGGCGTTCCTGCGGCAGGACCCCAACGTCATCATGGTCGGCGAGATCCGCGACCTGGAGACCGGCAGCATCGCCATCAAGGCCGCGCTCACCGGCCACCTGGTGCTGTCCACGCTGCACACCAACTCCGCGCCCGAGACCGTCACGCGATTGCTGGACATGGGGCTCGAGGCGTTCAACGTGTCGAGCGCCGTGAACCTCGTGCTCGCGCAGCGGCTCGTGCGTCGCATCTGCGGCGCGTGCAAGGTCAAGTACGAGCCGAGCGCCGAGGAGCTCGGCGCCGCCAAGGTCACCGCGGACAGCACCTTCCGCGAGCTCCGCTTCACCGAGGAGGCGCTGCGCGACGCCCGCGCCCGCGCCACCAAGGAGGCGGCGCCGTTCCTGGAGGCGCTCTCGCTCGATACGCGCATCGGAGACGTGCCCTTCTTCAAGGGAAAGGGGTGCGACCAGTGCAACGGCACCGGGCTGCGCGGTCGGCAGGGGCTCTACGAGGTGATGACCATGACGCCCACCCTGCGGCTGCTCGTGCTCAAGGGGCAGGGGGCCGCCGCGCTGCGCGACGCCGCCATCGACGAGGGGATGCTCACCCTGCGCATGGACGGCTGGCTCAAGGTGCTCAAGGGGATCACGACGCTGGAGCAGGTGATCCGCGAGACCAGCGCCTGACCCCGCCGCCCGACGTGACCGCGCGCACCCGCCGACCGTCTGCATGAGGTAGGTCGGCGTCCCGGCTTCGCGGCCGGGGCACCAGGCTCCCGATTCCCGCTCCCCGCCTCTCGATGTCCGCACCGTCCGCCACCGCCGTGAACCTCCGCGCGCTGCTCGAAGAGATGATCGAGCGCAACGCGTCCGATCTACATCTCACGGCCGGCGAGCGGGCCAAGATGCGGATCGACGGGGCCATCACGAGCTCCAACGTGGAGACCGTGCTCGGGCCCAAGGACACCCTTGGGCTCGCGTACAGCGTGCTCACCGAGAACCAGAAGAAGCGGTTCGAGATGGAGGACGAGCTGGACTTCTCGTTCGGCATCCAGAACCTCGCGCGCTTCCGCGGCAACTGCTTCAAGCAGCGCGGCTGCGTGAGCATGGTGATCCGGCAGATCCCGTTCAACGTCAAGAGCTTCGACGACCTCGGCCTGCCCGCGTCCATCGCCCGGATGAGCGAGAAGCCGCGCGGGCTGGTGCTCGTCACCGGCCCCACCGGCTCGGGCAAGAGCACCACGCTGGCGGCGGTGATCGACAAGATCAATCGCGAGCGGCGCGGGCACATCATCACCGTCGAAGACCCCATCGAGTTCATCCATCGCCATCAGGGGTGCATCGTCAACCAGCGCGAGGTGGGCACCGACACCAAGTCGTTCGCCACCGCGCTCAAGTACGCCCTGCGCGAGGATCCCGACGTCATCCTCATCGGCGAGATGCGCGACCAGGAGACCATCCAGGCCGCGCTCACCATCGCCGAGACGGGCCACCTGGCCTTCGCCACGCTGCACACCAACTCGGCGGCCGAGGCCATCAACCGGATCATCGACGTCTTCCCGTCGCATCAGCAGTCGCAGGTGCGGGCGCAGCTCGCCTTCGTGCTCGAGGGGATCGTCACCCAGACGCTGCTGCCGCGGGCCAAGGGCCACGGCCGCGCCATGGCCGCCGAGATCCTCGTGGTGACGCCGGCCATCCGCGCGCTCATCCGGGACGACAAGGTGCACCAGATCTACTCGTCCATGCAGTCCGGCAAGAAGCACGGCATGCAGACGCTGAACGACGCGCTGTACGCGCTGTACATGAGCCGCGACGTGTCGCTCGAGGAGTGCCTGCGCGTCTCGGGCGATCCCAACGAGCTGCTGCGCATGACCGGGCAGCCCATGCCCGGGGAGGAGGACAGTGGTCCCAAGTCCTCCAACGGGCGTCCCGTCGCCGGCTCGGCCGCCGGTGGCCTGAACTACGGCCGCTCCAGCGGCCGCTGAGCACCGCCGCGCCACCCATACCCGTCACCCGGGCACTTTCATGCCAACGTTCACGTACACCGCCCGCACCGTCAGCGGCGACCTCAAGACCGCCACGCTCGATGCCCCGTCGCGCGAGGAAGTGATCGCGCAGCTCCGCCGGCAGCGCCTGAGCGTGGTGAAGGTGGACGAGGCGAAGCCCAAGAAGGGGCCGCGCGGCCGCGTGAAGATGCGCGACATCGTCATCTTCACGCGCCAGTTCTCCACCATGATCAACGCCGGCCTGCCGCTCGTGCAGGCGCTGGACATCCTTGCCAAGCAGAGCGAGAACCCCGTCCTCTCGGCCGTCACGCGCGCCGTGGTGTTCGACGTGGAGAGCGGCCATACCGTGGCCGACGCGCTCGGGCGGCACCCGAAGGCGTTCACCGAGCTGTACGTGAACATGGTGGCCGCCGGCGAGGCCGGTGGTATCCTGGACACCATCCTCATGCGCCTCGCCACCTTCCTCGAGAAGAACGACGCGCTCGTGCGGAAGGTGAAGGGGGCGATGACCTATCCGCTGGTGATCATGAGCGTGGCCGGCATCGCCATCCTCGTGCTGCTCATCAAGGTCATCCCCGTCTTCGAGACCATGTTCGGCTCCGTGGGGCTGGCGCTGCCGCTGCCCACGCGGATCGTCATCGGCCTCTCCAACTTCCTGCAGGGCTACTGGTGGGCGCTGCTCATCGGCGGCGGCGCCGTCGGCTTCGCCATCAAGCAGTACTACGCGACGTCCAATGGCCGCCTGGTGCTCGACCGCCTGATGCTCCGGTTGCCGGTGCTCGGGGACGTGATCCGCAAGTCGAGCGTGAGCCGCTTCACGCGCACCCTCGGCACGCTGATCTCGAGCGGCGTGAGCATCCTGGACGGGCTGGAGATCACCGCCAAGACCTCGGGCAACCGGGTGATCCACGACGCCATCATGGCGTCCCGCGCCTCCATCGCCGGCGGTGACACCATCGCCGCGCCGCTGCAGAAGTCGCAGGTGTTCCCGCCGATGGTGATCTCGATGATCGCGGTGGGCGAGCAGACGGGCGGGTTGGACGAGATGCTGTCGAAGATCGCCGACTTCTACGATGACGAGGTGGATGCGGCGGTGTCGACCTTGATGTCGCTGCTGGAGCCGTTGATGATCGTGTTTCTCGGCGTGGTGGTGGGCGGGATGGTGGTGGCGATGTACCTGCCGATCTTCGATATGATCAATGCGGTGCAGTAGGAACGGGGGTGAGGGTCGGCCCACGCGCTTGTCGGTGTGCCTGCCAGGTACTCATATCGTGCCGCATCGGGTACTCATATTGT
>DATANT010000189.1:0-6526 GCA_036266115.1 Gemmatimonadaceae bacterium | reverse complement strand
AGCACGATAGTGTGGTAGCTGCCGGTCACCTCCACCGGATAGCCGTCGATCTCGGTGACCAGCACGCGGCCCGCGCCCAGCGAGGAGCCGAGCATCACCGAGCTGCGGCCGTCGCGCTCCACGGTCATGCGCACCGTGTTGGGATGCACGTCGTCGGCGATGGTGGTCTTCTCGAACCGATAGGCCAGCCCTTCGCGCTCGGCGATGTCGAGCGCGTCGCGCAGCCGCTCGTCGTCGGGGCGAAAGCCCATCAGCCCGCCCACGATGGCCTTGTCGGTGCCGTGCCCCTCACCGGTGCGCGCGAACGAGCCGTGCAGCTCCACGAGCGCCCGGGCGGGCGTGCCGCCCACCAGGCAGCGGGCCAGCAGTCCCAGGCGGCAGGCGCCCGCCGTGTGCGATGACGACGGCCCCACCATGACCGGGCCGATGATGTCGAGCAGAGAGACCATGGAGAGGCGAGCGCGCCAGGGCGTCGGGAACGGGAGTGGACGGACGGACGGTGGTGCTGAACGGGTAGCGTTGGAGAAGCAACCGCGCCGCCGGCGCAATGGCAAGACGCGCGGCGGCGTTGCGCCTACCCCACCTTGCGGCGCCGGGGCGCGCGTGCCGGCTTCTCCACGCGCAGCGCCGGCAGCAGCGGCGCGAGGTAGCGTCCGGTGTGCGACTCCGGCACGGCGGCCACCATCTCCGGCGTGCCGGTGGCCACGACGGCGCCGCCGCGCGACCCGCCCTCCGGACCCAGGTCCACCACCCAGTCGGCCGTCTTGATGACGTCCAGGTTGTGCTCGATCACGAGCACGGTGTTGCCGCGCTCCACCAGCCGGTGCAGCACCTCCAGCAGCAGGCGCACGTCCTCGAAGTGCAGCCCGGTGGTGGGCTCGTCCAGAATGTAGAACGTGCGCCCCGTGTCGCGCTTGGAGAGCTCGGTGGCGAGCTTCACCCGCTGCGCCTCGCCGCCGGACAGCGTGGTGGCGCTCTGCCCCAGGTGCACGTAGCCCAGCCCCACCTCCACCAGCGTCTTGAGCTTCTGCGCGATGCGCGGCTGGTTCTCGAACAGCGCGTACGCGTCCTCCACCGTGAGCTCCAGCACCTCGGCGATGCTCAGCCCGCGAAAGCGCACCTCGAGCGTCTCGCGATTGTACCGCTTCCCCTTGCACACGTCGCACGGCACGTAGACGTCGGGCAGGAAGTGCATCTCGATCTTCACCAGGCCGTCGCCCTGGCACGACTCGCAGCGCCCACCCTTCACGTTGAACGAGAAGCGGCCCGGCCCGTAGCCCCGGATCTTGGCCTCGGGCAGCTCGGCGAACAGATCGCGGATGGGCGTGAACAGCCCGGTGTAGGTGGCCGGGTTGGAGCGCGGCGTACGCCCGATGGGCGCCTGGTCGATGTCGATCACCTTGTCCAGGTGCTCGAGCCCCAGGATGCGCCGATGCGCGCCGGGAATGACGCGCGCCCGGTAGAAGTAGCGCGCCAGCGACTGGTACAGGATGTCCTCGATGAGCGTGGACTTGCCCGAGCCCGACACGCCGGTGACGGCGATGAAGGTGCCCAGCGGCAACTCCACGTCCAGGTCGCGCAGGTTGTGCGCGCGCGCGCCCTCGATGCGCAGCACGCGCGCCGGGTCCGCCGGACGCCGCTGCTGGGGCACGGGGATGCACCGCTTGCCGCTCAGATACTGCCCGGTGAGCGACTCCGGCGTGTCCATCACCTCCTGCACGGTGCCGGCGGCCACCACCTCGCCGCCGTGCCGGCCCGCGCCCGGACCCATGTCGATCAGGTAGTCCGACGCGCGCATGGTCTCGTCGTCGTGCTCCACGACGATCACCGTGTTGCCGAGGTCGCGCAGCTGGCCGAGCGTGCCGAGCAGCCGCTCGTTGTCGCGCTGGTGCAGCCCGATGGACGGCTCGTCCAGGATGTAGAGCACGCCCACCAGCCGCGAGCCGATCTGCGTGGCCAGGCGAATGCGCTGCGCCTCGCCGCCGGACAGCGACTCGGCCGAGCGATTGAGCGTGAGGTAGTCGAGCCCCACGTCCTCGAGGAAGCGCAGGCGCTCGCTCACTTCCTTGAGGATCGGCCCGGCGATGCCGGGGTCGAGCCCGGGCAGGCCCTCGGCGCGCACCGGCACCTGCCGGAAGAAGCGGAGTGCGTCCGTGACCGACAGCTCCACCACCTCGCCGATGCTCACGCCCTGCACGGTGACGGCCAGCGACTCCGGCTTGAGACGCCGTCCGCCGCACTCCTGGCACGGGCGCACCACCATGTACGCCTCCAGCTCCGAGCGCACGGAGTCGGACGACGTCTCCTCGTGGCGGCGCTGCACGTTGGACAGGATGCCCTCCCACTTCACGTCGCGCTTGGCCTCGGCCGGACGGCGCCGGCCGGTGGTCGCACGCGCCGTCCGCTCGCCGCCATCCACGCCGTACATCAGCACCTTGCGCACGGCTTCGGGGATCTGCCCCCACGGCGAGTTGAGGTTGAAGCCCAGCTCCTTGGCCAGCGCGGGAAGGATCACCTTGCGCAGGTAGCCGTCCGGCTCTCCCCAGGGCAGCACGACGCCCTCGAGGATGGAGATGCTGGGATCGCCCAGCGCCAGCTCCTCGCTCACCTCGCGCCGCGTACCCAATCCGCTGCACACCGGGCACGCGCCGAACGGCGAGTTGAAGGAGAAGTGCCGCGGCTCCAACTCGGGCATGGAGATGCCGCACACCGCGCAGCCGTAGCGCTCCGAGAAGAGCTCGCGCACGGGCTCCTCCTCCTCGTCGCCCGCCGGCGCGTGCCGCACCACCTCGGCCACCCCGTCGGCGAGCTTGAGCGCCGTCTCCAGGGAATCGGTGAGCCGCGCGCGGTCCTCCGCGCGCACCACCAGCCGGTCCACCACCACCGACACGTCGTGGTTCTGGCGGCGGTTGAGCTTGGGCGGGTCCGCCAGCTCCACCAGCTGCCCATCCACGTAGGCGCGCACGAAGCCCTGCCGGCGCACCGTCTCGAACAGATCCCGGAACTCGCCCTTGCGCCCCTGCACCAGCGGCGCGAGCACCTCCAGCCGCGTGCCCTCGGGCCAGGTGAGGATCACGTCCGCGATCTGCGCGGGGCTCTGCCGCTGCACCGGACGGCCGCAGTTTGCGCAGTGCGGCGTGCCGGCGCGCGCGTAGAGCAGGCGCAGGTAGTCGTAGATCTCGGTGACCGTGCCCACCGTGGAGCGCGGGTTGTGTCCCGCGGTCTTCTGCTCGATCGAGATGGCCGGCGAGAGCCCCTCGATGAGGTCCACGTCGGGCTTCTCCATGAGCCCGAGGAACTGCCGGGCGTATGCCGAGAGCGACTCGACGTAGCGTCGCTGGCCCTCGGCGTAGATGGTGTCGAAGGCGAGCGACGACTTCCCCGAGCCCGAGAGCCCGGTGATGACCGTGAGGCGGTCGCGTGGGATGGTGACGTCGATGCCCTTGAGGTTGTGCTCGCGGGCGCCGCGAATGATCAGTGCGTCTTCCGGCATAATCTGCGTAAGCTCGCGGGCCGCACGACCCGAAACAAGACCGGGGGGGGTAGGTGCCGCCTCGGGCGCCATGGCGCGTCGGGCGGTTAGATTCCGGCGTCATTTTCCCGAGACCATGCCGCAAACCGACGCCGTCACCGTACTCACCACCGTCGCCTCCCAGGACGAAGCCGCCACGCTGGTGCGCGCGCTGCTCGAGCGCCGCCTGATCGCGTGCGGCACCATCGTTCCAGGTGCGCGGTCGCTCTACCGCTGGGAGGGCAGGATCGCCGACGAGGCCGAGGTGCTGGTGCTCCTCAAGACCCGTTCGGCCCGCCTGGAGACGCTGGAGGCGGCCTTTGCCGAGCTCCACCCCTACAAGGTGCCCGAGCTTCTGGCGCTGCCGGTGAGCGCCGGTCACGACAAGTATCTTTCGTGGATCGCCCGCGAAACCTCGCTCGCCCTCGCTTGAGATCATGGATATGCAGACGAACCGCCGGGACCCCGAGGAGCAGTCCGCCTCTGGCGACCCCCAGGCCCCCCACGCGCCGGACGCGGAGCAGCGCGCCGACGAGCTGACCACGGCCCTGGCCGAGGCCCGGGCGCTGTTGAAGGAAGGCCAGCTGACCGCGGCGGTGGACTATTACCGCGAGATCGCGGCGGCGGCACCGCGCGACGTGCGGGTGCGGCGCGAGCTGGCACACGCGCTGGACCGGGCCGGGCGTACGGCGGCCGCGCTCGAGGAGCTGGACCGCGCCGTGGGGCTGGACCCCGACAGCGTGCCCACGCTCACCGCGCGGGCCGTGCTGCTCACCACGCAGCTCCGGTTCGACCGCGCCGAGGCGGACCTGCGCCGGGCCATGAAGCTGCAGGACGGCAACGTGGAGGTGCTCACGGCGCTGGGCGTGCTCTACTGCCGCCGCGGGCGCGGGCGCGACGCCGTGGAGCCGCTCCGCCGCGCGACGGAGCTCGCGCCCAACATGGCCCCCGCGCACTTCTCGCTGGGCGAGGCGTACACCTCGCTGGGCCAGCTGCCGCAGGCGCTCGCGGCCTACGAGCGGGCGGCGGAGCTGGACCCGGACAACTGGCGGCCCATGAAGTCGGTCGGTATGACGCTGGACAGTCTGAAGCGTCCTATCGAAGCGGCCGCGGCGCATCGCCGCGCACTCGAACTCCAGCGCCGCTGATTCTCTAGCCCGCACCGCGCATGCCTGTATGACGCTCCGGGTTTCGTTGGGCCGGCGCGGTATCGTCGGCGTGATCGTGGTGCTGCTCTGGCTGGGCGGGCTCGGCATGCTCGCCCGCCGGGAGCTGGCTGGCCCCGCCGCCGAGCGCCTGGCCGAGGCGGGGCGACGCGTGGTACCGGGCGATGCGTACTACTGGCTGGATCGTGCCGGCGTGCGCGTGGGCTTCGTCTCCTCGGTGATCGATACCCTGCCCCAGCACGTGGAGCTCCGCGACCAGGTGTTCGCCGACCTTGGCACGGAGGGCGCGCGCGAGCCGGTGGAGCTCACCTCGACCGTGCGGTTGGACCGCGCGCTCCGCCTGGAGCGCTTCCGCATCTCGCTGGCCACCGGCGGGCAGCCCCTGTTCGTGGACGGCCGCCCCGAGGGCGATTCGGCGCTCGCGCTCACCGTGAGCACGGGCGAGCAGCAGGGCGCCGGCCAGGGCACCGAGCAGCGCATCGGCGCGCGCGGCCAGGTGGCCCCCCTCTCGGCCGTGCCGCTGTTCGTGGCGCTGCAACAGTCGCCATCGGTGGGCCTGCGAGTGCCGCTGGCCCTGTTCGATCCCATGACCATGAGCGTGCGCCCCGCGGTGTTCCGCGTGACCGCGGAGTCGCTGTTCGTGGTGAGCGACTCCGCGGTGTTCGCCGAGAGCGCACAGCGCTGGATCTCCGCGCACGAGGATACGGTGCGCGCCTGGCACGTGGCCGCCGAGGGCGACGCCGAGCTGTTCGACGGCTGGGTGGACGCGCAGGGCCGCCTGGTGGCCGCCAGCTACCCTGGCGGCTTCACGCTCCGGCGCGGCTCGTACGGCGAGGTGGCCAGCAACTGGCGGCTGGACCGGCGGCGAGCGGCGGACTCCCTGGCGCGGCGCGGCCGCGCTCCCACCACGCGAGGTTCCCGATGATCGAGCTCTCGGCGCTCACCAAGCGCTATGGTACGTTCACCGCCGTGGACGGTGTGGACCTCGAGATACCGGCGGGCGAGCTGTTCGGCGTGCTGGGCCCGAATGGCGCCGGCAAGACCACCACGCTGCGCATGATCGCCGGCATCCTGCAGCCCACCAGCGGCAGCGTGCGCATCGCGGGCGTGGACCTGCTGCAGGACCCGGTGGCCGCACGCACGCAGCTCGGCTTCATCCCGGACCGCCCGTTCATCTACGAGAAGCTCACCGGCGCCGAGTTCCTGCGCTTCGTGGCCGGCCTGTACGGCCAGCACGGTGACACCATCGAGCGACGCGGCGCGGAGCTGCTGGCACTCTTCGACCTCGAGGAGTGGCGTGACGAGCTGGTGGAGAGCTACAGCCACGGCATGCGGCAGAAGCTCATCATCGCGAGCGCCTTCGTGCACCGCCCGCGGGTGATCGTGGTGGACGAGCCCATGGTGGGGCTGGATCCCAAGTCGGCGCGCACGCTCAAGGACCTGTTCCGCGCCTACGTGGACCGCGGCAACACCATCATGATGTCCACGCACACGCTGGAAGTGGCCGAAGCGCTGTGCGACCGCATCGGCATCATCCAGCACGGTACCATCCGTGCCTGCGGCACCATGGCCGAGCTGCGCCGGGAGCACGCCGCCGCGGACCTGGAGGCGGTGTTCCTCAAGCTCACCGGCGAGCGCGCCTCGCGCACGCCCGACGCGGTGCTGAGCGCCTGATGCCCACGCTCCATCCGGCGGGCATGCTGCACATCCTGCGGCCCAAGCTGCTCACCGCGCGCTCCCGCGCGCGGCGGCGCGTGCCGGGCGACGGCGGCCGGCGCGTGGTGCTCGCCACGCTGGGGCTGCTGTTCTGGGCCGCGATGTTCGGGCTCGTCTACCGGCTGCTCTCGTA
>DATANT010000188.1:0-13416 GCA_036266115.1 Gemmatimonadaceae bacterium | reverse complement strand
TCGGCCAGCCCCAGCTGGTCCAGCTCCGCGGCGGTGTCCTTGTTGCGAGCTTCCACGCGCTGCCAGAATTCGCGTTCGTCCTGGCCGGGGAAGGGGGCGGAGTCCTTCTGCGACTGGTGCTTGAAGATCGCCTGGATCTTCAGGCGCAGCTCCTCCTGCGACATCGGCACCAGCCAGGTGGCCTCGGCCACCGGCCACTCCTGCCAGGCGCCGCGATACAGCCACACCTCCGGGCGCGGCTGGTCGCCCAGCTCGAGGAGCGCGGCGTCGATGGCCTCCTTGCACATGCGATGCGTGCCATGCGGATCCGAGAGGTCGCCGGCCACGAAGATCAGCTCCGGCTGCAGGCGAATCAGCAGGTCGCGCACGATCGCCACGTCGGCCGGGCCAATGGCGTCCTTGCGCACCTTGCCCGTCTGGTAGAAGGGCAGGTCCAGGAAGCACGCGTGCTCCTTGGTGAGCCCCATGACCTCGATGCCGCTCACCGCTTCGGACTCGCGGATGATCCGCTTGACGTCGAGGATCTCCGGGATGTCCACCTCGCCCGGGCGCTTGTCGTCCAGGAACGCGTAGACCTTCTGCGCGAGCGAGTTCACCGCCTCCACGCCCACGCCGCGGTCGCGCGCCAGCCGCTGGAGGAAATCGACGTAACGACGCACGTCGTGGTCGAACACGGCGATGTTGCCGCTCGTCATGTAGGCCACGGTGACGTCGTTCTCGTTCTGCACCATCTTGCGCAGGATGCCGCCCATCGAGATGACGTCGTCGTCGGGATGCGGCGAGAAGCAGATCACGCGCTTGTTCCGCGGCAGCTTGCTCTTGCCGCGGATCTTGGCGCCCAGCAGGTTGAACACCTCGCCGTTCACGGCGCCGGGCGAGCCGTGGCGCGCCACCAGCGACGAGAGCTTGTGGTCCGCGTAGTCGCGCTGCGTGAGCTTCAGGATCGCCTTGCCCGTCTGGTGCGAGAGCCAGATCACCGCTCGTATCATGAGCGGCTCGTCCCACTGCACCTCGTCCAGCAGCCAGGGCGTCGCGATGCGCGTGAGATCGGTGGCCGCGGCGCTGTCCACGTAGAACGTGGTGTTGGGGTGGCGCTGGAGGAACGTGGCCGCCACCTCCAGGTCCACCTCGCCCTCCACCGCGCGGCGCACGATGGCGGCCTTGTGCTCGCCGGTGCCCAGGATGGCGATCTCGTGCGCCTCGAGGATGGTCTCCACCCCCATCGTGATCGCCTCGCGCGGCACGTTCTCCTCGCCGTAGAAATCGGAGGCGGCGTCCTTGCGCGTCACGGCGTCCAGGTGCACCAGCCGGGTGCGGCTCTCCGGCCCGGAGCCCGGCTCGTTGAAGCCGATGTGCCCCGTCTTGCCGATGCCGAGGATCTGGAAGTCGATCCCGCCCACCCGGTGGATGGCGGCCTCGTACTGCAGCACGTGCGCCTCCACCTGCTCGCGCGGCACGTCGCCCCGCGGGATGTGCACGTTGGCCGGGTTGATGTCCACGTGGTCGAACAGGTTCTCCCACATGAACCGGTGATACGAGTGCACGCTATCCGGGGCCATCGGATAGTACTCGTCCAGGTTGAACGTGACCACGTTGGCGAAGCTCAGCCCCTCGTCGCGGTGCATGCGGATGAGCTCCCGGTACACGCCGATGGGCGTGGAGCCGGTGGCGAGGCCCAGGACGGCGGCGTTGCCGGTGGCCTGCTTCTCCCGGATCAGCGTGGCGATGCGACTCGCCACCAGGCGGGCGATGTCCTCGTGGTTATCCACCACCACGGTGCGGATGCGCTCATGGTGGGAGTGCATCGGGGTCGAGACGGCCGTGGCGGGCGGAACGCGAGAAGGCCCGCGAATCTCGGAAGATGCGCGGGCCCTCGTCGCAGATCCGACGTCCGAGTGGGCGCCAGAAACTACGTCAGGCATGTCAGTCGTAATTCGAGGTCAGGCGGAGAAGGAGCTGCCGCACCCGCAACCGCCGGTGGCATTGGGATTCTTGAACGTGAAGCCCGATCCCTGCATGGACGTCACGTAGTCGATGATGACGCCGCTCAGGTACTGCGCGGAGAACGGATCCACGAACACCCGGAAGCCGGTCTGCTCCAGGATCAGGTCGTCCTCGGCTGGCTGGTCTTCGATCAGGAGGCCGTACTTGAAGCCACTGCATCCGCCGGGCTGGATGCTGACGCGCAGCCCTCCGCGGTCCGCCGTGACGCCCTCGGCCTCCATGAACTTCATGACTTCCGCGGTGGCGCCTGCCGTGACCAACAGGGCGACCTCTGGCTGCTGAATGGTGCTGCTCACATGCTCCTCCTGACGAATGGGATGCGGCGGCGCCGCGCCCTGGGTAGCTCTGGAGAAAGATAACGGCCGGCGAAGCGGCCTTCAAGAACGGCACCGGCCGGTCAGTCGCCCGCTGGCACCTCGGCGGCCAGGCCGGCTGGCCGGTCGAGGGCCGGGTCGCCCCGGAAGGAGCGCGCGATCCAGGCGAAGGCCGCCACCGCCACCGCGAGCATCGTGAGGCCCGTGACGAGCTCCCCGAAGATCAGCTTCCCGATCCCGAACAGCGTCGCATACACCGCCACGATACCGGCGATCCAGTTGCTCCAGGCCAGCGCGCCTCCCGGAATCGGCTCGCGGCCGAAGCCGGCCCGCTCGGACACCCTCGCCCAACCCGGGCCGCCAGGGCGGACGCGGCGGTAGAACGAGTCGAGCACCTCGTCGGTCTCGGGCTTCGTCATGAACGTGACCGCGACCCAGACGACGGTGCTCGCCGCGACGGTCACGAGCATCACGATCGCGTCCGCGCGCAGGTCGCCCTTGGGAAAGTACTGCGGGATCACCGCGATCGCGATGGACGAGAAGACGAACGAAGCGATCATCGAGCTGATCTCGCTCCACGCATTGATGCGCCACCAGTACCAGCGCAGGATGAGCACGAGACCCGTGCCGGCGCCGAGCGCGAGCAGGAACTTCCACGCCTGCTCGATCGACGAGAGGTTCATGGTGACGAAGATGGACGCGAAGAACAGGCCGACGGTGGTCCAGCGCGACACCGAGACGTAGTGCTTCTCGCTCGCGTCCTTGCGCAGGAACCGCTTGTAGAAGTCGTTCACGATGTACGACGCGCCCCAGTTGAGATGCGTCCCGACCGTCGACATGTACGCGGCGGCGAAGCCGGCCATCATGAAGCCGCGCCAGGGCGTGGGCAGCAGGTCGACGAAGGCCTGGACGTAGGCCGCCTCGCGGTCGTTGGTTGGACCGATGCCGTTGGGGTAGAGAATCACCGTCGCGAGGCCCGTGATGATCCACGGCCAGGGACGCAGCGCATAGTGCGCGACCTGGAAGAACAGTGTCGCGAGCACGCCGTCGCGCTCGGTCTTCGCCGAGAAGATGCGCTGCGCCACGTAGCCGCCGCCGCCCGGCTCGGCGCCGGGATACCACGCGGCCCACCACTGGACGCTCAGGAACACCGCGAGCGCCAGCAGCGGCATCCAGGCGTAGGCTTCGATGCCGTTCGCGCCGAACTTGATGGGCAACACCGAGAGCGCCGCCTCCTCGCCGCCGAAATGCATCCCGACGCCGGCCTTGAGCGCATCCATGCCGCCCACCGCGCGTACGGCGTACACGGCGAGCACGATCACGGCGGACATCTTGATGACGAACTGCACGAGGTCGGTCCAGAGTACCGCCCACATGCCGGCGGCGACCGCGTAGGCCACGGTCGCCACGAAGCAGATCCCGACCGCGAGGACGTCGCCCGAGATGGTGACGCCCGCGACCGTCACGGGCTGGAGGCCGAGCGAGATGGTCAGGATCTTGATCATCGCGCGCGTGACCCAGCCGAGGATGATCAGGTTGATCGGGATGGCGAGGTAGAGCGCGCGGAAGCCGCGCAGCGCGGCGGCCGGCCGGCCGCCGTAGCGCACCTCGGCGAACTCCACATCCGTCATCACGTCCGCGCGCCGCCAGAGGCGGGCGAAGAAGAACACGGTGAGCATCCCGCTCATCACCATGTTCCACCAGAGCCAGTTGCCGGCGACGCCGTTGGCCGCGACCAGGCCCGTGACCACGAGCGGCGTGTCCGCCGCGAACGTCGTCGCTACCATCGCCGCGCCAGCCAGCCACCATGGCACCTGGCGTCCAGCGATGAAGTACTGGCTCAGGCTTTCCCCGCCGCGCTTCGTGAAGTAGAAGCCGATGGCGGTCGACAGGGCGAAGTACGCGGCAACGATTGCCCAATCGATGGGTGTGAGGGTCATGGGCGCGGGGCCGGGGAGGTGAAGGAAGACGTGCCGAGGAGCCCGGCGTCCGCCAGGCCGAGGACCGCATCGGCCAGCGCCACGCGCACGGTGCCGATGCCGGAGCGCTCACGCGTGGGATTCACGCGGTTCGTGAGCAGGATGACGTACACGCCGGCCTCCGGATCCACCCAGAACGAGGTGCCCGTGAACCCGGTGTGCCCGAACGCCCGCGCGGACATGCGATGCCCGGCGGAGTTCGTGCCGCTCGGCGTCTCCCAGCCGAGCGCCCGGTGCGAGAGGGCTGGGTTCTGCACCGCGGTGAACAGGCGGATGGTGCTGTCGGCCCACACGCGCCGGTCGTCCAGCGTGCCCCCGTTCAGGTAGGCGCGGGCCAGTCGCGAGAGGTCGGTGGCGGTGCCGAACAGGCCGGCGTGGCCCGAGACGCCGCCGAGCGCGGCGGCGTTCTCGTCGTGCACCTCGCCACGCAGGTGGCGCTGGCGCCAGGGATCGATCTCGGTGGGGGCGGCCCGCGGGGCGAGCGCCGCGGCGGGGCGGTACATGGTGCTAGTCATGCCCAGGGGGGCGAGCACGTGACGCTGCACGTACTGGTCGAGCGGCTCGCCGCTCACCCGCTCCACCACCATGCCCAGGAGGATGGCCCCGAGGTCGCTGTAGACGTAGCGCACCCCGGGCACGGTGTCCAGCGGCGTGGCCAGCACGAACACCCGCGCGGTATCGGGCGTGGGAGCTTCCTTGTAGAGCGGCCGCCACGCCGGCAGGCCGCTGGAGTGCGTGAGCAGGTGCCGGATGGTCACCCGCTCCTTGCCCGGGCCGGCGAACGCGGGCAGGTAGCGAACCACCGGCGCGTCGAGCTCCACCTGCCGCTGCTCCACGAGCTGCATCACGGCCGACGTGGTGGCCACCACCTTGGTGAGCGACGCCAGGTCCCAGAGCGTCCCGGCATCCGGCGCGGGGGACGCGGTGATGTCGAGCTGCCCCACGCCCACCTCGGCCAGCACCCGGTCCGCCGTGCCGACAATGGCATAGGCGCCCGGGTAGGCGCTGGCTTCCAGCCCGGCGAGCAGCGTCCGGCGCACGGTGTCCTGCAGCGCCGGCACGAGTCCGGCGGCAGGGGTACCGCTCGCGCTCGAGGCCACCGTCGCCGCGGCGGCCGGCGCGTTCGGCGCCGGCAGCGGGGCGCCGCGCGGGGCACAGGCCACGGCTGCGGCCAGGATGCCCGCGAGGCAGGGCAGCGCGGCGCGCCTCATCGCGCCGCCGGGCGGGCGATGCCGTCGCCGCGCTGGAACACGC
Source organism: Gemmatimonadaceae bacterium (assembly GCA_036266115.1). Lineage (GTDB taxonomy): Bacteria > Gemmatimonadota > Gemmatimonadetes > Gemmatimonadales > Gemmatimonadaceae > DATANT01. The sequence continues at coordinate 7,865 of DATANT010000188.1, read as the reverse complement.
CGGGCAGGGCGATGGGCGCCTTTCCGCTGATGCTGGCCTCCCCGAGCACGGCGCGGGCGGAGGCCTGCTCCAGCGCCTGCCCCTGGCCGTAGGTCACGAGGTAGGCGCCGACGCTCGGGAACTGCCGGATCACGTACGGATTGCCGTGCGCCACCACCACCGTGGGCACGCGGCGCGCCGTGGCGTCGACCCAGGATGCCACCTGGGGCGCGATGGCGAAGCGGCCCTCGCCCTCGATGGTGCGCACGTGCGTGGTGATCACCAGGCGGTCGTTCGCGCCCAGCGTGGCGGCGAGCGAGTCCAGCGTCGCCCGGCCGGTCTGCGGCGAGACCCGCACGAGGCGCGCCCCAGGGATCACCCGCCGCACCTCGGCGGCGAACGTGCGCCCGCCCACCGGGTCGGTCTCCGCGGTGTAGCTCACGACGGTCACCCTGGGCCCGGCGCGGAGCGGCAGCAGCGGCCCGCGATCGCGGATCAGCGTCACCGCGCGCCGCGCGATGGTGTCGGCCATGGCCCAGTGCGCTGGCGCGCCCACCACCGCGCGCAGCGAGTCCAGCGGCACGATGGGGCGCGCCACCGCGCCGGTCTTCACCTTCCACTCCAGGATGCGCCGCACCGAGGCGTCGATGCGGGCCGGCGGGATCTCGCCGCGCTCGACGGCCTGCACCACGGCGTCGATGGCGCGCCGGGTGTCGATGGGCTTGGTGAGCACGTCGGCGCCGGCGAGCACCGCCAGCACCGCGCTCTTCTCTATGGAGTAGCCCTCACCCACGCCCTCCATGCTGAGCGCGTCGGTGAAGGTCATGCCCTGGAAGTGCAGCGAGTCGCGCAGGAGGCCGGTGATGATGGCCGGGGCGAGCGTGGCCGGCGTGCTGTCGCCCTGGATGGCCGGCAGCGCGATGTGCGCGGTCATCACCGCGGAGGCGCCGGCGTCGATGGCGCCCCGGAAGGGCACCAGCTCCACGTGCTTCAGCCGCTCCCGGTCGCTGCGCACCACGGGGAGCGCGTTGTGCGAGTCCACGTCCGTGTCGCCGTGCCCGGGAAAGTGCTTGACGGTGGCCACCACCCCTTCCTCCTGCACGCCGCGCACGAACGCCGCCGAGAAGCGGGACACCTGCTCGGGGTCCTCGCCGAAGGACCGGGTGTTGATCACCGGGTTGGCGGGGTTGTTGTTGACGTCCACCGTGGGCGCGAACGCCACGTGGATGCCGATGGCCCGCGACTCGATGCCGGTGATGCGGCCGGCCTCGTAGGCGAGCCGTTCGTCGCCGGTGGCGCCGATGGCCATGTTCGTGGGCAGCACCGTGGCGCTGCCGCCCTGCATGAGGCCCGGCGTGAAGACACCGCCCTCCAGCCGCCCGAGCCCTGGCTCCACGTCGGAGCCCACGATCAGCGGCACCGTGGCCAGCGCCTGCATGGCGTTCAGCTTGGCCGCCACCTCGATCGGCGAGCCGAGCGACATCAGGATGCCGCCCACCTTGTCCTCGGTGATCCAGCGCCGCACTTCCTGGAACGACGGCGAGTCGTCGTTGGTGAAGTCGCCGAGCACCCACACCATCACCATCTGGCCCACCCGCTCGCGCAGCGAGAGGGAGGCCAGGGTGGAGTCCACCCAGCGGCGCTCGGCGGCGCTCAGCGGCGCGGAGGGCCGCACGTCGCGGACGGGCGAGGCGGGGAGGACGGTCGCCGCGCCGGCGGCCGTGCTCCGGGGACTGGCCGCGCCGGCACCGTATTGGGTGCTATGTTGGGTGCAGCCCGTCGCGGCAATCGCGGTGAGGAGCGCGCACGCGGTGCGCGCGTGCGGGAAACGCCAACCAGCAGGGGTTCGATGCATCGAAGTCAACGGTGGATGGGACCGGCGTGGCTGCTGCTCGCGGTACTCGGCTGCGCTAGCGCGCGGCCGTTCGGCGAGGGGGACGACGAGGAGCGCGGCGTGGTGCCGGGCATCACGGTGCTCGTGCGGGACAGTCTGGAGATCATACGCGGGAAGCGCATCGGATTGCTGGCGGATCCGCGGTTGGGCGACGCCGACGGAAAGTCCGACGCGGACGTGCTGGCCGACGCCCGGGTGCGCGATGCGAAGGTGACCGTGCTGTCGCTGCCCACGGACCGGCCGCTGACCGCGGCGGCACTCCAGGCGGTGGACGTGCTCGTGGTCGACCTGCAGGGTGATGGCACGCGGCTGGGATCCGAGATGACGACGCTGGTGGAGGCGATGCGGGCGGCCGCCACGGCGGGCAAGCCCGTCCTCGTGCTGGACCGGCCGGCACCGCTCAATGGCGAGCGCACGGAAGGCGGCATCCCCGATTCCGCCCTGCTCGCGGCGATGGGTGACAGGAACGGCCCAGCGATGCCGACCGGATTATACCCCGTGCCCCTGCGTCATGGAATGACGACCGGCGAGCTGGCACGCGTGCTGGACGAGCGGCTGGCGATCGGCGCCAGCCCGCGCGTGGTGCCCATGCGCGGCTGGCGGCGGGAGATGTGGTTCGACGACACCGAGCTGCGATGGGTGCCGCCGTCGCCGGAGGCCACCACCCCGGCCACGGCCTACTACCGGGCGTTGGTGGCGCCGCTGGAGGGCAGCAACGTGCGCGTGGAGCGCGACGGGGAGCACGCGTACCGGCGGATCGCCGCGCCCTGGCTGGACGCGCGGCGGATGGCCACGCTCATCGAGGATCGGGAAGTGCAGGGTGTGCGCCTGCGTCCGGAGCGGGTGCGGGTGAACGACGCCGACGGGCGGCGCACGATGCCCGGGCTGCGCATCGAGATCGTGGGGCGCGACGTCGCCCAGCTGCCGCGGATCTCGGCGTACCTGATCTGGGCGCTGGTGAGCGTGGGCGGCGACTCGCTGCGGCTGGATCCGGCTCGGGCCGCCGCGGTCTTCGGCTCCGAGGCGCCGGTGCGGGCCCTGCTCGGCGGCGCGGACCCCGACGAGGTGGCCGACCAGCTCATTCCGCCCGCCGTGACGTTCCGCGAGTCCGCGCGGTCTTCCTTCCTGTACTACCGGTGAGCCGGCGGGTCGCTCGCAGCACGTCTCTTGCGAGCGAAGGCGGGTAGGGCGGCGGCGACGGGCGCGCGGTAGGCGCGCCGCGGAATCGCGGTCGAGGGCTGGTTGGTTCGCGCTGGGTTCATCTCCGAACGCATTCTCGAGGACTACGATGAGAGCACTTGTGGCAGCGCTGGTGTGCGCGGTATCCGTGGCCGCCTGTAGCGGACGGCAGGTGGAAGTGACGTCCACGCCCGCGCCGCAGCAGGCGTCGGTGAGGCTGCGCGTGGTGAACAGCCTGGATCAGGCGGTGAACGTGTACGTGGTGACGGGCGGCAACGAGACGTTCGTGAAGCAGGTGGCGGCCAAGGCTACCGAGGAGGCTCCGGTGCCGGGGGTCACGCCCGGCACGTCCGTCACCCTGCGCGCCGCGCCGGTGGACGGGAAGAACAAGTACGAGCGCTCGGCGACGCTGAATGGCCTGTACGAGTGGCGGCTGCCCTGACGTCCCGTTGCCCGATCTATACAGTGGGCGTACTTTTCGGGGTTGGCGCGAGAGCGCCGGCCCCGATTTGCTTTGCGTCTCGTTTCCCCTCTCGTGGGGATGGCGAGTGCCCTGACGTATCCCGCGCGTCCCCCGTGCATGCACAGACTGTGGGAGTCGATCAAGACCGGCTATCTCCGCATCGTTGATCCCATCGCGGATTTTCTGGTGCGTCGACGCGTCAACCCCAACGCCATCACCACCTTCGGTACCTTCTGCACGCTCGCGAGCGGGGCGATCTTTGCCACGGGCCACATCCGCACGGCGGGGTGGGTGCTGGGGCTCACGGCGGTGTTCGACGTCCTGGACGGCACCGTGGCCCGGCGCACCGGGCGCTCCACCACGTTCGGCGCCTTCTACGACTCCACGCTCGATCGCGTGGCCGATGGCGGCGTGCTGGGTGGACTGCTGATCTTCTACGCCACGAGTGCGGTATACGCGAGCGTGCCGATGATCGTGATCACCCTGCTCGGCATCCTCGGCACGTTCCTCGTTTCCTACACCCGAGCGCGCGCGGAGGCGCTCGGGATCGACGCGAAGGTGGGGGTGATGCAGCGCCCCGAGCGCGTCGCGCTGCTCTCCGCGCCGCAGGCCTTCTTCGGCCTCGCCCTTGGCGGCTGGGTGCTGGCCGCCATCATCACGCTCCTGTCCGTCACCGCCTGGTGGACGGCTATCCAGCGCATCGCGTTCGTGCATCGGGTCACGAGCGAGCGCGACCGGTTGGCTGCCGCCGAGTCGACGGACGCGGCCGCCGCGCCCGCTCCGCGGGACGCGCAGCCGCCGGCCCTTTTCCGTTAGGAGATACTCCGTGCAGGGTTCGTCCAGCAGCGACCGCAACGTCGTCCGTCCCGCCTCCGGGCGCCTCGGGATCCTCACGCCTGGCCTCGGGGCCGTGGCCACCACGTTCATGGCTGGTGTGGAGAGCATCCGCCGGGGCTACTCGCAGCCCATCGGCTCGCTCACCCAGATGGCGACCATCCGCCTGGGCAAGCGCACGGACAACCGGTCGCCGCTCATCAAGGAGTTCGCTCCGCTGGCCGACCTGAACGACATCGTCTTCGGCGCCTGGGATCCCATCGCCGACGATGCCTACGAGGCGGCGGTGAAGGCGGGCGTGCTCCAGGACAAGCACATCGAGGCCGTCGCCGACTTCCTGCGCACCATCAAGCCGATGCCGGCGGTGTTCGAGAACCGCTACGTCACGCGCATCCACGGCACGAACGTCAAGCACGGCAAGTCCAAGCGGGACCTGGCCGAGCAGTTGCGGCAGGACATCCGGGACTTCAAGCAGAAGCATGGCTGCGACCGCCTGGTGATGGTGTGGTGCGCCTCCACGGAGACGTACATCAAGCCGGGACCGCAGCACGCCACGCTCGAGCAGTTCGAGAAGGCGATGGAGCGGAACGACGACGCCATCGCGCCGTCCATGCTCTATGCCTGGGCGGCCATCATGGAGGGCGTGCCGTTCGCGAATGGCGCCCCCAACCTCTCGGTCGATACCCCGGCGCTCATCCAGCTCGCCAACGATCGTGGCGTGCCGATCTCGGGCAAGGACTTCAAGACCGGCCAGACGTGGATGAAGACCGTCATCGCGCCGGGCATCAAGGCACGCATGCTGGGCCTGGCCGGCTGGTACTCCACCAACATCCTGGGCAACCGCGACGGCGAGGTGCTGGACGACCCGGCGTCGTTCAAGACCAAGGAGGAGTCCAAGCTCTCGGTGCTCCACACCATCCTGCAGCCGGAGCAGTATCCCGCGCTGTACAAGGACTTCAGCCACGTGGTGCGCATCAATTATTATCCGCCGCGTCGGGACGACAAGGAAGGCTGGGACAACATCGACATCGTCGGATGGATGGGCTATCCGATGCAGATCAAGGTCAACTTCCTCTGCCGCGACTCCATCCTGGCGGCGCCGATCGTGCTGGACCTGGCGCTGTTCAGCGACTTCGCGCCGCGCGCGGGGATGAAGGGGATCCAGGAATGGCTCTCGTTCTACTACAAGAGCCCCATGACGGCCGCGGGCCTGCAGCCGGAGCACGATCTGTTCATCCAGCAGACGAAGCTCAAGAACACGCTTCGCCATCTGATGGGGGAGGAGCAGATCACCCACCTCGGCCTCGAGTACTACGCGTGATGCCACGTGTCGGACGTCTGGGGCTGATGGCCGCCGTGGTGGCGCTGGCCGCGTGTGACCGCGGCCCGCGCGTCGTGGAGCTGCGCCAGTTCACCGAGCACTACACCCTTCGCGTCTCCGCCCAGCCATCGCCACCGCGTGCGCGTGAGGATGCGCGCTTCCGGGTGGTGGTGCTCGACAAGGAGACCAACCAGCCCATCCAGAACGGCGAGGGGCGGATCTTCGCCACCTCCCGGGACGGCAAGAGCATCTGGGATGGCTTCGCGAAGGGGGAGGAGGTGGGCACCTACTACGGCACGCTCAACTTCCTGACGTCCGGCACGTGGGCCATGGCCATCCAGTTCCGCCGCGACAGCACGCTGCCGCTGGAGCGCGTGGACTGGATGCAGGAGATCAATTCCGAGTCGGCCGGAGCGCCGTAGGCATGCGCCATCTCAATCGCTCGTCGCTGCATCCCGACGAGACCCTCCGGGTTGCCGACGAGTTCTTTCCCACGATCGGCCTGACGCCCACGGCCACCGGCGCGCGCGAGCGCGCATTCGCCGGCCCCATCGGCACCCTGCGGTTGACGGTGCGCATGGAGGGCGGGCACTACACGCTCGTCGAGGTCCACACGGACCAGATGGGCGAGAGCCGGTTGGACCGCAACGTCAAGCGATACTTCGTCCGTCTGCACAAGCTGACGGATCCACAGCATTCCATGGACGCCGCGTACTGATGGCCACGCGTTCGAAGACCGGGAAGAGCAGGGCAGTCAGGGCGGCGCAGGGCGCGCCAGCCGCTGGCGCCTCGCTGGACCGAGACGCCAAGCTCGAGCTGTACCGCTACATGCGGCTCACTCGCACGCTCGAGGAGCGCCTGGTGGCGCTCTACCGACAGACCAAGGTGGTGGGTGGGTTGTTCCGCTCGCTGGGGCAGGAGGCGGACGCGGTGGGCAGCGCGTACGCGCTGGACCGCTCCAAGGGCGACATCCTCTCACCGCTCATCCGCAACCTGGGCTCCATGCTGGTGCAGGGCGCCACGCCGCTCGAGATCCTGCGGCAGTACATGGCCAAGGGCGACTCGCCCACGCGCGGGCGCGAGCTCAACATCCATTTCGGCGACACCGTGCGCGGCTTCGTGGGCCAGATCTCGCATCTGGGCGACATGGTGCCGGTGATGGCCGGGGTCACGCTGTCCTTCAAGCTGCGCGGGGAGCAGCGCGTGGGGCTCGTCTACGTGGGCGACGGAGCGACGTCCACCGGCGCGTTCCACGAGGGAATCAACTTCGCGGCCGTGCAGCGGTGCCCGCTGGTCGTCGTCGTGGAGAACAACGGCTACGCCTACTCCACGCCGGTCTCCAAGCAGACCGCCGCGCTCCACTTCGTGGACAAGGCGGTGGGCTACGGCATCCACGGCATCCAGGCGGACGGCAACGACGTGCTGGCGGTGTACGACGCCACCCGGGAAGCGGTGGATCGCGCCCGGCGCGGTGAGGGCGTGACGCTGGTGGAGCTCATCACGTACCGCCGCAAGGGCCACGCGGAGCACGACAACCAGTCCTACGTGCCGCCGGGCGAGATCGAGCGGTGGGAGCGGGAGAACGATCCGATCACGCGCTACACGCAGCGGCTCCTCTCGGAGGAGGGCGTGACGCAGGCGGAGCTGGACGCCGTGGATGCCGAGGTGCACCAGCTGGTGGACGCGGCCACCGACGAGGCCGAGCAGTCGCCGCCGCCCATGGCCACCGACGCCCTGGTGGGCGTCTATGCCGATCCGCCGACCGTCGCCCCGCTCTGGTTCCGCGAGGGCGTGGGCTCGGCGGTGGACCAGCACGAGCGCGCGGCCGGCTGGGGTACCTTCGACGGAGACAAGCGCTGATGGCGGAGATCACGTATCTGGAAGCCATCCGCGAGGCGCTCGTGGAGGAGATGGCGCGCGACGAGAACGTCTTCTGCCTTGGCGAGGACATCGGCGCGTACGGCGGGGCGTTCAAGGTGACCGAGGGGCTGCTCGAGCGCTTCGGCGAGAACCGGGTGATCGACACGCCGATCGCCGAGGCGGCCATCGTGGGCGCGGCCGCCGGGGCGGCGCACATGGGACTGCGCCCGGTGTGCGAGATGCAGTTCATCGACTTCATCTCGTGCGCCTACGACATGCTCACGAACTACGTGGCCACGGCGCGCTATCGCGCGTTCCTGCCGTGCCCCATGGTG
>DATANT010000187.1:0-1985 GCA_036266115.1 Gemmatimonadaceae bacterium | reverse complement strand
CGACGCTTACCCCGATCTCACCGGGACGCGCGTGGAGGTCATCACCACCGCGCCGGGCCTGGCCACCGAGGAGGTGGAGCGGCTCGTCACGTATCCGCTCGAGTCGTCGCTCATGGGGCTGCCCGGCGCGGAGGGCGTGCGCTCGGTCTCCAAGGCGGGGCTCTCGCTCATCACGGTGCCGTTCCCCGACGACATGGACATCTACTTCGCGCGGACGCTGGTGCAGCAGCGCCTCGCCGACGCGAAGGGTGCGCTCCCCGCCGGCGTCGAGCCGACGCTCGGTCCGGTGTCCACGCCCATGGGAGAGCTCTACCAGTACACCATCACGAGCGACTCGATGTCGCTGGCCGATCTCAAGACACTCCACGACTACGTCATCCGCCCGCGCCTGCGCACGGTGGAGGGCGTCTCGGAGGTGAACTCGTGGGGCGGGCACGTGGAGCAGATCCAGGTGGAGGTGGATCCGGTGCGGCTCGCCGCGCGCGGGCTCACGCTCACGGACGTGCACCAGGCGCTCGCCGATAACAACCTCACCTTCGGCGGCAACTACCTGGAGCGCGGCGGCGAGCGCTACACCGTCCGCGGCGTCGGCCGCGTGGGCTCGGCGGCGGACCTGGGCGCGGTGGTCCTCACCGCGGCCGGCGGAACGCCGGTGCGGGTGGCCGACGTGGCCACCATCCACTCGGGCGCGCTCCCGCGGCAGGGCGCGGTGACGCAGGACGGCCGCGGCGAGGTGGTGGCCGGCATGGTGCTCAAGCTCAAGGGCGCCGACTCGCGCCGCGTGATCGCCGCCGTCCGCGAGCGCATGGCGGAGGTGGAGCGCACCCTGCCCTCGCACGTCACCGTCACGCCGTTCTACGATCAGACGGAGCTCGTGGGGCGCACGACGCACACGATCGTGAAGAACCTCATCGAGGGCGGGCTGCTCGTGATCGCGGTGCTCTTCCTCTTCCTGCGCAACGTGCGCGCGTCGCTCATCGTCGCATCGGTGATCCCGCTCTCCATGCTCGCCGCCTTCGCCGGCATGTACCTCTTCGGCTACTCGGCCAACCTCATGAGCCTGGGCGCGCTCGACTTCGGGCTCATCGTGGACGCGTCGGTGGTGATGGTGGAGAACTTCATCCGGCGCCTGGAGGCCGAGCCACCGGCTGGCCAGGCGACGCGGCTGGCGCTCTTCCGCAGCGCCGCGATCGAGGTCGGACGTCCGGTGCTCTTCGGCATCGCGATCATCGTGGCCGTCTACATCCCGATCTTCACGCTGGACGGGATGGAGGGGCGGATGTTCAAACCCATGGCGTTCACCGTGGTCTGCGCGGTGCTCGCCTCGCTGTTCCTCGCGCTCACCTACGTGCCGGCGATGTCGGCCTGGCTGCTCCGCCACGCGCCCGAGAAGCCGGGCCGCGTGCAGGAGGCGCTGCGCGCGTGGTACCAGCGGTCGCTGGAGTGGGTGCTGGCCCGCGGACGGCCGGTGGTCGCGGCGGCGGCGGTGATCGTGGTGGCCGCGCTGGCCTCCCTCACCGGCATCGGCACCGAGTTCATGCCCAAGCTCGACGAGGGCTCGATCCTCATCAACACGCGCCGCCTGCCGAGCGTCTCGCTCGAGGACGCGACGCGGCTCTCACTCCAGGCCGAGCGGATCGTGCGGCGCTTTCCCGAGGTGGTGACCGTGGTGACCAAGGAGGGACGCCCCGACCTGGCGACGGAGGCGATGGGGCTCTTCGAGGGCGACATGTACGTGATCCTCCGGCCGCGCGCGGAGTGGACCACCGCCCGCGATCGCGAGGCATTGATCGCCGCCTTCGACTCCGCGCTCGCCGTGGTGCCGGGACTCTGGGTGTCGTTCACGCAGCCGCTCGCCATGCGGCTGGACGAGGCGGAGAGCGGCATCCGCACCGACCTCGGCGTCAAGGTCGTGGGGCCGGACATCGCGCAGAACCAGGCCGCGGCGGAGCGCATCCGGCGCATCGTGGCCGGCGTGCCCGGCG
>DATANT010000186.1:0-11530 GCA_036266115.1 Gemmatimonadaceae bacterium | reverse complement strand
GGTACTCGCCGCGCAGCCAGCCGCCCAGCCGCGGGCTCGCCTGCGCGCGCAGGCTGCCGTTCAGCATGTGCGCGGGCGTGTTCATGAGGGGCAGCCCGGCGTTCACGCCGCTCCGCTGCTCGCTATGCGTGTACGTGTAGTTGGCGGCAAGCGACAGCAGGCGTCCCAGCGGCACGTGCGCGCTCGTCTCCACGCCGCGCGTCACCGCCTCGTCCACGTTGATGCTCTGCGCGAAGCTCTCCTGTGTGGGAAAGCTGCCGTGGTTCACGCAGCCGGGGGCATCCGGCGCGCCGGCGAAGGTGCAGTTCGGCACCGGCACCCCGGTGGTGATCTTGTCGCGAAAGTCGTTGTTGAACAGGCTCACGTTCGCGCTCACGCCGCGCGCGCCGGCGTAGTACACGCCGAGCTCCGTGCTCGTGCTGGTCTCCGGGCGCAGCCCCGGGCTGCCGATGGTGGCGGTGCGGCCCTGCGCGGTGAAGCCGATGATGCCATCCACGAGCTGCTCCACGCGTGGCGTCTTGTAGCCGCGGCTCACGCCGCCCTTCACCGTCCAGGCGTCGGCGGCGCTCCATACCAGGTAGGCGCGCGGGCTCAGGTGGCCGCCGAACGCGCTGTGGTCGTCGCGGCGCACGCCGGCGGTGAGCGCGAGGCTCGGAGCGAGACGCCACTCGTCCTCCAGGAACAGCGCCCACTGCGTGTGCTGGAACGGCGCGAGGGCGATCCCGTCCTCCATCTCCGCGTCCCAGAGCTGGCCGCCCACGGTGAAGACGTGGTTGCCGAGGGTGGAGGTGAGCTTGGAGTCGAGCACCGTGCTCGTGGCCTCGAGCATGCGGGGGGCGCCGGCCGGCTTGTTGGGCGCGCCACTCCCCGGCGGGCCACCGGGCGTGCCGCTGGGCAGCGTGCGGCCCAGCGTGCGGGTGGAGTTCCGCATGAGGCTCGACTCCACCACGCCGGACCGAAAGCGCCAGGCGTGGCCCGCGGCCAGCTGCTCGCGGTCGAAGCGCAGCTCCCGGCCGTAGCCGTTGAACGTCGGCGGCTCCCCGTCGGGGAGGTCGAGGGTGCCGAGCTGTCCCTCGCCGTTGTCGTAGCGCTGGCGCGCGGCGTCGTACTCCAGCCAGACGTCGTGCGACGTGTTGGGCGTGAGCGTGAGCCGGCCGCCCACGGTGTGGCGGTCGGCGCGCACCGGGGCCGGGCCGCGCGTGCTGATCGTGGTCTCCTCGCCAAACTCGCCGCTGGGCGTGAGACTGGCCCCCTGGCGCTGGAACAGGCTGCCGCGCAGCGCGAGGGCGAGCCGGTCCTGCACCAGCGGGCCCGTGACGTACGCGGTGCCGGCGTACGCGTTGCCGAAGCCCGACTCCTCCTGCATCGTGGCGTCGCTCGAGAGCGTGCCGGTCCACGCGGTGCGCACGCGGCGGGTGATGATGTTGATCACGCCCCCCATCGCGTCGGAGCCGTACAGCGTGGCCATGGGTCCGCGGATGATCTCGATGCGCTCGATGGCCGCCGTGGGCGGGAGAAAGCTGGTGGACGTCTCGCCGAAGCCGTTGGGGGTGACGTTGCCGGCGGCGTTCTGCCGCCGGCCGTCGATGAGCACGAGCGTGTACTCGCTCGGCATGCCGCGCAGGCTGATGTTGACGCCGCCGGTCTTGCCGTGGGTGTCGCCCACGTCGATGCCCTCGATGTCACGGAGCGCCTCGGCCAGGCTGGACGTCCGCTGGCGCTGGAGCTCCTGGCGGGTGACGACGGTGATGCTGGCCGGCGCGTCCCGGCGGGTCTGCTCGAAGCCGGAGGCGGTGACCACCACCTGAGGGAGCCGGCGCGGCGGGGCGCTGTCGGGGCGCTCCTGGGCGTCGGCGCGCGCGGCCGGGACGGCCAGCGCGACGAGCAACGACGCGAGCGTGGCGGCGCAGGGCCGCGGCAGGGGACGGGAACGCGGACGGAGGAGGCCGTCGGCCATCGGGAGTGCTCCTATGGGTAACGCTCGACGGGCGACAGCCGACGTGCGTCCAGTCTTTACTTGAGAACGCTTATCAACAAGCGCCAACCTATCGCGGTAGGGGTATACCGGACAAGTGCAGTCGGGATTTTTCCGCGGCTTCGTTACGTCTGCCGCACGAGGAGCCCCGCGCCCGGCGCGGAGCCACCGCGCCCCGGCGCCGCTACTCCCCCGATCGGAGCAGGCGCTCCGCGGCCGAGACGGCCTCCTGAGTCCCCGCGAGGGCGAGCAGGTCGCCGGCGCGGAGCCGCTCGTGGCCGGTGGGGATGAGCACCTGCTGGCCGTTCCTCGTGATGGCCAGCACGGTGGCCCCGGTGAGCCCGCGCAGGTTGAGGTCAGCGAGCGTGCGGTCCACGGCCGGGCTCTCGGGCGGCACTTCCAGCGACACCGGCTCGCCGAGCCCGGGCAGCACCTGGTTGACGGCGGCGAGTGAGGCACGCCTGGCCGCCGCATCGTCCACCTGCGCCGCTCCGACCGCGACGGCCTGCGGCTGCTTCGACATCTGTTGGGCCAGCGTCGCCACGATGAGCTCCGCGCCGGCGCGCGCATGCCCCTGCAGGTTGGTCGCGCTCCGCCAGAACGCGATCCCGAGCAGGGCGAGCACCGCCATGAACACCGCCGCCCCGCGGAGCGGGGGCACGAACGGCTGCGTGACCGCCACCAGGGGCGCCCCGACCAGCAGCACGACACCCAGCTGCAGGGTCACGACCAGCACCCGTCGTGGCGCCGCGCCGAGATCCACGGCCCCCTCGGCCGCGGCCGGGATGGCACGCAGCGCCAGCGCGAGTCCGAGTCGACGGGCGGTCCGGATGATCCCGGCGACGAGCGGCACCAGCACCACGGCGCCGCCGGCGAGCACGACGAGCCGCGCCACGTCGGGCGCGAGGTTGGTGAGCCGGGCAAGCACGTCGGCGGCGCGCGCCTGCTCGAGCGCCACGCCGATGACGACGGCGGCCACGAGCAACGCGTCCACCAGCAGCATGCGAATCTGGCGCCGCGTCCGTGAGCGCGCGGCTTCCTCGCGCGGCGCGCTGCGCATTCGCTCCAGCCACGAGCCGTAGAGCGCCACGAAGGTCTGCAGCGGCTTGGGCAGCCGCCGGTCCACCCACGCCGCCGTGGGCGCCGATCCCCGGATCAGCCATGGCGTGGTGAGCGTGGTGAAGGCGGAGACCGCGATGGCGACGGGATAGAGGAAGCCGCGCGTCGCTCCGGTGGCCAGGCCGACGCTGGCGATGATGAACGAGAACTCGCCGATCTGCGCCAGGCTCATGCCCGTCTGCACCGCCAGCCGCACGGGCGAGCCGGTGAGGAACGCGCTCACGCTCACGGCCAGCACCTTGCCCAGTATGACGACGAGCGTCAGCACCACCACCGCCTGCCAGTGCTGGGCGATCAATCCGGGATTGATGAGCATGCCCACGGCCACGAAGAAGATGGCCGCGAACATGTCGCGCACCGGACCGACGAGGTGCTCGACGGTCTTCTCCACGCCCGATTCGGCGACGAGCGAGCCGGCGATGAACGCGCCCAGCGCCACCGAGTAGCCGAAGGCCTGGGCCAGCAGCGCCGCGGCGAAGCTGATGCCGACGCTCGCGACGAGCGTGGTCTCGGGGCGGTTCAGCCGGACGATGAAGCGTACGAGCCGCGGCACGATCAGCAGCCCCACGCCGATCAGCCCCGCGAGGAAGGTGGCGAGCCGGCCGGCCGTGGTCGCGAGGCTGCCAGCCGAGACGCCGCCGCCCGTGGACACGGCGGTGAGGATCGCGATGAGGAAGATGCCGATCAGGTCCTCGATGATGAGGACCCCGAACACCAGCTCCCTCACCCGGCCGCCCACCCCCTGCTCCTGGAACGCCTTGATGATGATCGTCGTGCTGGAGATGGCGATCACGGCTCCCGCGTACACGCTCTCCAGTTGGGTCCAGCCGAAGAGCTGACCCACGAGATAGCCGAACCACACCATCGCGCTGCTCTGCGCCACTGCCACCAGTCCGGCGGTGGCGCCCACCTGGATCAGCTTGCGCAGGCTGAATTCCAGGCCCAGCCCGAACATCAGCAGGATGACGCCCAACTCGGCGAGCACCTCGACGGTCGGCTCGTTGGCGACCACCGGCAGCGGGATGTGCGGGCCCACGATCATTCCGGCGAACAGGTAGCCGAACACCACCGGCTGGCGCAGCCGCTGGAAGAGGACCGTGGTCACCGCGGCCACGCAGAGCACGAGTGCGAGGCTCCGGAGGAACTCGTGGGCTTCGTGCATGCCGATGGTTCTCGTCTGGAAGGGCGGAGCGGGATGGGTGCTCCAGTCACTCTCGGCCAGTCGCGCGCCCGCCGGTACACCCCATGATCGACGATCCGGGCCGCGACCGCCACCCGGAATACGCCGTATCCGGCGCTCGCGGGCGCGTCGCGCCGAGTGCCGCTTCCCGCGCACTGCCCATGCTCCGCATGGCACGATTGCCGGACCGGGTTGACGTGAGCGCGGCACGAGGAGACTGTCCGTGACCGCCCGCACGCCGCCGCCACCCTTGCCCGAATCGGATGCCCACTTACGAGCTGGACCTCCTCCAGACGCTCACCCTCGGTGCCGTGGTCTACTTCGTCGGCATCGAGCTTCGCAAGCGCATCGGATGGCTCGACCGGCTGAACATCCCCGCCGCGGTCATCGGTGGTCTGTTGTTCACGGTGCTCCACACGCTGGTGCGCGGGCGCCTGTTCACCGTGCAACTGGACACCTCGGCCCAGCAGGTGCTGATCGTCGCCTTCTTCACGACCATCGGCATGGGCGCGAGCCTGGCGCTGCTGCGGCGCGGCGGTATCCAGGTGCTCGTCTTCCTGCTGTTCGCCACGGCGTTCTGCTTCGCGCAGAACTTCCTGGGGATGGCCATCGCCCTCGGGTTCGGGGAGAACCCGCTGCTCGGCGTCATGGCCGGATCGGTCACGCTCGTGGGCGGACCGGCCACCGGACTGGCGTTCGCGCCGCTCTTCGAGGAGGCGGGGCTGGTGGGCGCCGCGCCGCTCGCTCTCGCCGCGGCCACCGTCGGTATCGTCTGCGGCGGCATCGTGGGTGGCCCGGTGGGCACCTTCCTCGTGCGCCGCTTCAATCTCTCCTCCGCCAGCCAGTCCACCGCCGAGATGCGAGTGGAGCTGGCGCCGCCGCCGGAGACGCTCGTGGTGGAGGTGGAGCGGGAGGACAACGTCGTCCTGCGCAACCTGGTGGTGCTGGCAGTGGCGATGGGGCTGGGGAGCATCCTGAGTCGGTACTTCCAGTCGCTCGGTCTCACGCTGCCGTCGTACATCGGCGCCATGCTCGTCGCCTCGGTGCTCCGCAACCTGGACGACGTCACCGGCCGGCTGCAGATCGACCTGAAGGCGATGGAGTTCGTGGGCACCGTGGCCCTCAACATCTTCCTCGTCGTCGCGCTGATGGACCTCAAGCTCTGGCAGCTCGCCGGCCTCGCGGTGCCGCTCTTCGTCATCCTCGTGGCGCAGGTGCTGCTGGTGGTGGTCTTCGCGCTCACCGTCTCGTACTGGCTGATGGGCCGGGATTACGACTCGGCCGTCATGTCCAGCGGATTCGTGGGGTTCGTGCTGGGTACCACCGCCAATGCGATGGCCAACATGCAGGCGCTGGTGCGGCAGTTCGGGCCCGCGCCGCGCGCGTTCCTCGTGGTGCCGCTGGTCGGCGCGTTCTTCATCGACTTCACGAACGCCGTGATCATCACGGGCTTCGTGAACTGGTTCAAGTAGCGCGACGCGGGCGACCGGGCGCGTCGCCGCCGGCGGTAGAGGGGGCGTGAGCGGCATCGGTCGTTTCACGCGTCCACCAATGACGGAGGCCGCCTCGCAGGGCGGCCTCCGTCGTCTTGCACACCGTCGCCTGCCGGAACGCCGTCTTGCCGCACCGGCCCATCGGTGAGCAGGAGTGCTGATCGTCCGGCCGCTGCGCCATCCACCCGAGCGCGTACTCGATCAGACGAGGCGTAGGGTTGATGGAGACACGGAACGGATACCGGGCGGGCAGGGGCCGACCGTGTCGGCGATGGGACTGGGCAGCACCTGCCTGGACACGGCCGACGTGTAGAGTCCGTTCACCATCGAGCTGCTGGTGGGGCGGGCCATCCGCGGCCCGCAGGACGAGGTGGTGCTGGCCACCAGGTTCGGCAACGTTCGCAGCGAGGCGGGCGAGCGCCTGGGGATTCGCGGCGACCCGGCCTGCGTGCGGCAGGCGTGCGACGCGTCGCTAGGGGACGGGCGGCCGGGGAGCGGTGCACCGCACCAGCGCCGGCGAGCGATGGCGGATGTCGCCGGGGCGCTGCATTCTAGCACGACCATGGTGTCCATGCCGCCGTTCTCCATCCGCTGCGCGGTGTTCGCGCTGACCCTGGCCGCCGCCTCGGCCGGCGCCCAGGAACGCCCGTGCGACGAGCCGCGCGCGACCCTGGGCCCCAGCCGGGATCTCTACTGCATCGCGCTCGTGCCGTCCCCAGGCCTCGAGTCGCTGCGCGGCAGCGTGGAGCTGGCCCACATCCCCGGCCCATTCACGATTGCGGTGACGAGGGATGGCCGGCTCCGACACCGGCCGGTGTTCCACCTGGGCGAGCTGCCCCCGCCCGCCACGCTGGGCGAGTACTCCACGTACGTGGCATGGGCCGTGAGCCCGGAGATGCACCAGGTCGTGCGGCTGGGCGCCGTACGCCCGGGCCGGACGGAGCTTCGCGAGTTCGAGCTGGAGAAGTTCCTCATCCTCGTCACGGCGGAGCGCACCCCGGACGTCGCGGAGCCGGGCGGCCGCATCGTGCTGCGGGCGCAGTCCCCCAGCACTCGGCTGCAGCCGCCGGACTTTCTGGAGTTCGCGATCGGGAACATGGTGCGGCGGGACTCGGCCGCGGGCGCCGCTCCGCCGCGTCCCGCGGGCGGCGACGCCCACGCCGGCCACGCGCCGGGCGCCGCTGGCGGCACGCAGGGAGCGCCGTCCGCGCCCGACGCCTGGCCCCAGCATCCCATGCATCCCGCGGTGCAGATGCTGCCCGCCGAGATGGCGCTCGTGCCGGACGCGGCGCCCTTTCTGCCGAGCGTGGCGGACTCCGCCCGGGTGCCGCTCGCCCGGCCCCGGCAGCTCGTTCGGCTGGCGGCCGGCGACACGCTGCGCCTGGAAGCCGGGTTGGTGCGCCGCAACTGGAAGGGCCGGCCGTATCTGACGTACGCGTTCAACGGCCAGCAGGCCGGGCCCCTCATCTGGGTGGCGCAGGGCGCCGAGATCGTCGTGGATTTCCGGAATGCGCTGGACCAGCCGACCACCGTGCACTGGCACGGCATCCGGCTGGACAACCGGTTCGACGGCGTGCCCGACCTCACGCAGGCGCCGGTGGCGCCGGGTGGACGCTTCACGTACCACCTGCGCTTTCCCGATGCCGGCATCTACTGGTATCACCCGCACGTGCGCGAGGACGTGCAGCAGGATCTCGGGCTGTACGGCAACCTCATGGTGCGCTCGCCGCGCGCGGACCACTACGGGCCGGCGCATCGCGAGGAGGTGCTGCTGCTCGACGACGTGCTGGTGGGCGAGGGCGGGCTCGTGCCGTGGGGTGGCGACGCCGCCACGCACGCGCTCATGGGCCGCTTCGGCAACCTGTTCCTGGTGAACGGCGAGCCGGGATGGACGGCGACGGCGAGGCGCGGCGAGGTCGTGCGCTTCTTCCTCACCAACGTGTCCAACACGCGCACCCTGAACCTCTCGTTCGGCCGCGGCGCGCGCATCAAGGTCGTGGGCGGCGACGTGGGCAACTACGAGCGCGAGGAGTGGGTGGAGAGCGTCGTGATCGCGCCGGCGGAGCGCTACGTGGTGCACGTGCGCTTCGACGAGCCTGGGCCGACCGCGCTGGTGAACCGCGTGCGGGGGCTGGATCACGTGTTCGGGCGGTTCTTCCAGGAGGAGGACACCCTTGGCGTCGTGCGCGTGCTCCCGGAGCGCGCGTCGCCGGATCTCGCCGCGGCATTCGGCGCGCTGCGCGCCGACACCGCAGCGGCCGCGGAGATCGGGCGCACGAGCGAATGGCTCCGCCGCGCCGTGGACCGGGAGCTCGTGCTCACCCTGCGTACGCGCGACCTGCCGTTCATCACGCGCACGCTCATGGAGCTGGACTCCATCTACTTCGCGCCGGTGGAGTGGAGCGGCACCATGCCGCACATGAACTGGGCGTCCACCAGCCGCCAGGTGACGTGGACAGTGCGCGATCCGCGGACCGGCAAGGAGAACATGCAGATCGACGACTGGCGCTTCCGGGTGGGCGACGTGGTGAAGCTGCGCCTCTCCAACCAGCGCGCCAGCTTCCACGCCATGCAGCACCCCATCCACCTGCACGGGCAGCGGTTCCTGGTGCTGAGCGTGAACGGCGTGCCGCAGGAGAACCGCGCGTGGAAGGACACCGTGCTGCTGCCGGTGGGGAGCACCATCGACCTGCTGGTGGAGATGTCGAACCCCGGCCGCTGGATGCTGCACTGCCACATCGCCGAGCACCTCTCGGCGGACATGATGATGGAGTTCCAGGTGCTCACGCCGTGAACGTCCCCACCACCCCGGAGTCTTCCATGCGCTCGTGGATCGGTTCGCAGATACTCGTCCCCTCGCTCCTCGCCGCGGCCGGTGCCGTGGCGCTGGCCCCCGCCGCCAGCGCGCAGCGGGCGGATCAGCTCGCGCCGGCCGTGCGGAGCTTCGTGGCCGTGGATGCGCCCGTGGTGGCGCTCACCAACGTCACCGTCATCGATGGCACCGGGGCCGCGCCGCGCACCGCGCAGACCATCGTGCTGCGCGGCGCGACCATCGCCGAGGTGGGGCCGAGCGCGAGCGTGAAGGTGCCGGCGGGCGCGCACGTGATGGACCTCGCGGGCCACACCGTGATCCCCGGGCTCGTGGGCGTGCACGACCACCTGTTCTACACCGCGGCGGGTGGCCGGGCGGTGCAGATGAGCTTCACCGGGCCCCGCCTCTATCTGGCGAGCGGCGTCACCACGATCCGCACCACCGGCGGGCGCTCGCCGTACGCGGAGATCAACACCAAGGCGGCCATCGACGCCGGGCGCGTGCCGGGGCCGCGCGTGCACCTCACCGCGCCGTACATCACCGGGAGCGAGAACGGCAGCGCGGGAAGCATGGCCCCCATCACCTCGCCCGAGGCGGCGCGGCGGTTCGTGGCGTACTGGGCGCAGGAGGGGATGCAGTGGCTCAAGGCGTACACGGACATCAGCCGGGCGTCGCTGGGCGCCGCCATCGACGAGGCGCACCAGCGCGGCGTGAAGGTGACGGGCCACCTGTGCAGCGTGAGCTACGAGGAGGCGGTGGGGCTCGGGATCGACAACCTCGAGCACGGGCTGATGGCGTCCACGGACTTCGTGCCGGGCAAGCCGGCCGACACCTGTCCGGTGAACAACGTGGTGAGTCTCGCGCACGCGGATCCCACCGGGAGCGACGCGCAGCGGGTGATCCGGACGATCGTCGACCGGAACGTCTCGATGACGTCCACCCTGGCGGTGTACGAGCCCTTCGTGCCGGGCCGCCCCACGAAGGACGAGCGCACGCTCGACCTCATGTCGCCCGAGGTGCGCGCCGCGTACCTGCGCGTGCGGCACCAGATCGACAGCGCGGGCACGAGCCCCTTCACGCCGGCCGTGTTCCAGAAGGCGATGGCGTTCGAGAAGGCGTTCGTGGAGGCCGGGGGACTGATGGGCGCGGGGGTGGATCCCACGGGCATCGGCGGCGCGCTGGCCGGCTATGGCGACCAGCGGAACTACGAGCTGCTGAGCGAGGCCGGCTTCACGCCACAGCAGGTAGTGCAGATCATGACCCTGAACGGGGCGAAGATCCTGGGCGTCGCGGACCGCCTGGGGACCGCGGAGGCGGGGAAGGTGGCGGATCTCGTCGTGCTGCGCGGAGACCTGGCCGCGACGCCGTCGGTGATCCGCAACGTGACGGTCGTGTTCAAGGATGGCGTGGGCTACGACTCCGCGAAGCTGATCGCGGCCGTACGCGGACGCGTGGGCATCGACTGACCGGGCGCCGCTGGTCGCGGCACCGCTTCCGCCCCGCCGGATCCACGGCGCGAAGAACCGAGACCCCGGTGCTGGCCGCCAGCACCGGGGTCTCCCTCGTCCGGCTGTCTGCTCTTGCGGCGTCCGACGGGCGCCTTAGCTTGACGGTGTCATTAACTGGATGATTAAAGTGTCCGACCAGCAGCCCACCGTCACGGCTGCCGAAGCCGACGGTGACACGGAGCGGCGCATCCTGGACGCGGCCCGCCGCGTCTTCGTCCGGCGGGGCACGTCCGGGGCCCGCATGCAGGAGATCGCCGCCGAAGCGGGGGTCAATCAGGCGCTCCTGCACTACTACTTCCGCTCCAAGGACCGCCTCGCGGCGGCGGTGTTCCGCGAGGCCGCCGGCCGGCTGCTGCCCGCCGTCGCCGGCCTGCTGGGCTCCGACGCGTCGCTGGAGCAGAAGGTCGAGCGGTTCGTGCACCTCTACATCGACACGGTCCGCGAGACGCCATTCCTCCCGGGATACGTGCTCTCCGAGCTGCACCACTACCCGGAGCGGCTGGGCGCGCTGGAGTCCGCCGCCGGCGCGCAGCCGGTCCAGCTGGTGGGCACCCTCCTCGAGCGGCTCCGCGTGCAGCTCGAGGCGCGCGCCGCCGAGGGCACCATGCGGCACATCACGCCCGAGCAGTTCGTGGTGAACCTGCTCGCGCTCGCCGTGTTCCCGTTCGTCGCGCGCCCGGCCCTGAACCTGGCCTTCGGCATGGACGACGAGGCGTTCGGGCGCTTCCTGGACGAGCGCCGGGCGGAGCTGCCCGGCTTCATCCTCAACGCGCTCCGCCCATGACGCATCTCGCGAGGCGCCGCGGCGGCGCCATCTCGCTGGCCGTCGTCACGGCGGTGCTCCCGTTCACATGGCCGGTGCCCACCGGCGCGCAGTCGCGCGCCGCGGCGCGCGACTCGCTGCGCCTGGGCACGCTGCACGTCGAAGCCGTGCGCCGCGATCCCCGCGGGCAGCAGCTCGAGCTCCTCGCCTCGCAGTCCGCGCTGCGCCAGCGCAACCTGGACGCCGAGCGGCTGCCGGCGTTGAGCGTGGGGGCGCTGGGGCTGTACCAGTTCGACGTGCTGACGACCCCGTTGCAGCCTCCGGGCGCCGCCGCGGGGCCGCGGCCGCCCCACGTCAGCTACGAGGCGCACCTGGCCGCGCGACAGACGCTGTACGATCCCGCGCGCGGCCCTCGCCGCGATCTGGAGCGTGCTCGCCTCGCGGAGTCGCAGGCGCGCGTGGGCGCCTCGCTCCATGGGCTGCGCCAGGGCGTGAACGACGCCGTCTTCACGGCGCTCATCTCGCAGGCGCAGAGCGCCGAACTGGAGACCAGCATCGCCGATCTCGAGGCGAACCTCGGCGTCGCGCGGGACCGCGTTCGGCTGGGCAGCGCGCTCCCCAGCGAGGCCGCGACGCTGGAGGCCGAGCTGCTGCGGCGTCGCCAGTCGCTGGCCGAGCTC
>DATANT010000185.1:0-1784 GCA_036266115.1 Gemmatimonadaceae bacterium | reverse complement strand
TCGACTCCACTGGCGCCGTGGTGCGCGCGATGGGGCGTAGGGGAGGCGGCCCGGGCGAGATGCAGTGGCCGCACCAGTTGATGGTGATGTCGGACGGCGGGGTGGCCGTGCATGACCTTGGCCGGCCTGGGCTGGTGGCGTTCGACAGCGCGGGCGTGCCGCGGTCCGCCGACCTGCCGATGCTCCCGGAGGGCAGCCGACCGGACGCGCTGCGCCAAGCCGGCGACGGCTGGTACCTCCTCCTGGAGGACTGGCTGAATGAAGCGCCGGTGGTTCGTCGTCGGCTCGTGCATCACGCCGGCTCCGCGGAGCGCGAGCTCGCGCGGGTCGAGCGGCCGCGTCCGAAGGAGATCGCGTTCGAGCGCTGCGATCTGCGAGCGGCCCTGAGCCCCGTCTTCGAGCCGACGCTGGAGTGGGACGCTCGCGACGGGCGCGTGGTGCTGTCGCGCGGCACCGGTTACGTGCTGGACGTCCACGACGGCGATCGCCAGACGGCCAGCTACCGCCGCGATGTCGCGCCGCGGCCCGCGACGCCCGCGCTGGCGATCCAGCAGCTGGGCAAGGGGCTCGTGGTGAAGTGGGCGAGCGGCACGTGCACGATCACACCCGCGGAGACGGTCGAGCGACAGGGAGTGGCGCCGGTGATCCCGGCCGTCGGTGGGGTGCGACTCGCTCCCGACGGCCACCTGTTCGTGCTCCGCGGCCAGGTGAAGGGCGACCCCGCGCTGATCGACGTGCTCTCGCCGGAGGGCGACTACCTGGGGACGCTGCCCGCCGGCTCGCCCATGCCGGCCGCCTTCCTGCCGAACGGCGACGTGGTCGCGATCGAGCTGGACGACGAGACCGACGTGCAGCGCGTGGTGACGTACCGCGTGGAGCGCGGCGCGGTGGGAAAGCCGTGAGGCGGGCCATGGTGCGCGCATATCACGTGGTCGCCATGGGAGCGCTGGTCGCGGTCACGCTCGGTGCCTGCGACCGCGGCGCGCCCCCCGGAGTGGCTGCCTGGCAGGGCACGGTGGACACGCTCCCCGGCGGCGCACTCCACATCCGGAACCCCGCGCAGGGCATCTGGGACTCGGCGGCCACCTGGCGGATCGTGGAGGAGCTGCGGATCGGGAGCGCGGACTCCGACGGGCCCGACCTGTTCGGTGGGATCGCCGACATCGCGGTGGATGGCGAGGGGCGCCTGTACGTGCTGGAGGAGCAGACGCAGGAGATCCGTGTCTTCGACCGCGCGGGGCAGCACGTGCGCACCGTCGGTCGCAGGGGTGGGGGGCCCAGGGAGTTCAATAACGCCACGGCACTTCGCATGCGCGGCGACGGGACGTTCTGGGTGGTGGACGTCGGGAACGGCCGATTCGCGCTGCACGATACGTCGGGCGCCTATCTGCGCGCGATACGCCGCGAGTTGACGTCCTACTCCTTCCCGTGGAGCGGGTGGGTGGACTCGACCGGCGATCTGGCGGAGGTGACGTTGGTGCGCAGTCGCGGCTCCGTCGTGGGGCGCCCGGTGCTCATCCGCTTCGATTCGGTGGGCGCGATCACGGACACGGCTGCGCTGCCCACATACACCCCAAGGACGTGGTCGGTGGAGAACACCAACGGAATGCTCAGGATGGTCACCTCGATTCCGTTCGAGCCGGATCTCGTGCTGCACCCGGACCCCCGCGGGTATATCTGGTGGGGGGTGAGCGATCGCTACCTGTTCGTGCAGCAGCACTTGAACGGCGACACCGTGCGGATCGTGGAGCGCGAGGCCACGCCGCGCGCTGTGAGCAGCGCGG
>DATANT010000184.1:0-17916 GCA_036266115.1 Gemmatimonadaceae bacterium | reverse complement strand
CGGCCGTGCACGGCCGTGCCCACCTCGTCTCAGTCATCGGCGCCGTCGCTGGCGAGCCGCGCGAGCGCCCGCGGCGCCGAGCTTTCCTGCGGCATGGCCGAGAAGTCGCGGCCGGAGGGGCGCTGGTAGACGGCCAGGCCGAACTCCTCCACCATCGCCAGCACGTGGTCGAAGATGTCCGCCTGGATACCCTCGTAGTACGCCCATCGCGTGTCGTTGGTGAACACGTAGATCTCCAGCGGTAGCCCTTCCGGGGTGGGCGCGAGCTGCCGCACCAGGAAGGTCATGTCCTGGCGGATGCCGGGGTGGCTGCGGAGATACGCCACGATGTACGCGCGCAGCGTGCCGATGTTCGTGAGGCGCCGGGCGTTCACGATCGCCTGCGGATCGTCCCGGTACTGCGCGTTGTGCTCGCGCAGCGCCGCCAGCTTGTCGGCGATGTACTCCTCGAGCAGCGCGAAGCGGCCGAAGCGCGCGATCTCCTCGGTGGTCAGGAAGCGGATGGAGGCCGTGTTGATGTGGACGGCCCGCTTGATCCGCCGTCCCCCCAGCTCGAACATGCCGCGCCAGTTCTTGAAGCTGTGATCCAGGAACTTGTGCGTGGGGATCACGGTGATGGTCTTGTCCCAGTTCCGCACCTTCACGGCGTTGAGCGCGATGTCCACCACGTCGCCGTCGGCCCCGAACTGCGGCATCTCGATCCAGTCGCCCACGCGCACGAGGTCGTTGTTCGTGAGCTGCACGCTGGCCACGAGGGAGAGCAGCGTGTCGCGGAAGATGAGCAGGATGATCGCCATCATCGCCCCGAGCCCGGTCACGAAGAACCAGGGCGACTGGTCCGAGAGCCGCGCGACGATGAAGATGAAGGCCACGAGGTAGAGCAGCACCTTGGCCAGCTGCACGTAGCTCTTGAGCGGCCGCGTGGCCGCCGAGGGCGTACGCTCGTACAGCGCGTGCGCCGCCGAGAGCACGGCATCGAGCGTGAGCGCGGCCACGAGCACCAGGCCCGCGCTCACCACCCGGTGCAGCGCCTCGGTCACGCCCGCCGGGAGTCCCGGCACCCAGCTCAGGCCCAGCTGCAGCGCGAGCAGCGGGATCATGAGCGAGAGGCGATGCGGCACCCGGTGGTCGTACAGCGTCCCGTCCCACCGTACCGGGCCCTTTCTGACCAGGATCCGTACCGACAGCAGCACGTAGCGCCGCGCCACGACATGCAGCAGGAACACGAGGAGCCCCAGCAGCGCGAGCCCGATCAGGGTCTGCATCCAGGGCGGCTGGAGGAGGGCGGGGAGTCGGGATGGCTGCAACGGCTCGTTCATCGGCCAGGGAACGGGTGGAGACGCGTTCGGAGCCTGCCGTGCCGGAGTCGGCGCGGCGGGCGCGGATCACGCAGACTGGCCACCGCGCCACGCAGCCGCAAGCCTGGCACGGCCATTCTCCGCGACGCGAGCCGCGACCGCGCGCGGCCTTGCCGCGCCGGGTGACCGACCACCATCATCCAGATCAGCCATCCGGGGCCCGCTGTCTCCATGCCGCATCCATCGCTCCGCCTGGCCGCGCTGCACGAACCACCCGCCGGGTCCGCGGCCGTGGCGCCTCGGGCCCGTGGTATCCGGGGGCATCATGAGCTCGACGGGACGCTGGCCCGCGCTGCCGCTGGCCGAGTGGCAGGACACGCGCGACACGCTGCACCTGTGGACGCAGGTGGTGGGCAAGGTGCGACTCGCCCTCGCGCCCATGGTGAACCATTGGTGGCAGGTGCCGCTGTACGTGAGCGCGCGCGGGCTCACCACGTCGGCCATGCCGTATGCCGGCGGCGCCGTGGCCCTGACCTTCGACTTCCTGGATCACGTGCTGCGCGTGGAGACGAGCCGGGGCGACGTGCGTACCGTGGCGCTCGAGCCGCGCTCGGTGGCCAGCTTCTACCATGCGGTGATGCGCGCGCTGCACGAGTGCGGCGTGGACGTGCGCATCTGGCCGGTGCCGGTGGAGCTGCCCGAGGTGATCCGGTTCGACCAGGACGAGACGCACGCCGCCTACGATGCCGGCGCCGCCCAGCGCTTCTGGCGGCTGCTCGTGCAGGCGGACCGCGTGCTCCACGAGTTCCGGGGGCTCTTCGTGGGCAAGTGTAGCCCGGTGCACTTCTGGTGGGGCAGCTTCGACCTCGCGTGCACCCGCTTCTCCGGTCGCACGGCGCCCGCGCACCCGGGCGGCGTGCCGCATCTGGCGGACCGGGTGGCCCGGGAGGCGTACTCCCACGAGTGCATCAGCGCCGGATGGTGGCCGGGCGGCGGCGCGGTGACCGACGCGGCGTTCTACGCGTACGCGTACCCGGAGCCCGATGGCTGCCGCACGGCCCCCATCCACCCGCCGTCGGGGCGCTACGACGAGGATCTGCGCGAGTGGATTCTACCGTACGACTCGGTGTGCACGGCGGCCGATCCGGACGCGACGCTCCGCGCGTTCCTCGAGAGCACGTACGAGGCGGCGGCGCGGCTCGGCGATTGGGACCGGCGGGCGCTCGAGCGCGGGAACGCGCTCGGCGAGGTCGAGCACGCTACAGAAGCGGGAGATGGCGGAACCGCCGCGCGCATACAATCGTAGGCCCATCGCCGCGGCGATGGCGTGGCTCGCGAGCGATGGCGATGGACCTTCACGCGGAGCGTGTGCGATGCCAAGGACCGTGCTGCTCATCCATGGAGCGTGGCTGACGCCCGCGTCGTGGGACGCCTTCCGCACCCGGTACGAGGCGCGAGGCTACGAGTGTCTGGCGCCGGCGTGGCCCCTCGAGAACCGGAAGATCTCCGAGCTGCGCCGCGCGCCGCACTGGGACCTCGTGCGGCTCACCGTGGGGAAGATCGTGCAGCACTACGCCGCGCTCATCAACGCGCTGCCGGAGCCGCCCATCCTGATCGGCCACTCGCTCGGCGGCCTCACCGTGCAGATGCTGCTCGATCGCGGCCTGGGCGCGGCCGGCGTGGCGATCGATCCGGCGCCGGCGCGCGGCATCTTTCCGCGACCTCACGCGCTCCGCGCGGCGTTCCCCGTACTCGCCGCGTGGAATGGATGGAACCGCATGGCCACCATGACGCCGGAGCAGTTCGCGTGGAGCTTCGCGCACCTGTCCACGCCGGAGGAGCAGCGCGCGGCGTTCGAGCAGTACGTGGTGCCCACGCCCGGCCGCCTCTACTACCAGCTGGCGCTCGGCATCGGCACCCGCGTGAACTTCGCGAATCCGGATCGCCCTCCCCTGCTGCTCATCTCCGGTGAGCAGGATCGCACGATCGAGCCGTCGATGGTGCGGCAGGAGTATGCGAAGTACCAGCGCTCCGGCGCGGTCACCGAGTTCAAGTCCTATCCGGGCCGGACGCACTGGATCATCGACCAGCCGGGTTGGGAGGAGGTGGCCGACTACGCCATCGAGTGGGCCGAGCGGAACGCCACCCGGTACGCTCGGGAGCATGGAGTGGCACCCGTCATGCCGGCCGGCGCGGGTGATGTCAGCGACGGTCATCAGGGGAGTGCCGCGATCACGCAGTGATTCCTGGACGGCGCCCTTGGCGCCATCATCGTGCTCGCCGGCCGTGCTGGACGTCGCGCGCCACCGGTGGGCGTCCAGTGGTCAGTGCTCGCGTCCGCCAGGAAGGCGCGCGATGGCCTTCGTCACGGTGGGCCTGGAGCACTCCACGCCCGTGGAGCTCTGCCACGAGAGCCACGGCTCCGGTCCGACCTCGGTGCCGAGCCACGGCTGGCCCCACGATCGGCCACGGGGCGCGCATCATCCAGCGCGGCACGGGTGCTGCGGCGGGGAGAGAGGTTCTCGCCGCGATGCTGGCTGGCATTCTGCGGCTGCCCGCGTGACGCGCGTTCGCCAATGATCGACCAGCCGGCGTCCGGTGCGCCATTCACCCCATCCGAGAGCGCATAGCGATGCAGGGACCGCTGGAGCCAGCGGCGGGGCCCGCCCCGCGGCCACGGGAACGCGGCACGCCGATCGCCGCCCCGCGCACGGTCATGGATCCACCGGTGGCGCCGGAGGCGGACGCGGCGCGTGCCGGTCCGCTCTTCGGCAGGATCCCCGTGCCGCCGGACGCGCTCCGCGTGGTGCCGATGCTCGCCGACCTGGCCGCCGGCGACCTGGCGTGGATCGCCGAGCGGTGCGAGCTCGTGGAGCTGGAGCGGGGCGAGATGCTGTTCGACCCGGGTGAGTCCGCCTCCTGGATGTACATCTCGCTCAGCGGCGTGATGCAGGCCCGGCGCAATCACCTGGGGCCCAGCACGCCCGCGTTCGTCTTCCGGGCCGGCGACATCGGTGGCATCGTTCCGTTCTCCCGCATGAAGGTGTTCGACGCGACGGCGTATGCCGTCACGCGAGCGTCGATCGCGCGGTTCCCGCGTTCCCGGTTCGACGAGCTGCTGGAGCACGTGCCGGTGCTCCGCGAGCGGTTCGTCTGGCTCCTGCTCGACCGCGTGCGCGACGCCACCCGCCGCGACGCGCAGGTCGAGAAGCTGGTGGCGCTCGGCACGCTCTCGGCGGGGATCGCCCACGAGCTCAACAACCCCAGCGCCGCCGTGATCCAGGCGCTGAGCGACGGAAGGCGGCGGCTGGACGAGCGCGGTGGACTCACCGCCGCCCTGCTGGAGGCGGGGCTCACCCCCGAGGTGGTGCGCCGGCTGGAGGCGGTGCGCATGCGTGCCGGTGCGCGGATGGCGACCGGCGACGGCGCCGCTGGTGCGTCGCTCGACGCGCTGGAGCGCAGCGACCGCCACGACGCCATGTGCGCGTGGCTCACGGCGGCCGGCGTGTCGCATCCGTGGATCCGGGCCGCCACGTTCGTGGACGCCACGGTGTCGCAGACGGAGCTGGCCGACGCGCTCGGCGGCGTGCCCGCGGCTGCCGCGGCCGTGGCCCTCGAATGGCTGGAAGCCGGTATCGCGGCGCAGGCGCTGGTGCACACGTCGGAGGACGCGGCCCAGCGCATCGTGACGCTGGTGGATCTCGTGCGCGCCTACACGCATCGCGACCGGATGCGCGAGATGGTGGACGTGGACGTGCGCGAGGGGCTGGAGACGACGCTCGCCCTGCACGCCGGCCGCCTGGAGGCCAGGGGCGTGACGCTCACCACGCGCCATGCTGGCGAGCTGCCCCGCATCCGTGCCTATCCAGGCGATCTCAATCAGGCCTGGGGCGCGCTGCTCGACAACGCCATCGACGCGGCCCCGCCGGGGACGGGGCGCATCGTCGTGCGCACGGCGGAGGAGGAGGGCGCGGTGGTGGTGGAGATCCGCGACAACGGGCCCGGCATCCCGCCCGAGCTGAGCGAGCGCGTCTGGGAGCCGTTCTTCACCACCAAGGACGTGGGCCAGGGCGTCGGCCTGGGCCTGGATGTCGCGCGGCGCGTGCTGGTGGACCTGCACGGCGGCGAGCTCACGCTCACGTCGGTGCCCGGCGACACCCGCGCCATCGCGCGACTCCCGCTCACCACCATCGGGACGTTCGGGGCATGACGCCGGCCTCACCGGCGCCCGTCACCACGCACGCCGGGACGAACGACGCACGCACGTGAGCATCGAGCAGGGAGCGAGGGAGAGGCATGGCGGGAAAGCCGGTACTGCTCACGGTGGACGATGATCCGGAGGTGCTGCGCGCCATCGAGCGCGATCTCCGGCGGGAGTACGGCGAGCGCTATCGCGTGCTGCGCGCCGATTCCGGCCGCGCGGCGCTCGCGCTGCTGGAGCAGCTGCGCGAGCGCGGAGACGCCGTGGCGCTGCTGCTGGTGGACCAGCGGATGCCGGAGATGACGGGCGTGGAGTTCCTGGAGGGTGCCATGGGGATCGCGCCCGGGGCCAAGCGCGTGCTGCTCACGGCGTACGCCGACACGGACGCGGCCATCGGCGCCATCAACCGGGTGCGCATCCACTACTACCTGATGAAGCCGTGGGATCCGCCCGAGCTGAACCTCTATCCGTATCTGCGCGACCTGCTCGAGGACTGGCAGGCGCAGTACCGGCCGCCCTTCGAGGGGATCCGCGTCGTCGCCAACCGCTGGTCCCCGGCGGCGCACCGTGTGCGCGAGTTCCTGGGCCGAAACCTGGTCCCGTTCCAGTGGCTCGACCTGGATTCGTCCGACCAGGCGCGCGACCTGCTGGCCTCGGTCGCGCGCCGCGGGCCACCGGACGGGGACGCCGCGGATCGCGGCGCGATCGGGAGCGACACCGACGACCCGGCGCCGCTCGCGGTGCCCGTCGTGCTCTTTCCGGACGGCTCCTACCTGGCCGACCCGGACCTCGTCACCCTGGCCGAGCGGCTCGGGCTGCGAACGCATGCGGAGCGACAGTCCTACGATCTCATCGTGGTGGGCGCCGGGCCGGCGGGGCTCGCGGCGGCCGTCTACGGTGCGTCCGAAGGCCTCAGGACGCTGCTCGTGGAGCGCGAGGCACCCGGCGGCCAGGCGGGGACGAGCTCCAACATCGAGAACTACCTGGGCTTCCCGGTGGGTCTCACCGGCGCCGACCTGGCGCGCCGCGCCGTGGCGCAGGCCCGGCGGTTCGGCGCGGAGATCCTCACGCCGCTCGAGGTGACGCGCGTCCGCGCCGAGGGCCCGTACCGTGTGCTCTCGCTCACCGACGGCAGCGAGGTGTCGAGTCGCGTGCTGCTCATTGCCACCGGCGTGCAGTACCGCAAGCTCGACGTGCCGGGCGCCGAGGCGCTCACCGGCCGCGGCATCTACTACGGCGCGGCGCTCACCGAGGCCATGGGCTGCCGCGACGAGGACGTGTACATCGTGGGCGGCGGCAACTCGGCGGGCCAGGCGGCGGTGTACTTCGCGCCGTACGCGCGCTCGGTCACGCTGCTCGTCCGCGGCGCGGATCTGCGCCAGAGCATGTCGCGGTACCTCATCGATCAGATCGAGGCTATCGGCAACGTGTACGTCAGGACCGGGACGAGCGTGGTCGCGGTGCATGGCGAGGACCACCTGGAGGCGATCACGCTCGGCTGCACCGAGCAGCGGGAGCGCGTGCCCGCCGGGTCACTCTTCGTGTTCATCGGCGCGCTTCCGCGTACCGACTGGATCGCCGACGTGGTGCAGCGAGACGAATTCGGCTTCATCTACTCCGGCCCGGACCTGCCGCGTGACGCGGACCGGGTGCGCGGGTGGCCACTCGATCGCGAGCCATACCTGCTCGAGACCAACGTGCCCGGCATCTTCTGCGCGGGCGACGTGCGGCACCAGTCGGTGAAGCGCGTGGCATCCGCCGTGGGCGAGGGCTCCATCGCGGTGCAGTTCACGCATCACTACCTGGCGGAGGCGCCGTGAACGGCACGCTCGAGCTGGTGCGGCGGAGCGCGCTCCTCGCCGAGTGCTCCCCGACGGAGATCGACGGCGTCGTGCGGCGCTCGGCCGAGGTGATGCTGTCGCCGGGGGAGCTGCTGTTCGGCGAGGACGATCGTGCCGAGGCGGTGTGGGTCGTGCTCGAGGGCGAACTGGCGGTGAGCACGATGGTGGACGGGGAGGAGGTCGTGGTCGACCGTCTCCAGCCCGGCGCCTACCTTGGCGAGATCTCACTCCTCACGGGCGGGCGCGCCCATCATCGCGCCCGCGGCGTGGGCACGGTGCGGCTGCTGCGCATTCCCGGGGATGCCTTCCGCGATCTCCTGCACTCGTGCGATCACGTGTTCGCGTCGGTCCTGCGCACGCTCGCCGGGCGGGTGCGCCGCGCCGAGCACGTGGTGCAGCAGCACGAGCGAATGGCCGGACTCGGCACCCTGGCCGCGGGGCTGGCGCACGAGCTCAAGAACCCGGCGGCGGCCGCGCACCGCGCATCGGAACTGCTCCGGGAGCAGTTCGCCGAGGTGGGGCCGCTCGCGCGGCGCCTCGCGAGTCACCCGTGGGCGCCGGAGGAGGTTCGGCTGCTCGAGCAGCTGGAGCGCGCGGCGGCCGGCACGGATGGATCGGTGCGTGAGCTCGATGCGCTCGCCCGCAGCGACCGTGAGGAGGCGCTCGTGGCCTGGCTGGAGGCGCACGACATCGCGCACGGCTGGGGGCTGGCGCCGGTGCTGGTGGACGTCGGCGTGGAGACGGAGCAGCTGGACCGCCTGACGCGGAACTGCTCGGCGGACGTGGTGGCAGACGCCTTCGCGTGGACGGAGCGCATGGCCACCATCCGCCAACTGCTCGACGAGATGGGGCAGAGCACCTCGCGCATCCACGAGATGGTGAAGGCGATGAAGGCGTACTCCCACGTCGGGACCTCCATTCGCACCGCCGACGTGCACGAGAGCATCGAGCAGAGCCTGAACGTCCTGAGCCACAAGCTGCGCGAGGTGAACGCGACGGTGGAGCGCGAGTACGACCGCTCGCTGCCGGACATCGAGACGTACGGCACGGAGCTCAACCAGGTGTGGACCAACCTGCTCGACAACGCCGCGGACGCCGTGGCCACCGCCACCGCCCGGACCATCCGGATCCGCACGAGCCGCGACGGCGAGCGCGCGCTGGTGGAGATCACCGACAGCGGTCCGGGAATCGCGGCGGGGGACAGCGAGCGGATCTTCGACCCGTTCTACACCACCAAGAGCGCCGGCAACGGCACGGGCCTCGGGCTCGAGATCGTGCGGCGCATCGTGCGGCGCCACCAGGGGAGCATCGACGTCACCTCGAGCGCCGGCGCCACGCGCTTCACCGTGCGCGTGCCCATCCGGCAGGGCGTGGTCGCACCAGTGGATTCACGCGGCGACCCGCCGGTGCGGACGGCGGGCGCGCCCAACGCCAGCGCACGCGGCGGCGCGGGGCCGCCGACCGGCCCGGTGCCCTGAGCCCGCCCACGGCGAGCCCCACGGCCTTGCGCGGCCCCGCCACATCGCTATCGTCTCGCTGCCCGACGCCGGGCCCGCTCCATCCAGCACCGCGCGGATGACCGCACGCACGGCGCGCCACCGGCCGCACCTGACGATCATGGTCCATGGCTTCGCGACGACCGGATAGGCTCTCCCCACCGGTCGATCCCGCGCGCGATCACGTCCTCGGTGGCGCGGATGCGGGTATGGTGCTGGTGGAGTACGGCAGCTACGTCTGCCCGTACTGCCACGCCGCGCATGCGGTGATCGGCCATCTGCGCGACCGCTTCGGCGACCGGATGCGGTACGTCTTCCGGCAGCTTCCGCTCACCGGCCGGCCGGACGCAGTGCCATCGGCCACGCTCGCCGAGTACGCGGGCGCCACCACCGGCCAGTTCTGGGAGGTGCACGACGCGCTCATGAAGCGCGGCCCCGACTTCGCGCCGGACGAGCTGGACGAGATCGCCGAGGAGTTCGACCTGCCGCCTCGCGACGACGAGGAGCATGCCGCGGCGTGGAGCGACGCGGAGGAGCGGGTGGAGCAGGACGCGCGGAGCGCCATGGCCAGCGGCGCACG
The DNA here is from genome assembly GCA_036266115.1 of Gemmatimonadaceae bacterium. Lineage (GTDB taxonomy): Bacteria > Gemmatimonadota > Gemmatimonadetes > Gemmatimonadales > Gemmatimonadaceae > DATANT01. The sequence continues at coordinate 8,500 of DATANT010000184.1, read as the reverse complement.
GGTGACGCCGAGCTTCTTCATCAACGGGCGCCACTACGAAGGCCCGTGGGACGAGAGCGCGCTGGCCGAGGCGATGCTCGACTCGCTCGGACACCGGCTGCACGCCGCCAGCGTGGACTTCGCCCGATGGGCGCCGTCCACCGGGCTGCTGCTCCTCGTCATGTCCGTGCTCGCGGTCCTGTTCAGCAACTCGCCACCGGGACCGGCGTTCACCGAGTTCTGGCATGCGCCGCTCGGCATCCACCTGGGCGAACGGGCACTCGAGCTGCCGCTGGTGGAGTGGGTGAACGATGGCCTGCTGACCGTGTTCTTCCTCGTGGTGGGACTGGAGATCAAGCGCGAGCTCACCGTGGGCCGGCTGGCCAACCGGCGGGCCGCCGCGCTGCCCATCGCCGCATCGATCGGTGGCATGATCGTGCCGGCCGTCATCTACTACGGCGTGATCTCCGCAGGCCCCTTCGCGCACGGGTGGGGCATCACCATCGCGACCGACACCGCGTTCGCGGTGGCGCTCATCGTCCTGCTGGGCGATCGCGTGCCCGTGGACCTGCGCGTGTTCCTCACCGCGGCGGTCATCGTGGACGACCTGGTGGCCATCGTCGTGGTGGCGCTGTTCTACTCGGGCGCCCTCGTTCCCGGCTTCCTCGTGGCGGCGACGCTCGTCACGGCGATGCTCGCCGCGCTCAATCGCGCGAGCATCTACCGGCCGCTCCCCTACGTGGTACTCGGCATCGTGCTCTGGGTCTGCCTGCACCAGGGCGGGCTGCACGCCACGCTCGCCGGCGTCATCCTGGCCGTGGTCACGCCGACGCGTCCCCCCGGCAACCTCACCGCGCTCATGGACCAGGCCCAGGCCATCATCCAGGTGGAGACCCGCCTGGGCGGGGAGGAGGTGCTGCGGCGCGGACCGTCGGAGCCAGCGCTGCGAGAGCTGGACAACATCCACGATCGGGTCGAGTCGCCGGCCAGCAAGCTGCTTCGCACGGTGGAGCCGTGGTCCAGCTACTTCGTGCTGCCCGTCTTCGCGCTCGCGAACGCCGGCGTCGTGTGGACCACCGGCATCGTGCAGGGGCACGAGCGGATGATGCTCGCGATCATCCTGGGCCTCGCGGTCGGCAAGCCGGCCGGGATCATCCTCGCCTCGCGGCTGGCCGTGCGCCTGCGCCTCGCGGTGAAGCCGGCCACCTACTCGTGGCGCCAGCTCGCCGGCGCCGGCGCGCTCGCCGGTATCGGCTTCACCATGTCGTTGTTCATCGCGGGGCAGACGTTCCCGCGCGAGGAGGATTTCACGGCGGCCAAGATCGCCATCTTCATCGCGTCGGTGCTGGCGGGGAGCGCGGGGCTGCTCATCCTCTGGCCCAGGCGGCAGGGCGCCGAAGTGGACGTCACGACTCGCGTGTCAGCTCCATGACCCAGTTGGTCTCCCACGTGCGCCGTCCGTCCGCCGAGAATGCCTGCTCCCACCGGCACGCGGTCGGGCCGAGATCCGTCCAGATGAAGCGGACATCGATCGTGCGGCCCTCGAACTCCTCCTGGTGGTGGAACTCGCCGCGGCCGTCGCGGAACTCGCCGGTGAGGGGTGCGTCGAGCGTGCCGGTGGCGGCGCTCGCCCAGTGGATGGTCCACTGGCGCGTGTGCGGGTTGTAGAGGCGCAGCGCCAGGCCGCGCAGCCGCCCGGTGGGCAGCTCGGCCTCGTACTCCTCCAGGTTGCCCTGCCCGTCCCACAGCGGCCGCTCCACCGACGTGCTCTCGAACTCGTACCAGTCGCTCGAGCCCGCGAGCGGCCGGCGCAGCCGGCGGTTGTGCACGCGCCACCGCCCGTGCAGGAAATCGAAGTCGTGCACGCCGTCGCGGGCTGGCGCGGGCGTGGGTCCGGCGGAGCCGGTGGCGGTGGTGGCGGTGGTGGCCATCGTCGGGAAAGGCGGGAAGTGGTCATGCGCGGCGGGACGGCGACGCGCGAACGTTCGTCGCCCGGCGGTGCGCCCGCCAGCACCATTCCGTATGTTCCCGCCATGACCACTTCGAGCGGAGAACGCCCCTGAAGGTCGTCGCGGGCCCGCACATCCAGCCGCATCTCCCCCTCGATCGGCACGCCGGCGTCGCGCTCCATCAGCAGCTCTACGCGGGGCTCCGGCGGATGATCCTGGACGGCGTGCTCCGATCGGGGCAGCGCGTGCCGTCCACGCGGGCGCTGGCGGTGGAGCTGGGCGTGAGCCGGATCGTGGCGCTCACCGCCTACGAGCAGCTCCTGCACGAGGGCTATCTCACCGGGCGCGTGGGCTCGGGCACGTTCGTGAGCGCCGGCCTGCCGGACGACGCGCTGCGCTCCGCTCCCGTCGCGCGTGGCGGCGTACGATCGGCACCCATGCGACACACGCCACGGCCGGCGCCTCGCCCCCGCGACGATGGCGGCCTCCGCCCGTTCCGGGTGAGCCTCCCCGCGCTCGACCGGTTCCCGAATGCCATCTGGGCCCGCCTCGTGGCCCGGCATGCGCACGCCCTCACGCCCGCGCTCATGGCCTACGGTGATCCGGCGGGGCTCGGCGCGCTGCGTTCGGCCATCGCCGAGCATCTGCGCATCGCGCGGGCGGCGCGATGTGAGGCCGGACAGGTGCTCATCGTCTCCGGGTCGCAGGCCGCGCTGCGCATCTGCGCGGCGGTGCTCCTCGGGCGCGGCGATCGCGTGGCCATCGAGGAGCCCGGCTATCCGGGCGCGCGGGCCGCGCTGGGGGCGAGCGGCGCCGAGCTCGCGCCGGTTGCGGTGGACGACGCCGGCCTGGACGTCGCGGCCCTCGATGCGCTGGGCGCGCGCGTGCGTGCCGCGTACGTCACGCCGTCACACCAGTACCCCCTCGGCGCCTCGATGTCCGCGGCGCGGCGTCTGGCGCTGCTCGACTGGGCCGAGCGTCGCGGCGCGTGGGTGATCGAGGACGACTACGACAGCGAGTACCGGTACGTCAGTCGCCCGCTCGGGGCGCTGCAGGGCATGGACGCGCAGGACCGGGTGATCTACGTGGGCACCTTCAGCAAGGTGCTCTTTCCCTCCATCCGCGTGGGCTATCTCGTGGTCCCACCGGCGCTGTGGGAGGCGTTCGTGCAGGCCCGCGAGGCGCTCGACCTGTTCTCGCCCACGCTCTACCAGCTCGCGCTCGCGGACTTCCTGCGGGAGGGGCACTTCACCAGGCACCTGCGCCGCATGCGCACCGTGTATCTGGGGCGGCGGCAGGCGCTCCTCGACGGCTTGGCCCGCCACTGTGACGGCCATCTCAGCGTGCACAACGCGGACGCCGGCCTGCACGTGGCGACGCTGCTGCCCGCGGGCGTGGACGACGTGGACGTGGCGCGGCGCATGGCCGCTCGCGGGCTCACCGCCACCGCACTCTCCACCTGCTACGCCGGGGCCGCACGCCGATCCGGGCTGCTGCTCGGCTTCGGCGGCTCGGACGAGGACCGGCTCGAGACGGCGACGCGCAGGTTGGGGGAGATTCTGCGCGAGTTGGGGTGATGCGAGCCCATCATCCCGCGGGCGTGCCACCCGTCCCTCTCGTTTGTAGTCCCGAGCGGAGCGGCCCTTCTCTCCTGTCATCCCGAGCGGAGCGGCCCACCCTCTCTTGTCATCCCGAGCGGAGCGGCCCGCAGGGCCGCGCAGTCGAGGGATCTACTGTCTCGTGTTGATGGCCGGCCACCAGTACGCTGGAGTAGATCCCTCGACTCGCTGCGCTCGCTCGAGATGACAACGGGTGGGGGCTGCGCTCGCTCCTGCGGGATGACACCGTGGGCCGCGCCGCGTGCCGCTCTCCCGGTCCCCTGACGCTCCCGCCTACCCCGCCACCCCCAACCGCACCCCGTTGTTCTGCGGCAACGTGATCACGAAGCGCGCCCCGCCGCCCTCCGCGCGTGCGATGGTGGCGGTGCCGTCGTGTTGCCGCACGAGCGCGTGCACCACGCTCAATCCCAGCCCGCTGCCCCCCGTGGCGCCTCCGCGGTCGCCGAGGCGCACGAAGGGCGCCCAGACGCGACGGCGATCCGGTTCCGGGATTCCCGGCCCCTCGTCGTCCACGGCGATGATGAGGGCGGGCGCGTCCACGGGGCCGGACGTGAGCGTGACGGTCACGGTCTGGCCGTCGGGGCCGTACTTCAGCGCGTTGTCCAGGAGATTGAGCAGCATCTGACGCAGCGCGCCCGGATCCACGTACGCCGGACATTCCGGCGGTGTCACCACGCGCACGTGCACGCGGCGCGCGTCGGCCGTGGGGCGCATGCTGGCGATGGCCTCCTGCAGCATGTCGCACGCATCCACCCACCGCACGTCGAGCGTGAGGTGCTGCTGCTCGCCGCGGGTGTGCAGCAACACGTTCTCCACCAGGCGGCCCAGCCGGATGGCCTCGCGGTGGATGACGCTCAGCCAGCGGCGCCGCTGCTCGGGAGTCTGCGCCACGGGGCCGAGCAGCGTCTCGCTGAGCAGCGCCATGTGCGCCAGCGGCGTGCGCAGCTCGTGGGTGATGGCGGAGACGAAGTTCCGGCGCTCCTCGGCCAGCTGGTGCTGGCGCCGGAGCTCCAGGATGGCCGCCGCCACGAACAGCGCGCCGAGCAGCGCGATGCCCGCGAGCAGCCACTGCTGCGCGCCGATGGGCGCCGCCGCCTCCACCAGGCGCCGCTCGTGCGCGGGCGCGAGCCGCACGCGCAACTCGATCCCGTCGAAACCGCTCAACGGACCGCCAGGGTTCGAGGTCCAGACGTCCGCCGGCACGCCCGGCGTGCGGTAGACGTCCCTCCCGAGCGAATCGACGGCCGAGATGGCCAGCACCCGGTTGTTCCGCAGGTGGGGCCTGCCCTTGATCGTCTGCCCCTCGTCGGGACGGGCGACTCGCTCCGCCGTCGTCCAGTCCACGCCGTAGAACGTGGGCGAGAGCAGCGGCAGGCTGTCCACCACCTGCTGGGTGAAGCGCGCGATCCAGAGCGTTGGCGAGTAGAGGACACCGAAGATGGCCAGCGGTGCGCCGTCGGGACCGCGCTCGTGCGAGTAGAGCGCCTTCACGGTCCGTCCGTCCACCTGCAGCCTGGCCCCCGCCATCTGCTGTCCCGACACCGGCGACCGCGCGCGCGCCGCCGCCAGCTCCGCGATGATGGCTCGCGCGATCGCCGGATCGCGCGCGGCGCCGGTGGCCTCCAGCTCGTCGGCGGTGGGCCAGCGCTCGCGCAGATCGATGCGGAAGACGCCGTGCAGGGCGTCGCCGGCGAGCCCCAGCGCCTCGAGCTGCACCGTCGCGTAATGGTCGAAGTCGTCCAGCCGCAGGCGGCGCTCCTCGCTCGTGCTCACGATGCCGTGCACCGGCGCGAGGAGGCTCAGGTCTGCGGCGCGCCTGAAGTTGATCACCCAGTCGACCACCATCACCATGGCGTCGGTGGTCTCGTCGTTCAGCGCGCGCCGCACGGCCGCGCGCTCGGAGCGCCAGCGGTTGGAGGTCTCGAGCATCGCCACCGCCACCAGCAGCATGGTGGCCGCGATCGCGGCGTAGAAGAGCGCATCGCGCCCGTGCGCCCGCAGCAGGCGCCGCAGGCGAGCGCGTGGCCCCGTCAGCTCGCGTTCACGCCCTGGCGGCCGCGCGTCGCCCGCACCCCGGTGCGCGGGTCCCGCGAGCACGGAGGGCGTGGCGCGCGGCGGCGTGGTCACGCCGCCGAGCTGCGGTCGGCGTCGTAGGCCGCGCGCAGGGCCGCGGCGATCCGCCCGCGGTTGGCGACACCGAGCTTGGCGAGCACCTGCTCGGCGTGGTTGCGCACCGTGAAGCGGCTGATCGTCAGGAGCGCGGCGATCTCGGGGTTCGTGAGCCCGCGGGCCAGTAAACGCGCGATCGCCGCCTGGCGCGACGTCAGCCCGAAGCGCGCGACCAGCTCCTCGTCGGAATAGCCGATCACGTCGCCGGGCGGCGCCTCCGCGGGCTCGCCGCCGCCTGATGTGGGTGACACGCCGAGGGCCGCGCGGCGCAGCAGCGCGGCCACCCGCGCCAGCAGCTCGGCCACCGTGAACGGCTTGGTGACGAAGTCGTCGGCGCCGAGCTCGAAGCCCTCCACCTTGTCCGCGGACTCGCCGCGCGCGGAGAGGATGAGCACCGGGCACCAGATCCCCTCGTCGCGCAGGGTTCGCAGCACCGAGAAGCCGTCCAGGCGCGGCAGGTTCAGGTCGAGCAGGATGAGATCCGGGGTGCGGCCGCGCACCGCGAGCAGGGCCTCGCGCCCGTCACCGGCACACTCCACCGCGTAGCCCGCGTGGCCGAGGTTCACGGCGAGCGCCTCCGCGAGATCCGTGTGATCCTCGACCACGAGGATCCTGAGGCGCGGCAAGCTGGGAAGGGTCATGCGGGGCATGGGTGTCGGGATGCGGTCGCGATCCTGGGCGGCCGTGGGAGAAGATAGCGCGCCCACTGCACGTTCACCTGGGGCACGTGACCCATCCGGGACCGATGCCGCGTCCCCGGATCCCGCCTCCGCCCCGCGCGCTACCGGCAGGCGTCGTTCCCCGCCTCCGGCAGCGCGAGGAACGTGATGGTGGCCGGCGCGAGCGAGACCTCGCCGGCGGGGGTCGCCGCGCCAGTGAGCGCGGGCAACGCGTCGTTGGCGCCGAGGGCGAGCTCCGTCCCGTTGAGCTGCACCGTGCGGCTCTGCAGATCGCGCGTCGGGGCCGAGAGCGTGTAGCGCTCCGCGGCGGCGGGCAGCGTGAGCGAGCGCGCGGTGTCGCGGTCGGTGTTGATGGCCAGCAGCGCGACGCCGCCGGGCGTGCCGCGCAGGCAGTGCGCGTAGAGGTGGAGCCCCGCCTGGATCGGCACGCCCGACTCGAGCACCGTCGTCCCCATCAGCTTCCGCCAGAGGAGCGCGCCCCAGTAGTTGGGCTTCGGCGCGAACGTGCTGTCGTCGAGCAGGCCATAGTCGCTCGCGACGAGCGTGTTGTGAGCCACCACCCGCACGTCCTGCTTCGCGAGCCGCCCGAGCTGGTCGAGGTAGCGGAAGGTGTCGAGGAAGGTGTTCGCCCACGGATTGCCGCCGCACGCCGCGTCGGCCGTCTCGGTGTTCCAGAACGGCACGCCCGGCGCGAACTCGTCTCGCAGCGACCGGTAGAAGGCGAGTGTCTCGTCCGTGCGCCGGAGCCACGCCTCCGACAGCGCCGTGTCGGCGGAGGTCTGCGTCTGCGGGCCCATCGCGGCGCACCGGATGGAGCTCGCGCCATAGTGATGGTACGAGAACGCATCCACCGTGGCCGGCCGCGCGGCCGCGAGCATGTCGCGCGTCGGGAGCATGCCCGCGGTGCCGTACGCGATCATGGGCTCCCCGACCGTCTCGCCCACCGAGCCGGGACCGAGGACGATCATGTCGGGCACCACCGAGTCGGCGAAGGCACGGAAGATCTTGAAGTCGCGCCCGTAGTCGGCCGCGTCGTAGCCAGCGGGCGCCCCGCCCATCGTGGCGAGCGACGGCTCGTTCATGTACTCGGCGGCCGCGATCGTGCCGCCCGCCGACCTGGTGAAGTCCACGAAGCGGCGCGCCTGGTCCGGCGTCCAGACACCGGCGGCGTCGCGCGTCCCCACCCCCGTCGCGAACGACGTGACGATTCCCGCGTCCACCGCCTTGGCGAACTCGATGAGTCCCCGCCACTGCTGGTGACTCAGCACGCCGCCGAAGCCGGCGGGTGGCGTCGCGGGTGCCTGCTCGGACTCCGGGAGGTAGGTGGTGTTGGCCCAGGTGCCGCTGACGCGCACGTAGGCGGGGCCGAGGGCGGCGGCCATCCTGCGCAGCCGCGCGTTGGTGAGATCGAGCGGCGGGCGGTACTGGTACAGGGCCGGATTCATCCCCGCGGGCGTGTCGCCGCTGCCCGCCGGGGTCGCGGGCGCCGGTGTCGCGAGGAGGGAGTCGAGCTCCGGGCCGTAGGGCCTCCAGAACTTCCCGCCGGTGACCTCGAGCATCTCGACGTTGTACGACTGGTAGCGCTCGTCCACCGTGTCCACGGCCGCCATGGTCGCCGGCGTGAGCGCGACCGGCGACCCGTCGCGCCCTCCCTCCCTCGATGCGCCGCCCCTGTCCGACTGGCATCCCGCCGCGCCCAACCCCATCAGGATCGCCCCGGCGAGAGCCGCGAGCTCGCCACGCTTGATCATCGTCACGCACCCGTGCGAATGATGGCGCCCGGACGCCGCCTGACGGCGGCGCCCTCCGCGCGGCACGAGTGCATGCACGCAGCCTGCCATGATCGTCGTGCGTCGCCGGCGAGCCGCCGTCCCCTTGCGCCCCATGAGAATCGTGCGATCTTGGCGCGTCCGACGCCGGACGATGCGGCACCTCGAGGCCAGGAGTCGGCTGTGGCGTTCCTGCGTTGGATTCCCGCCCCGCTGCTCGCAGCCGGGCTGCTGCACCTGCCCGGTGCCGCCAGTGCGCAGGTGGCAGTCGGGCAGACGGACACGTTCGAGGATGGCACCACCCAGGGGTGGGTCATCAACCTGCTCGGCATGGG
>DATANT010000183.1:0-2085 GCA_036266115.1 Gemmatimonadaceae bacterium | reverse complement strand
GAAGAACATGAGCCAGGAGTAGCCGGCGGCGAACAGGATGGCGAGCAGGTAGCGGGGGCTGCGCATGCGGTGCAGCTGCCGCGTCAGCCGGTTGCGCGCCGAGTGGACCGTGAGGTACACGAAGGCGGCGCGCAGCGAGGGGTGCGCCAGCGGCACCGGGCCGCCGGCCTCGGCCCTCAACTCGCCGCTCGTCTCAGCGGCCGGCACGCGCGTCCTCGCGCGCGGTGGGGTGGACGCCGTTGGGGATATCGGCCTCGTCGCCGGTGAGCGCCAGGAACATGTCCTCCAGGCCGAGGCCGGCGAGGTGCGGGCGATCGGCCACGATATCGCCGATGGTGCCATAGGCCACGCGCCGCCCGCCCTTGAGCACGAGCACGCGGGTGCAGAGCTCCTCCACCAGATGCAGCAGGTGCGAGCTCAGGATCACCGCGGCGCCGGCGTCGGCCCGGCCGCGGATGGTCTGCTTCATCCGGCGAATGGCGCCCGGGTCGAGGCCGGTGAGCGGCTCGTCGAAGATGAGCGCGCGCGGGCCGTGCAGCAGCCCGCAGGCGATGGCCAGCTTCTGCCGCATGCCGCGCGACAGCTCACCTGGCAGCGCGCCGCGCTTGGCATCGAGCTCCAGCTCCTGCAGCAGTGGCGGGATGCGCTGGCCGGCGTCGGCCACACCGTAGAGGCGGGCGACGAAGCGCAGGTGCTCCTCCACGGTGAGGTACTCGAAGAGCTGCGGCTCGTCGGGAATGAAGGCGAGCGCGGCCTTGGCCAGCCGCGGTTCGGCGACGATGGAGTGGCCGGCGATGCTCACCGTGCCGCTGGTGGGGCGCACGATGCCGGCGATGCTCCGGAGCGTCGTGGTCTTGCCCGCACCGTTGGGACCCACGAGGCCGAGGACCTCGCCGGGCCGCACCTCGAAGGAGAGGTCGCTGACGGCGGTGAGCTGCCCGTAGAGTTTGGTGAGCGAGGCGACGGAGATCACGGAGGGGAATATGGCGTGGGGAGGGCGGTGCGTGGGGAGGGAGAGGGAGGTGCGTAACCTGGCCGGCGGTTGGCGCCGGGCGGGGCGTGCGGGACGATAGGGTGGTGGAGGCGGCGGTTGGGTGATGGGGGATGAGGTGGGAGGTGGTAGGATCGTCGTTGGGGGGGACCCCCACACCCGCTCGCCGTTTCACCGCCGATCCCGCATCGCATCCACCTCACGCCCGCCCCACGCCGCCGGCCCGCCGCTCGGCGGAGCTCCCCGCCTCGCGCCCTCCGTCCCCTTGACTCTGTAGCGTTGCCGCCTCATCTGTAGTGCGCGGCGAGCTGCTCTGTGGCGCGCGTGCAGCATCTGGTGGCGCGGATCTCGGCCGCCCGGAGCCCGCCGCCCGCCGGGACTGCCCCAGTCGGTCGCGGGTCAGGTCGGTATGGCCCGTGCAAGGCGTTGGGGTGCAGCTACATGGAGCAGAGTCACCCTCAGCCGCTCGATAGCGGGCTCGACAATTCGTTGCGGTAGAGCCTGTCTGGTCCGGGCCGTGCTGGTCCGGGTGAGCGAGTGGCCGGGACTCCCTGGGGCTCCGATTGGGACGGCGCCGGTCCGGCCGATGCGCCGTGAAGTGCATTCTGTGGGGAGGGAGTAGTGCGCGGTTCGATACGGATGACGGTGGCAGGGGCGGCGCTTCTCGCGCTGCCGGTGCAGGGAGTCGCGATGGCGCAGCTGGGGCAGACGCCGCCATCGGCGCCGCTCGCGGCGGACTGCGCCTGCACCGTGGCGCCCCCGGGCGACGGCGACGAGACGGAGGCGGGCCGGGCGCGCAAGAAGAACTGGGCGATTCTGGGTGCCGCCGGCCTCGGGCTGGTCTTCGGTCTCCCGTTCGGCGGCGGGGCGGGGCAGGGGCTGCCCTTTGCGGGCGCGGTACCGACGGAGCTCCCGGCCGGCGACGTCGCCGCGCTACCCGTCGACGGCGCGCTGCCCGCGCCGCTCGCGCTCGGCACCGCGCCGGCCGCCAATCCGGCGCTCGCCGGCCCCGCCGGCGGGTACGGCCCGTCGCTGGCCGCCGGGCCGGCACCGGCCGCTCGCGGAGTGTTCCGACGCGGCCTCATCCCGCCCCG
>DATANT010000182.1:0-9458 GCA_036266115.1 Gemmatimonadaceae bacterium | reverse complement strand
AACGGCCCTGGTCGGAACGTGGCGTCGAATTCATCGAGTGACACCGTGCGGATGGGCCACGGGCCGAGGATGCCGCGCTGCCGTCGCTCGGCCCTCGCCCTGAGCGCCTGGTAGCCGGCCAACCCTGCGACGAGCGCGAAGACTACCGTGAGGACGAGGAGCATTGAGGTTGCGGAGAGCTGACATGATGGGTCTCTCGGAACGCCACAACGAGAATCCGGCCCGGCCGGCCGCGGTGCGACAGGAAGCAATTATACGCGGCCGATGGCCCGCGCGCATTCGCCCTGCGCTCACGGGGCACCCGGCATGCCACTCCCGCCACTCCCGCCACGCGCGGCCCCGCGGCGCGGGAGCCGGGCGCATCACGCCGCGACGGCGTCCGCTGGCGGAGAACGACGGCCAGACTATTGTTACCTTTCGGGGCGCGACTGCATGGCGCCGGCCTGTGGACCGGAGCCCGGGCGCGACCCGCGTCGCTCGTCGCACCGCCTCCCAAGGAGCTCGCCGGGCCCCGGCCGCCCCGACCGGGGGCCACAACCGTCCGACCCGCAGGGTCTGATCTTCCGTCTCAGCCGGATCCCACGTTGACTACTCGCCAGCGCTACATCCTGGGCATCGACCTTGGCGGCACGAACATCGCCGCGGGGGCGCTCACCGAGGATGGGCAGCAGCACTTCGCGATGCACTCCGAACCCACGCGCGCCGAGTTGGGCGCGGCCGGCGTGATGGAGCGCATGGCGCGCCTGAGCGAGCGCGTGATCGCCGAGACCTGTGCCGCCACCGGCGCGACGCGCGCACAGTTCGTGGGCGTGGGGATCGGCGCCCCGGGCCCGCTGGACCGCGAGCACGGCATCGTGGTGGTGGCGCCCAACCTGGGCTGGAAGCAGGTGCCGCTGCGCGACACCATCTCGGCCGCGCTCGACCTGCCGGCGGCGCTCGACAACGACGCCAACTGTGCCACGCTGGGCGAGTGGTGGTGCGGTGCGGCCCGCGGCAAGCGTCTCGTGATCGGGGTGACCATCGGCACCGGGATCGGCGGGGGGCTGCTGGTGGACGGGCAGCTGTTCCACGGCGCCTCCGACGTGGCCGGCGAGGTGGGGCACATGACCATCGACTCCACGGGCCGCCGCTGCTCGTGCGGCAACTACGGCTGCCTGGAGGCGTACGCCTCGGGCACGGCCATCGCCGAGCGCGCGCGCGAGGCGCTCGCCGGCGGCGGGCAGTCGCGCCTGGCCGAGCTGGTGGGCGATGACCTGAGCTGCATCACCGCACAGACGGTGTTCGACGCCGCCCGCCTGGGCGACGCGGTGGCGCTGGAGGTGGTGCGGGAGACGGCGCGCTTCCTGGGCACCGGGCTGGCCAACCTGCTCAACATCTTCAATCCCGACGTGATCGTGATCGCCGGCGGCGTCACCCAGGCGGGCAACGCGCTGTTCGAGCCGCTGCGCCAGGAGGTGCGGCGCCGCGCGTTCCGTGCCGCCGTGGACGCGTGCGAGATCGTGCCCGGCACGCTCCCCGGCACGGCCGGCGTGGTGGGCGCGGTGGGCGCATTCAAGCTGCAGACCAGCGGGTCGGTGTGAGTCGCAAACGGCGCGTCGGCGTCATCGGCAGCTTCGTATGGGATGTGATCCATGGACGCGACCCGCGCGACGCGCCGGTGGAGGAGTGGGGTGGGATCACCTACGCCCTGAGCGCGCTGGACGCGGCGCTGCCGGACGACTGGGAGTTCGTGCCGCTCATCAAGGTGGGCGCGGACCTGGCGGAGGAGGCCCGCCGCTGGCTGCGCCCCATGCGGCGCCTGGCCGCCGACGCGCTGCCCATCGAGGTGCCGCAGCCCAACAACCGCGTGGAGCTCCGCTACTTCAGCGCCGAACGCCGCAGCGAGGTGCTCACGGGCGGCGTGCCGCCGTGGCACTGGCTGGGGCTCAAGCCACTGCTCGCCGATCTGGATGCGCTCTACGTGAACCTGATCAGCGGCTTCGAGCTGGACCTGGAGACGGCGCAGCTCATCCGGCAGCACTTTCACGGCCCCATCTACTGCGACCTGCACTCCCTGGTGCTCGCCGTGCAGCCGGACGGGCTGCGGACGCCGCAGCCGCTGCCGAACGCCGACGAGTGGTGCCGCTGCTTCGACCTGGTGCAGGTGAACGAGGACGAGCTGGCGCTGATGGCGCCCGACCCCATGGCGCTGGCCGCCACGGCGCTCGCCGCGGGCGTGCGCTGCCTGTCGGTGACCATGGGGCCGCGCGGGGTGGTGTACTTCGCCGCACCCGGCTTCGAGCGGCTGGCGGACCTGCGCGCGGCCGCGCCGGCGTTCGGCGCCGTGCGGACGGCGCTCGTGCCGGCCGCGCTCGCCCGCGACGACGTGGGAGACCCCACCGGCTGCGGTGACGTGTGGGGCGCCACCTATTTCTCCCGCCTGCTCGCCGGTGATACCTTTGCGGATGCCATGCGCACCGCCAACCGCGCGGCCGCTCGCAACGTGGAGCACCGCGGGGCCAGCGGTCTGGCCAGCTATCTGCGCGGAGAGCTCAGCCTGTCGTGACCCTCGCCGCTCGACCCTCGACGTCCGCCCACTCCCGGCCCCGCTCCACCCGCCTCTCGTGCCCTGCCCCGTGACCCCCCGCCGCTCGTGACCACCGTCATCACCGTGCCGCCGTCGCTGGACGACCAGACGTTCGAGCAGGTGCTCGAGCAGCTCGCGCCGTTGCCGGCGGACGCCAAGGTGCTGGTGGACGCGCGCCACGCGCGGTGGGCGTCGCCCTTCGGGCTCACGGCGCTGCTCACGCTCGCGCAGACGCGCACCGAGCGCCCCGCGCTCGCCGTGCCGGAGGCCGAGGACACGGCGTCGTACTGGGCGCGCACGGGGTTCTACCGGCACGCCGAGGAGCTGTATGACCTGCACGGCACGGTGCCGCGCGGGCGCGCGCAGAATGGCGAGTCCAGCGTGCTGCTGGAGATCACGCCCGTGGTGCGGAGCGAGGACGTGCACGCCGTGGTGGAGCGCATCCAGCAGCGCGCCCAGGCGATCCTGGTGAAGGAGCTGAGCCTGGACCCGCAGTCCACCATGCGCTTCGCCATGACGCTCTCCGAGGCCTGCCAGAACATCGTGGAGCACGCCGGCACCGGCGGGTGGGTGGCGGTGCAGACGTACCGATGGCAGAAGCGCCTGGGCCGCCGGGTGGTGGTGATCGCGGTATGCGACGCCGGCGTGGGCTTCCGCCGCTCGCTCGAGACGGCGCAGGGGCGGCCGCGCAGCGACCGGTGGGACGACGCGATGGCGCTGGAGGAGGCGGTGCTCCGTGGCGTCAGCCGCTTTCGCGATCCGGGACGGGGCCAGGGGCTCGCCGGCGTGCGGCGCTTCATCGGCAAGTGGGGCGGCAAGCTGGCCGTGCGCAGTGGCACGGCGCGCATCGCCATCGTGCCCGCCTGGGACGAGGACGTGCCGCTGGCCGAAGGGCTGCCCTGCTTTCCGGGCGCCCAGATGCAGATCACCATCCCCGAGCGGCTCGCCGCCGAGAAGCGGTGACGCGATGATCGCCAACAATCACATCGACGTGGGCGGGGTGCTGCGCCGCCGCGTGTGCCACCTGTACATGGACCTCGTGACGCGGCCCACCGGGGCCGCGGTGCGGTCCGAGATCGAGCACCAGCTGGGCGAGCTCCAGGGCCGTACGCTCACGGTGATCGACCTGTCGCAGGTGGGGCTGCTGGACTTCTCGTGTGCCGACGAGGTGATCGCCAAGCTGCTGCTCCGTTACCAGACGACGGCGCTCGACGGCGGCATCGACGGCTACTTCGTGGTGCGCGGCGTGAACGAGTGTCACCTGGACGCCATCGAGGCGGTGCTCGAGCGCCACCGGCTGGCGCTCCTCGTGGAGACGGTGGAGGGCGAGCTGCAACTGGTGGGCGCGCTTCCCGAGCACGGCGCGCAGGCCTGGGCGGCGCTGTGCGCGGCCGGCCGCGCCGGCGCCGCCACGGTGGGCCACACGCTCGGCATCCCGGCGGACGAGGCGGAGCGGCTGCTCGGCGACCTGTGCCGCCTGCGCGTGGTGATCCCCGTGGAGCGTGACTTCGTGGCCGTGAACGTCGCCGCCGCGCTCGCGCGGCCGCGACTGCAGTGAGCACGCTCCGTGCGGGCCACGAGCACTCCCTGAGCGAGCGGTGAGCATCTGATGAGCAATCCGTACAATCCACCGGTCCAGGTGGTACAGTTCCTGGCCACGCGCACCGGCGACGAGGAGCGCGGCCCGCTGGTGAGCCTCAACGCGAGCGAGGCGCAGCTCCGCTCGCTCGCCGACGGGGAGCTGGTGTACGTGCAGGGGCCGCGGCGGCGGGAGCTCGCGGAGTTCCGGGTGAACGACACGCTGCCGCGCGGCGGCGCCCTGGTGCGCGACGTGGCGGGGGTGACCCTCACGGAGATCATTCGCATCATGAAGCTGGATCTGGACCGCGTGGAGCCACGCGGCCATTACGCCTGACGGAGGACGAGCGGAGATGACCGAGAGCAAGCGCCCGGTGGGGCGCGCCACGCGGGGCCGGGCCACGATCGCGGTTCATGGCGACGGCGGCGCGCTGCCGCCCAACTCCCCCGTGGCGCCGCCGCTGGTGCAATCGGTGAACTTCGTCCAGCAGTTCGGCACCGACGAGGGGCTGCAGTACACCCGGTACGGCAACACGCCCAACGCGGACCTCGTGCAGCGACGCCTGGCCATGCTGGACGGCGCCGAGGCCGCGCTCGTGCTCTCCAGCGGGATGGGAGCCACGGCGTGCGCCATGCTCGCGCTGCTCCGCCCCGGCGACCACCTGCTCACGAGCGAGTGGATCTATGGCGGCACCCGCCGGCTGTTCTTCGAGGAGTTCCGCACCCTCGGCATCCACGTCACGGCGGTGAGCCCGGGGGACACCCGCGCGTGGCGCCGCGAGCTGCGTCTCAACACGCGGGCCATCTTCGTGGAGAGCCCGGTGAACCCGAGCTGCCGCGTGGTGGACCTGGCCCCGCTCCGCCGGCTGGCCCAGGAGCACGGCCTCGCGCTCGTCGTGGACTCCACCTTTGCCAGCCCGGTGAACTTCCGCCCCATCGAGCACGGCGCGGACGTCGTCATCCAGAGCACCACCAAGTATCTCAACGGCCACCACGACATCCTGGGCGGCGTGGTGCTCGGCACGGCCTCGTACATCGAGGAGGTGCGCCGCAAGATGATGGTCTGGGGGCAGGCGGCCGACCCGTTCGCGTGCTGGCTGCTGGAGCGCGGGCTCAAGACGCTGGACGTGCGCGTGAAGCGGCAGAACGCCAACGCGCAGCGGCTGGCCGAGTGGTGCTCGGAGCAGCCCGGGATCGCCCGGGTGCACTATCCGGGGCTCCCCAGCCACCCGGACCACGAGCTGGCGTGCCGCGTGCTGGACGGCTTCGGCGGCATGCTCGCCCTGGAGCTGGCCGGCGGCGGCGACGCGGCCGAAGGTTTCGTGCGCGCCCTCACGCTCGTCAAGTATGCGGCGAGCCTGGGCGGCGTGGATTCGCTCATCAGCGAGCCACGCTACTCGTCGCACGCGCACATGACCTCGAACGAGCGCGCCGCGGTGGGCGTGCCCGACGGCTTCCTGCGCGTGAGCGTGGGCATCGAGGACGTCGACGACATCATCGCCGATTTCGCGCAGGCGCTGGGCTGACGCCCGGCCGCCCGCCCGCTGATCTCCCCGCGGCGCTCGCCGCGGGCCTGCCTCACTCCGGATGATCCGCTTCACGCACGTCTCCA
Source organism: Gemmatimonadaceae bacterium (assembly GCA_036266115.1). Taxonomy (GTDB): domain Bacteria; phylum Gemmatimonadota; class Gemmatimonadetes; order Gemmatimonadales; family Gemmatimonadaceae; genus DATANT01. The sequence goes on along the minus strand of DATANT010000182.1, from coordinate 3,702 downwards.
AGGAGTATCCGCGCGCCGGTCTCGCCCTGCGCGACGTGAACCTGCACGTCGGCAAGGGCGAGTTCGTGTTCCTCACCGGCCACAGCGGCGCCGGCAAGAGCACGCTCCTCAAGCTCATCTTCATGGAGGAGCGGCCCACGCAGGGCGAGGTGCGCGTGAGCGGCTACTGCTCCACCGACGTCCGGCGGCGCGACATCGCCCTCATGCGCCGCAAGATCGGCATCGTCTTCCAGGACTTCCGCCTGCTGGAGGACCGCACCGCCGAGGCGAACGTCGCGTTCGCGCTGGAGGTCACCGGCGCGCCCAAGAACACCATCGGCTCGCGCGTGGCACAGGCGCTGGCGCGTGTGGGCCTCACCAGCAAGGGCACCAGCCTGCCGTCGCAGCTCTCGGGAGGCGAGCAGCAGCGCGTGGCCATCGCGCGCGCCCTCGTCAACAACCCCGTGGTGCTCATCGCGGACGAGCCCACCGGCAACCTGGACGAGCGTGCCACGCGCGGCGTGTTCCAGCTGCTGGAGGAGATCCACGGCGCCGGCACCGCGGTGCTCATGGCCACCCACGATCTGGAGCTCATCCGGCACTCCCACCATCGCGTGGTGGAGCTGGACGCGGGCCGGGTGGTGGCCGACACCCCACGCGACGGCGTGCCCCCGCTGCTCGGGAGGACGGGCTCATGATCGCCCTGCGCGAGGCCCTGCGCGCCACCCGGCGCGCCCCGCTGCTCAGCCTCCTGAGCGTGGTCACCATCGCCTTCTCGCTGTTCGCCGTCGGCCTGTTCGGGTTGGTGGCGCTCAACATCCAGCAGGCGCTGGAGCGCGTGGAGGAGCGCGTGGAGATCCGCGCCTTCCTGGCCGACGGTACCTCGGCGGCGTCGGTGGCGGCGCTGGCCGCGGACGTCGGCGCGTTTCCCGAGGTGGCCTCGGTCTCCTACGTGAGCGAGGACGCCGCGCTCGCGCAGGCGCGCATCCAGCTCGGCGAGTTCGAGGACGTGTTCGAGACCGGGATCCTGCCGGCGTCCATCGAGGTGCGGCTGAAGCCGGGTGCCCGCACGCCGGCCGCGGTGGGCACAGTGGCCGACCGCATCCGGACCTACGCGTTCGTGGAGGACGTGCGCTACGGCGAGGACTGGGTGACCAAGTTCTACGACATCCGGAACATCGCCAGCGCCACCGGCGCCATCCTGGGCGCCACCTTCGCGGCGGTGGCCATGATCATCATCGGCGCCACCATCCGCATGACGGTGCTGGCGCGCGCGCGAGAGATCGCCATCATGCGCCTGGTTGGCGCCACGGACGGCTTCATCCGCCGGCCCTTCCTGCTGGATGGCTTCGCGAAGGGCGTGGCCGGTGGGCTGCTGGCGCTCGCCCTCACCTGGCTGGCGGCGCTGCTCGTGAGCCGCTACGTGGTGGAGGCGGACTTCTTCACGCCCGGCGTGGCCGCGCTGGGCGTGGCGGCGGGCGCGGTGATCGGGCTGTTCGGCAGCCTGATCTCCGTGGGGAGGCACCTACGTCGCGTCTAGTCGTCGCGGCGCTCGTCCTCGCGGTGCCGCTGCTCCTCGTCACGTCGCCCGCGGGCGCGCAGCAGCGCGCCCCGGAGAACCGGCTGCGCCAGCAGCAGGAGGAGCTGGAGCGCATTCGCCAGGAGCGGGCAGCGCTGGAGCGTCGCATGCGCGAGCTGCAGAGCAGCGTGCGCGACCTCACCGCGGAGGTCCGCAACCTGGACCGGCAGGCGGATGCGACGGCGCGCCTGGTGCGCTCGCTCGACACCCAGCTCTACTCCATCGGGGCCGAGGTGCGCGACGCCGGCGCGGAGCTGGTGCGTGCACAGGACGAGCTCGTGGTGAAGCGGGCGGTGCTCCGCCGCCGCGTGCGCGACATCTACAAGCGCGGCCCGCTGTTCGACGTGCAGGCGCTGCTCTCGGCCGGCTCGTTCGCCGAGCTGCTCACGCGCTACAAGTATCTGCACCAGCTGGCGCTGCACGACAAGCGGCTCGCCGGCCAGGTGCAGGAGCTGCGCGACCGGGTGGCGCGCCAGCGCGACTATCTGGTGCGGCTGCAGGACCAGATCGCCCTCAACCGGCAGGAGAAGGCGCTGGAGGAGGAGCGGCTGCGCCGGCTGGAGCAGGAGCAGCAGAAGTCGCTGGTCACCACGCGCCAGTCGGCGCGCCGCGCGGAGCAGCGGCTGGCCGAGATCGCGCGCGACGAGCGGCGCCTCACCTCGCTCATCGCGTCGCTCGAGGCGGCGCGCAAGCGCGCCGAGTCGCGGCCCAACGCGCCGCGCGCCGCGTCCAGCAGCACGCTGCGCACGGCGGACGTGGGACGCCTGGACTGGCCGGTGGACGGCGACATCATCTACCGCTTCGGTAGGGTGGTGAATCCCAACAACACCACCACCCGCTGGAACGGCATCGGCATCGCCGCCGCGGAGGGCACGCCGGTGAAGGCCATCTCGGCCGGCGAGGTGGTGGTGGCGCAGCCCATGGGCACCTACGGGCTCACCGTGATCGTGCAGCACGGCGGCGGCGACTACTCGGTGTACGGCTCGCTGGAGAAGGCCAGCGTGGCCGTGGGCAGCACCGTGCGCAAGGGTCAGACGCTGGGCACCGTGGGGGCCGCCGATCCCGACATGCAGCCACACCTGCACCTCGAGATCCGGCGCGACCGCGGGCAGGCCGTGGACCCACTCGAGTGGCTCAAGGGGAGCCGATAGATGACGGACGACATCCAGCTCGGCGCGCACGTCTCCATTGCCGGGGGCACGCACAACGCGCCGCCGCGCGCCGGCGCCATCGGCGCGACGGCGATGCAGATCTTCACCAAGCAGGCCAACCGCTGGGCGGAGCGGGAGTGCGAGGAGGGGGAGTGCGCCGCGTTCGGCGCGGCGCTCTCCCAGACCGGGGTGCGCGCCACCTGCGCGCACGACAGCTACCTGATCAACCTCGCGTCACCGGACCCGGTGCTGCGCGCGCGCTCGCTGGAGAGCTTCGCGGCGGAGCTCCGCCGCTGCGACGCGCTGGGGCTGCACTTTCTCGTGTCGCACCCCGGCAACTACATGGACGAGCGCGAGGCCGGGCTGGCCCGCAACGCGGACGCCATCGCCCAGGCGCTGGAGCAGGCGGATCCCCGCGTGATGCTGCTGCTCGAGACCACCGCCGGCGCGGGCACCGTGCTCGGCGCCACCTTCGAGGAGCTGGCGGCCATCATCGCGCGGCTGCCGGCGGCGCTGCAGCCGCGGGTGGGCGTGTGCCTGGACACCGCGCACGTGTTCGCGGCCGGCTACGACCTGGTGCACGATTACGACGGCGTGATCCAGCGCTTCGACGACGTGCTGGGCCTCGACCGGCTCCGCATGATGCACCTGAACGACTCCAAGGCGCCATTCGCCTCGCGCAAGGATCGCCACGAGCTGATTGGCGAGGGCGCCATAGGCGCGGACCCCTTCCGCCGCATCATGACCGACCCGCGCCTGGCGGGCGTGCCCAAGGTGATCGAGACCCCCAAGGGCGACGAGCCCGAGGTGATGGACCGGCGGATGCTGGAGCGGCTCCGGGGATACGCGGCGGGAGAGTAGCGGTCCCGGAGAGAGGAGAGCAGGAGGGAAGAAGGAGGAGAACCAGAGAATGGCGGAAGGCGCGCGCGCCGCGCTGCCTACCGCCCTTCTCTGGTTCCGCCGTTCTTCCGCAACTCTCCTGTCTCCTACCCC
>DATANT010000181.1:0-4544 GCA_036266115.1 Gemmatimonadaceae bacterium | reverse complement strand
TCACGCTCCGGCAGCTCCTGTCCACGTGGGTGGCGCACGACCTGGGGCACGTGGCGCAGACGGCGCGCGTGCTGGCCAAGCAGTACCGCGAGGCGGTCGGGCCGTGGCGGGCGTACCTGCCGGTGCTCGACCGGTAGCGCGTCGCTCGCGAGCAGCATTCCGGCTGCACCATCACGCACGTGGGCGTCGGCGCTGGACCACACGAATCGCGCGGAGGCGCGGCGATGACGAAGGTGCTGCTGATCACGGGAGGAAGCCGCGGCATCGGCGCGGCCACGGCCCGCCTCGCGGCGCGACAGGGCTATGCGGTGTGCGTGAACTACCGCAGCCGGAAGGACGAGGCGGCCGCGGTCGTCGCCGACATCGAGGCTGACGGAGGACGAGCCCTCGCCGTGCAGGCCGACGTGTCCATCGAGGCCGACGTGGGCCGCATGTTCGAGACGTGCGATCGCGAACTGGGCACACTCTCCGCGCTCGTCAACAACGCGGGCGTCCTCGAGACGCAGATGCGCGTGGAGGCGATGGACACGGCGCGACTCCAGCGCGTCTTCGCCACCAACGTGTTCGGCACGTTCTCCTGCGCGCGCGAGGCCGTGCGGCGGATGTCGACCAGGCACGGAGGCGCGGGTGGTGCCATCGTCAACGTCTCGTCGGTCGCCGCCCGCCTGGGATCCGCGGGAGAGTACGTGGACTACGCGGCGTCCAAGGGCGCGATGGACACGCTCACCATCGGCCTCGCGCAGGAGGTGGCCGAGGAGGGCATTCGCGTGAACGGTGTACGCCCCGGGTTCATCTACACCGACATGCACGCGAGTGGTGGAGAACCCGGCCGCGTGGATCGGGTAAGGGCCTTCGTGCCCATGAAGCGCGGCGGGACCGCCGACGAAGTCGCCCACGCGATCCTGTGGCTGCTGTCGGACGACGCATCCTTCACCACCGGGGTGCTGTTCGACGTGGCGGGGGGGAAGTGAGTCGTCCGACGGCCCGCCGGGCGGCCGCGCAGGGGCGCTTCATCCTCCGCCGGAGCCGGCCGGACTCTCTGTCAGGCACCGTGGCGACACGCTAGGTTCGCGTGATCGTTGGAGGACACCACCACCCGTACGAGGAAACGACATCGTGTTTTCCCGCCTTGACACGCTGATCCTGCGCGTGCGCGATCTCACGGCAGCCCAGACGTGGTACGCGGAGACCCTGGGGCTCGAGGCCGCGTTCGTCGACGAGACGGAGGGGCTGGCGGTGCTCGGGTTGGACGGGACGAGCCTGACGCTCTGGGCGCTGAAGCCGGGCGAGCGGGCGGCCACGGGCGGCAGCGGGTCGTATCCGATCTTCGGCGTCGCGGACGCGGCCGCGGCGCATGCCCGGCTGGCCGAGCGTGGCGTGGCGGCGGAGGCGCTGCAGACGGCGCCCGGCGTGCGGTTCTTCGGCTTCCACGATCTGGACGGCAACCGCCTGGAAGCCTGCGAGGTGCTCCCGAGCTGAGTGCGCGGCGCGGCGGCCGCCGGGCTGCCCCCACCCTCCCGCGCGCCGGCCGGGCCGGGTGTCCTGGCTGGAGCCGTGCCGGATGGCCGCGCGGGCTGCTCCGCCCGTCGATGCTTCTTGACTCTCCCACCACGGGAGACCTCAGAATGATCTGGCAGGCGCCGCCCCGAGGCGCGTCCATTCCGATACTCCACTGCCCGATCCGACAGGAGCGTACTCGTGAGCAGCAACGACAAGTCGCCGCTATCCCGGCGTGACCTCATCAAGGCGGCGGCCCTGGCGGGCGTGGCGACCGCCGTCGCTCGACCGTCCGACGCACTCGCCCAGGCGGCGGGAGGCAGGGGCATGCAAGGCAGCGCGCCCCGGAGCGGAGGCGTGCAGCGCGGTGATGGTGTCCGGCTCTATGACCCGGAGAAGCTGCCGCCGAGCGATGGCTTCTCACACGTCGCGGAGGTGACGCGCGGCAAGGTCGTGTACATCGCCGGACAGGTGCCGGTGAACGCCGCTGGCGGCCTGGTGGGCCCCGGCGACTTCCGCGCGCAGGTCGAGCAGGTGTTCGCCAATCTGGACACCGCCGTGCGCGCGGCGGGTGGGACGTTCGCCAATGTCGTGAAGCTCAACTACTTCTGCGTGGCCACCGCCGCCCCCACCGTGGGGCGCGCGGTCGTGGAGGTCCGGGACCGCTACGTCAACACGCAGGCACCTCCGGTGAGCACCTTCGTCTTCGTGAGTCGTCTGGTGCGGCCGGAATGGCTGATCGAGATCGAAGCCGTCGCGGTGCTCCCCGAGACGTCGTCGATGGTGGTCGTGCTCGCGCAGCTCGATTTCGACTCCCCTGGAATCATGCAGGAAGCCCTGGAACTCGCGCGCGACCTGGTCGTAGAAACGAGGGCGGAAGATGGGTGCCTGCACTACGCCTACGCGACGGATGCGAGTGTGCCGACCCGTCTTCAGCTCAGCGAATGGTGGCGCGACGAGACCGCGCTGCTCGCGCACCTGCGCACGCCGCACCTGCGCAGGTTCCGGAGCGAGCTGCGCCGGCTCGGCGGCGTCAGGTCCGAGATCAAACGTTTCGACGTGGGCAAGGTCTCCGACCTCGTGCTGCCTCCGCTGGACCCCAGGTAGATCCCGCTGGCAGGTGTCCTCGACTCGCGCGCGACCGTGCGGCGCCGGAGGAGTGAAGGAATGATCAGAATCGGGGAGTTCGCGCGCCTGGCCAACGTCTCGATCAAGCTGCTCCGGCATTATGACGAGATCGGGCTGCTGCCGGCGCATGCCATCGACCGCGGCACCGGATATCGATACTACTCGGTCACACAGCTGCCGCTCCTCAATCGCCTGCTCGTCTACCGCAGCCTCGGCTTCTCACTGCGGGAGATTCGAGGGCTCGTCCGCGTGGACGCCTCCGCCGGAGAGCTGCGCGACATGCTCTCCGTGCGGCGTGCCGCGCTCGCCGCGCGCATCGAGGCGGAGCGAGCACGCCTCGACGAGGTGGAAGTGCGCATCACCCAGATCGACCGCGAGGGGCACCCGCCGTCACACGAGGTGGTGATCCGGAGCGTGGACGCGGCCGCGGCCGTCAGTCTGCGTCGGGCGTGTGATTCGTACGACGAGGTCACCGAGCTGTTGGCGAGCCTGCGCTCCAAGCTGTCCGCCCGGGCGGTGACAGGACACGGCGCGATCTGGCACGACTGCGGCAGGGATTCGGACCGGATCGACTGCGAGGCGCTGGTGTTTCTGGATCCCGGCAGGTCCTCGCATCCCGGGGCGGTGAACCTCGTCAGGGTTCCCGCGTGCACCGTCGCGTCCGTCGTGTACGACGAGGCGACCGAGGATGCCCGCCCTGCGTATCGTGCGGCGATCGATCGGGCCAGCCGCCTGGGATACCGAGTGGCCGGACCCATTCGCGAGCACTACCTCAGTCATACCGCGCCGGGAAGCGCCATGATCGAGGCGCAGTTTCCCCTCGAGCTGGCGACGCGACCCGGCGCATCATGAGGCGACTTGTCCGCGTCGTTCAAGACCGACGTGAGCGACGCGGCGTGAGCCTCCACTCATCGCTCACCCCGCCGGCACGTACCACGACACGATGTTCCCGTTGCCGAAGCTCCGCGTGCGCTCCAGCCTGAGGTCCAGCTTCTCGGGCACACCCTCGGACATCGTGCGGCCGCCGCCGAGGATCACGGGGACGAGCACGATCTGATACTCGTCGATCAGGCGCGCGGCGGTGAGCTGGGCGATGATGGTGCCGCTCCCCAGGATCACCATGTCCGGGCCGGGCTCACCCTTCATCCTCCGCACCTCGGCCGCGAGGTCGCCCTTCACGAGCCGCGTGTTGCTCCAGGTCGCGGCGTCGAGCGTGCGCGAGAAGACGACCTTCGGCATGTTGTTCATCCCCTCGGCGACCACCGGATCGTTCTGCAGCGCCGCCGGGGTGGGCCAGTAGCTCCGCATCAGATCGTAGGTCACGCGGCCGAAGAGGAGCGTGCCGCCGCCGCGGGCGTTCTCGGACGCGAACTGGATCCACTCGGGATCGTGCCGGTGCGCCCAGCTCATGTCGCCGTTGGCGTCGGTGAAGTAGCCGTCGAGGGAGACGCTGTTGAAGACGCCGAGCTTCCGCACGTCAGGGCTCCTGCGTTGTGAGGGAAGTGCTCTTAATTGAGGATGGCCCGACCCTGAATCGCAAGCGTGCAACGGGCGGCGGGAGGTAGCATCCGCGACGATGACGATGCGTGCGGCATCGTTCATTCGTCCTCCCTAATGCGCGTCGCCCTCGGTGTTGCGGCTCGACGCGGCAGTCGAGCTCCACGGCCTCTCAGGAGAACCACCAGGATGTCGACGAACCCACCGCCGCCGCCCACCCCACGTGGTCCCGCACTCGTCGCGCTGGCCTGTGCGCTGCTACTGGCCGTGAGTCCCTTCGTGCTGCCCGCGTGGGATGCCGAGCTTCCCGGCGGCAGCTTCGTCTGGCAGGTAGGGGCCGTCGTGCTCGCGCTGGCGGGCGCGTGGTGGGGATGGCGGCACCTCCCCGCCGGAGGGCGGTGGGGACGCGCCCGGCTCGGACG
>DATANT010000180.1:0-8654 GCA_036266115.1 Gemmatimonadaceae bacterium | reverse complement strand
TGTACTGATCCGTCGTGCCGTAGCGCGCGCTCGTCGGGCTCCATCCGTCGGGGCCGCCCTGGTGGGGCGGCCCCGACGTGTTCCGCCCACGGCGACCGCGGCCCGGGACGCCGTTGCCTGCCACCCCCGAAGCGGTTACGTTGAAAGGCTTTCCACGATTGTTCGCCGCACCCTTCGGCGACAGACCCCTCCTTCCGCCCCGGCAACCGGCGGAGGGCGGCTGACCATAGGGAGGATTGCCACCGCATGATCCGCGAATACGAAGTGGTCTACATCTTCGACTCGACGCTCGAGGATGACGCGATCACCGAGCGGCTGACGCGCTTTCACGGGCTGTTGAACGTGACGGATGCGAAGCTCGACATCTGGGGCCGCCGTCAGCTGGCCTACAAGATCGGCACCCGCGACACGGGCTACTACGTGGTCGCGCGCTTTGCCGCCGAGACCACGCTGCTGCCCGAGTACGAGCGCGCGCTGCGCCTCGACGATGGCGTCGTACGCTACCTGGTGTCGCTGCACGAGCACGAGCTCGGTGCGCCGCCGCTGACCGAAGAACAGCTCGCCGCGCGGAAGCGCGACGACGATGACGACGACGAGGAGGAGTGAAGATGCGCCGCGCGAAGAAGCCCTGCCCCATCACCGAGGCGGGGATCCGCTACGTGGACTACAAGGACGAGCGGCTGCTCTCCCGTTTCGTGACCGAGAACGGCAAGATCCTGCCGAGCCGGCTGAGCGGCGTGGACGCCCGTCACCAGCGCCAGCTGGCCGTGGCGATCAAGAAGGCCCGCTACCTGGCGCTGATTCCGTACACGCGGGGTCAGCAGTCGTAACCGCACTCCCACCCGACGCGCCACCGCCGCCCCGGCTGCGATGGCGCTGGGTGCTGCTGTCGCTGGTGGCGGTGCTGCTGGTTCCGGCGGTGCCGTTGTTCCGCGTCCTGCTCCCGGTGGAGCAGGCCATCGTGCTGCTCGCGCCCGCGTTCGCCGTGTGCGCGTTGCTGGGATGGTGGCGCGGCGGCCGGCTCTCGCTCGCCCTGGTGTGGCTGGCGGTGACGGTGTGGATTCTCGTGCAGCCGCTGCCCGGCGTGGGCGGCTACGATCGACTGGCCCGCGGCTGGGCGCTGCTGCTGGCCGCCAGCTTCGGCGGACTGGGCCTGCTGCGCCCGTCGCAGGCGTTCTTTCCGCGGGCCCTCGCGGCGGTGGCGTTGAGCCTCACCGTGGGACTCGCGGCGCTGGTGGCGGCGCAGGTACCGCCCACGCACGTGCGCGCCACGATGGCGGCGGAGTACGAGCGGCGGGTGGACGACTGGAGCCGGACCACGGACCGCATCGCCAACACGCCCGAGTGGCGGGCGTATGCGGAGCGCAGTCCGGAGACGCTCGAGCTGCTGCAGCAGGCCGAAGGCCAGCTGCGGCTGCTGCCACAGCCGTCGGCGCTGGTGTTCCCGGCGCTGCTGGCGCTGGAGTCGCTGGCGGTGCTCGCGCTGGCCTGGGCGCTGTATCAGCGGCTGGGTCGCACGCGGATCGGCCCGCCGCTCGCTCCGCTGCGGGCCTTCCGGTTCAGCGACACGCTGATCTGGGGGCTGGTGGTGGGTATCACGACGCTCGTCGTCCCGACCCTCGCGGACCTGCGGGGGCTGGGGCTCAATCTGCTGGTTTTCTTCGGCGCGCTGTACGTGCTGCGCGGGCTCGGCGTGCTGACGTGGATCCTGGCGCCGGGCCGACTGGCCACGGTGCTCCTCATCGGGGTGGCGCTCGTGGCCTGGCCCCTGCTCGGCGCCTTCGCGTTCGGGCTCGGGGTGGGCGACACGTGGCTCGACTGGCGCAACCGGGCGCGCCCGATCTCATAACGAACGGAGAGCACATGGAAGTCATCCTTCGCCAATCCGTGGACAAGCTGGGGCACCCCGGCGACGTCGTCACGGTCTCGCCGGGCTTCGCCCGCAACTACCTGCTGCCGCGCGGCGTCGCCTACCCGGCCACCCCCGGCAACCTGAAGCGCATCAGCCAGGAGAAGGCGCGCCTGGACGCCGCCGAGGCGAGCCGTCGGGCGAGCGCCGAGGAGCTGGCGAGCAAGTTCGACGAGGTGAGCGTCACCTTCGCCGCGCGCGTGGGCGAGGAGGGCAAGCTGTTCGGCTCCGTGACCGCCGCCGACATCGCGCAGCAGCTCGAGGCGCAGGGCTTTCACGTGGAGCGCCGGATGATCGACCTCCACGAGCCGATCAAGGCGCTCGGCGTCTACCGTGTGCCCATCCGGCTGCACGCGGACGTGAAGCCCGAGATCAAGGTGTGGGTCATCAAGCAGTAGAGCGGCCGCCGGCCCAGCGGGCCGGTCGTCGATGGTGGACCACGAGGGACCGAGGCGCAGCTTCGGTCCCTCGCTGCATGCGGGACCGTGTCGGTCGCGGGCGTGTCGGACGGGGGCGCGAGCGGGTGGGCGCGACGCCCCGGCCGTCGGTCGCCGTACCGGCGCCGGCCATTCCCCGGTGACCCCGAATGCCCGGCCGGGGTGTTGCATCCGAGCACGTATCCGTCGCTCGGTCCGAGCGTTATCCTACCGAGCCGGGGCACCCGCGGAACAAAGCCGCGACCCGGCCCTAGAACCCTACACGTCTCCCGCCTCGCCCATGCCTGCTTCTGCCCGCGCCGCCTCCCTCGCCCTCGCTCAGCGCGCCGCCGCCCTCTGCATCGACGCCAAGGCGACCGACGTCGTGCTGCTCGACGTGCACGGCGTCTCGGACATGGCGGATTGCTTCCTCATCGCCAGCGGCACGTCCGACGCACACGTGCGCGGCATCGCCGACCGCCTCACCGAGGGGCTGCGCAAGGAGGGCCACCGCGTGCACCACGTGGAGGGCCTGCCGCAGGGGCGTTGGGTGCTGCTCGATTTCGTGGACATCGTCGTTCACCTGTTCCACCCCACGCTGCGCGAGTACTACCAGCTCGAACGCCTCTGGGGCGATGCCGAGCCCGTCACCGTCGAGGCCCTAGGAGAGGAAGCCCTGCCATGAAACGAGTCCGAGCGTTAGCCGTCGCCGTCGCTGGTCTGCTGGCCGCCGACTCGCTCGGCGCGCAGGGGTATTTCGGGCAGAACCAGGTGCAGTACGACACCTTTCGCTGGCGCGTGATCGAGACGGAGCACTTCCAGGTTCACTACTATCCCGAGATCGAGCAGGCGGCCTATGCCGCGGCCCGCATGTCGGAGCGCTCCTACGCGCGGCTGTCGCGCGTGCTGGGCCATCAGTTCCGCGAGAAGAAGCCCATCATCCTCTTCGCCTCCCGCGCGGACTTCGCCCAGAACAACGTGTTCGGCGACCTGGGCGAGGGCACCGGCGGCGTCACCGACGCGCTGCGGCAGCGCAACACGTTCTTCTTCACCGGCGACCTGGGCGAGTCGGAGCACGTACTGACGCACGAGATGGTGCACGTGTTCCAGTACGACATCTTCTCGCGCGGGCAGGCGGGCGCCAACCTGCAGGCGCTCTCGCGGGTGCAGCCGCCGCTCTGGCTCATGGAAGGGATGGCCGAGTACCTCTCCATCGGCCCCAGCGATCCGAACACCAACGCCATCATGCGGGACGCGGCGTTGAGCGGCAAGCTGCCGTCCATCGAGGAGATGACGCAGCGGCCGGACCTGTACTTCCCGTACCGCTACGGGCAGTCGCTGCTCGCCTTCGTGGGGCAGCGGTGGGGTGACGCCAGCATCGGCAGCATCATGAACGCGGTGCCCAACGTGGGCATCGAGCGCGCCTTCAAGCGCGAGCTCGGCATCGATCTGGAGGAGCTGGGCTCCGAGTGGAAGGAGTGGGTGCAGGCGCAGAACCTGCCGCAGATCGCGCAGAAGGACCGCGCCCGCAAGTTCGCCGAGCCCCTGCTCAACAAGAAGCGCACCGGCGGCGTGATCCCGCTGTACGTGGCGCCCACGCTCTCGCCGGACGGCAGCAAGATCGCCTACATCTCCACCGGCAGCTATCTGCGCGGCGAGGTGTTCCTGGACCTCTACCTGGCCGACACGAAGACCGGCAAGCGCCTCAAGCGCCTCACCACCAGCACCACCAATCCCGATCAGGAAGAGCTGCGCTACGGATACTCGCAGAGTGCGTTCTCCCCGGATGGGCGCTATCTCGCCTTCACCGCGCAGCGCAAGGGCAAGGACGCGCTCAACCTGCTCGACGTGAACCGGCGGCGCGTCGTGCGCCGCTACGACACGGCGCTCGAGCAGATGCTCAACCCCACCTTCTCCCCCGACGGCAAGCGCATCGTCTTCCAGGGGATGCAGGGCGGGATCTCCGACCTCTACATGATCGACGTGGACGGCCAGAACCTGCGCCGTATCACGAACGATCCCTATGGCGACGGCAAGCCGACGTGGTCGCCCGACGGCACGCGGATCGCCTTCGAGACGGAGCGCGGGCCGCAGACGGACCTCGCGAAGCTGCGCATCGGCAAGACGCGAATCGCGGTGCTCGACCTCGCGAGCAACGTCACCACGGTGCTGCCGGGCCAGGCGGGGCGCAACATCAACCCGCAGTGGTCGCCGGACGGCAGCTCGCTGGCGTGGATCTCGGATCGCACGGGCATTCCCAACATCTTCCTGTACGACTTCGCCGACGCGCAGCACTATCAGCTCACCGACGTCTTCACCGCCGTCTCGTCGTTCACCGCCGTGAGCCCCGCCATCAGCTGGGCGCGGAAGGCGGACAAGCTGGCGTTCGTCTACTTCGAAGACGGCGACTATACCGTCTGGTCCATCAGCGACCCGCGGAAGCTCAAGCGCGAGCCCTTCCAGGAGATCGACCCGCCGGGCACCATCACGGTGGTGGCGGGCGCAGCGACGGCAGACACGACCCGCGCGGGCTCGACCGGCTCGGGTGCACTGCCGGCCGTCGCGGCGCCGGCGGTCACGCCTCCCGCCGACACGCTGCTCGCGCACGCGGCCCCGGCCGACACCGGCCGCGTAGCGGTGCCAGCGGCCGATTCGGCCCGCAGGGACTCCACGGGCGCCGTACGCCCTGCCCCGGCCCCGCCATCGGACGTCATCTCGGGTGGTCGCCAGAGTGCCGCGGACGAGGCGGTGGTGCTCGACTCCACGCCGGGCCGCCTCTCCGTCTACCGATCGGTGGACGGCCTGCGCGACGCGAGCACGCCGTCGACCACCGGCCCCACGGGCGGGGTCTCGGTGGCCGCGCTGCTCGACAGCGCGGACCTCGCGCTCCCGGACACGAGCACGTTCACGGAGTACGCGTACAGCGGCGGCTTCCGTCCCGAGGCGGTCTCGCAGCCGAGCATCGGCTATGCGCAGGACAACTTCGGCCGGGGCGTCTACGGTGGCACGGCCATCATCTTCAGCGATCTGCTGGGCAACCAGCGCATGGTGCTGGCGGGAGCCATCAACGGGCGCGTGGAGGAGGCGCAGCTCTTCGCCTCGTACAGCAACTTCTCGCGCCGCCTGGGTTACACGGCGGGCATCCAGCAGCAGCCGTCGTTCTTCCTCAGCGGCTACGCGCCGGCCATCGATCACGGCGGCGGAGTGTACGAGGAGCGGCAGGTGGTGTCGCGCTACATCAGCCGCACCGGCTTCGTCGTGGGGCTCCTCCCGCGCAACCGGTTCTCGCGCCTCGAGCTGGGCGCGCAGTACTCCAACATCGACGTCGCCGAGCAGTCGTACTCCACCTTCTACGACCTCAGCGGCAGGATCACCGGCCGCGCGATCACGGTGGACCATATCGGCACGGCCAACGTCATCTCGCCCTTCGCGGCCTACGTGTCGGACAACACGCTGTTCGGCTACACGGGCCCCATCAAGGGCCGGCGCTATCGGTTCGAGGTGGCGCCCTACCTGGGTACCTGGCAGAGCACGCAGTACTCCGCCGACTACCGCCGCTACGACCCGATCCTCTTCAACATCCTGACGCTCGCCACGCGGGTGCAGGCCAACATCAACGTGGGACGGAACGAGGCGCAGTTCCGCCAGGCACTCGGGCGGCCGGACCTCATCCGCGGCTACGAGCGCGAGTTCTACTCCAGCTCGGGTTGCAGCATCCAGCAGCCCGGCTCGCAGTGCACCGGGCCGGAAGAGCTGATCGGCACGCGCATCGCGTTCGCGAATGCGGAGTTGCGCTTCCCCCTCCTGCGCCGCTCGGAGCTCGGGTTCCTGCCGGTGTTCCTGCCGCCCATCGAGGGCCTGGTGTTCTACGACGCGGGCGTGGCCTGGAACGGCGGGCAGGACGTGAAGCTCAGCCGCGCGCAGAGCGACGACCCGAACGTGCGCTCGCTCCTCACCAGCTACGGCCTGGGCGTGCGCGTGAACCTGTTCGGGTTCGCCATGCTGCGCTGGGACTACACCATCCCCCTGGACCGGCCGGGCCGGAAGGGCTACTGGTTCTGGACGATCGGGCAGTCGTTCTGACGACGCCCTCGGGTAGCCGGGCGCGGGGGATTCTCCCCGCGCCCGGATCGCCGCCCCCCGAGTTGGTGCGCGCCGACTTGTTCCGTCCGCCGTGGCGCCCTAGCTTTGCATCCGTGCGCACGCTTCTCGCAGTGGCGCTCGTGCTCGCCGCGTGCGGCCCGTCCGATCGCCGCGATTCCCCTGCGACACAGCGCGCCCCGTCCACTCCGCCGCCTCGTGGCCCCGAGCCCGTGGTGCTGCGCGTCGCGCGCGACGGCGGCACGGCCACGGCGTCCATCTATCCCAAGCTCGACTCCGTCGTGTGGCGCTCGGCGTCGCCGGTGCCCGCGCTCGAGCGCGTGCTCGGCTTCGATCGCGAGGCGGGACTGCTGGCGTTCGTCGATCGGCGCGGCCGCCCGGGGCGCATCGATCTCCGCCTGGGACGCATCACCACCCTCGCGAAGCCCGAGCTCACGGGGCTGACGTCCGCGGACGGCGCGAACATTTACGGTATCGCCGCCAACGGCGATGTCGTGCGGCTCGCGCCGACCGGGGACCAGTGGACCTGGACCCCGCCTCTCCCGGCCCGTCAGGCCGTGCCGCTGGCCGATGGCTGGCTGGTGGTCATCGCCAACGCCGGCACGGGGAGCGGCGTCTGGCGGCTCCGGCCCCCGGAGAAGAGCATCGTGGATTCCCTCGCCCTGCCCCGCGTGACACGCGGCGTCACGTCGAGCATCGGCGATCGCATCTACTTCGAGGTGCCGGGTGGGCTCGCGGGCGCGCGCAGCCGCGGCCTGCAGGCGGTGCCGCGCCTCGCGCTCCAGCGCCCGCCGCTGGCGCTCGCCATCACGCCCAGCGGTGACCGCGTGTTCGTGGTGACGGAGGGCGAGACCGAGCTCCTGGTGGTGGACCGATACGACGAGGGCATCAGTGCCCGGATCGCGCTGCCCGGCGTGCCGCGCGACCTGCGCATGGATCCCATGGGCCGCTCCCTGCTCGTGCGCGCCTCGGGCGGCGACTCGGCCTGGGTGGTGGCGGTGGGTACGGGCACCGTGCTGGGCACCGTGCGCACGGCATGGCGGTCCGACCTGCCCTTCGTGGCGCCCGACGGCAGCGTGGCGCTGGCGCGGGATAAGGACGTGGTGTTCGCGGACGGGGAGTCGCTGGCGCAGGAGCGGCTCGTGGCCGGTGGCGCCGCCGACTTCTGGTACGGCTTCCTCTGGGATGGCTTTCGCCCGCGGGCCGGAGAGCTCGACGACCCGGTCCACTTCCGTGACGTTCTCCCGCCGCCCGCCATGGAAGACTCGCTCGCCGACAGCACGGCCCTTGGCATCGACTCCACCCACGCGCCGCCGCCCTCGCTGCGGCCGGACAGCGCGGCGCGGCCACCGGCCGCGCAGCCGCCGGCCCGGCCCAGTGGGTACATCGTCTCCTTCGCCACGCTGCTCTCGGAGGCGAGCGCCCGCGAGCGGGCGGCGGGCATCCGGGTGGACGGACAACCGCCCCGCGTGGTGGCCAGCCCACGCGCCGGGACCACGATCTACCGCGTGATGGTGGGCCCGTTCCCCACGCGTGAGGAAGCGGAGCGCGTGGGTCGGGCGTCGGGTGCGTCGTTCGTCATCGTGGAGGGGGCGCCATGATGCCGCCGGATTCCGCCGAACGCGGCATGCGCTGGGAGGCCGAGGGCCGCCGTACCGCTTCCGCGTTGGACGCCGCGAGCGCCGCCGTGGTCGCGGGTGCCAGCCCACTGGCCGCCGCGCGCGTGGCGCTGGGCATCGCCATGGAGCAGACGGCCCGGCGCCGAGTGACCATCGTGGATCTGGCCGGCGAGCTGCCGCCGCTCCAGTCGCTGGTCGCCGGCGACGACGCCCACGGCGTCTCGGACGCCTTCGCCTTCGGCATCTCGCTCAACCGGCTGGCGCGGCCGACCGGCGTGGAGCCCAACCTCTTCATCATCCCGAGCGGCGCCGAGCCGGTGATCCACGATCACGTGCTCGCCAGCCCGCGGTGGGCGGAGCTGGTGCGGAGCACCCGGTCCGAGGGCGCGCTGCTGCTCTTCGTCGCCCAGGAGGACGCCCCGCAGCTCGCCGCGCTCGCCGCGATGACGGACGGGGTGGTGGCGGTGGGCGACGGCGACACGGCGCGTGCGCTCCCGCGGGTGCTCGCCACCGTGGGCGACGCGCGGCGCACGCCCACCAACCGTCCGCCGCATGTCATCACGCCCACGAGCCGCCGGAATCCGTGGCCCTGGGTGGGCGCCGCCCTGG
>DATANT010000179.1:0-14929 GCA_036266115.1 Gemmatimonadaceae bacterium | reverse complement strand
GCTCGCGGGGACGGGGCTACCCTCGTGGTTGGGGGGGGACCCCCGCGCCCGCGCAGCCCACCCCGCCGCCTCCCGCTCCCTACTGCGGCGCCGCCACCCGCGCCAGCACCCCTTCCAGCACGTCGTCCGCCCCACGACCCTCCACCTCCAGCTCCGGCGCCACCAGCACCCGGTGCCGCAGCACGGCCGAGGCGAACGCCTTCACGTCGTCCGGCGTCACGAAGTCGCGCCCCTCCAGCAGCGCCGCGGCGCGTGCCACGCGGAACAGCGCCACGCTCGCCCGCGGCGACCCGCCCAGGGTGAGCCCGGGGTCCTCGCGCGTCGCCCGGACGATCGCGGCCACGTAGCCGCGCACCTCCGGCGCCACCGTCACCGCATCCACCGCCAGCCGGAGCTCGGCGAGCGTCTCCGGCGTGAGCACCGCGGCCGGCGTGCCGCCGCCCGGGCGTTCGGGATCGAAGCCGTCCGCGTAGCGCCCCAGGATCTCGAGCTCGGCCTCGAGCGACGGGTACGGCACGCGGATCTTCACCAGAAAGCGGTCCAGCTGCGCCTCGGGCAGCGGATACGTGCCCTCGTACTCCACCGGGTTCTGCGTGGCGAACACCGTGAACAGCGCGCCCAGGTGCCGCGCCGTGCCGTCCACCGTCACCTGCCGCTCCTGCATGGCCTCCAGCAGCGCGGCCTGCGTCTTGGCCGGCGCGCGGTTGATCTCGTCGGCCAGCAGCAGGTCCGTGAACACGGGACCGGGATGGAACTCGAACGTCCCGCTCGCGTCGCGCAGCACGCTCACCCCCGTGATGTCGCTGGGCATGAGGTCCGGCGTGAACTGCACGCGGCCGAACCGCGCGCCCAGCGCGCCGGCCAGCGCGCGCACGAGCAGCGTCTTGGCCACGCCGGGCACGCCTTCCAGCAGCGCGTGCCCGCGCGCCAGCACGGCCACCAGCGCCTCGTCCACCACCGCATCCTGGCCCACGATGCACGTGCCAACGGCGGCACGCACCTGTCGCAGCGCCTCGGCGATCTGATCGGATGTCATCACGTTGTGAGTTGAGAGTCGATTCGGTGAAGGGCCTGGCCCGCCTGCACGAACCCATCGGGCTCCAGCGGCTCGTGCTCGGCGGCGCGCACGCGGTCCACGTCCCCGGCCAGGATGTGGTGGCGCGTGGCCACGGTGCTCAGGAACTCGTCGTCGCCTGCGGGGCGGCTGGCGGCGCGCTGGTGGCGCCGCCGCAGCCCGCGCACCAGCCGGCGCATGGCCAGCCGCGTGGCATGCACCTCGTCGTAGGCGCGGGCCAGCGCCGACACGTGCTCCAGCGGCGAGCGTCGCTCGATGCGCGGCCGCGCGAGCGGCGCGATGGCGCGCGCACCCAGTGCGGCGAGCAGCACGAGCGCGGCGAGGACGCCCTGAAGCAGCATGCGCCCCGGGGGCGTGCCCGCGAGCCACCGGCGCACGGCACGCATCGGCGCCGCCTCCGCGTGCGCACTCTGGTGGTACTCGTCGAACACCAGCCGCCGGCCTCCAGCCTGCGAGAGCCAGTCCAGCGCCCGGAAGGCGGCGAGCCCCATCCCCCAATCGCAGACGCGCAGCACGTCGTTGCGCAGCAGGTCCGGATCGGCCACGACCACCACGCGCCCGCGTCCCAGCGGTATGCCGAGCACGGCGGGCGGCAGGGAATCGCCCGGCGCGTCCGGCACCGCGCTGGCCAGATCGGTGCTGTCGGGCCGACCGGGACGGCGCGTGTGCGCGAACGCCACGGCCCCCGCCGGACGGCGCGCGCCCTGCAAGCGGAGGGTGATCACCCCGCCGCCCATCCAGCGGAGCGCGCCGGGACGGTTGAGCGAGTCCGCGCACGCCACGCCGGCTGGCGCCACGAGCAGCCCGCCATCCCTGCTCGGCTCGAGTCCCAGCGAATCGGCGAGCGCACTGCCGCGCTCCGCCACCACCAGCAGCCCGGCGCCCGCGCGCACCGACTCCAGCAGGCGGTGCACTTCGCCGGCGGTGAGCGCCACCGGCGGGTCGAGCACCGCGTACACCGCGGCGCTGTCCATGTGGGCGGCGAATGGCGCTTGCAGCCGCTCCGTGCGCCAGCCCAGCCGCGCGGCCGCCTCGTACAGTCCGCTCGCGCCCTGCGGCGCGGTGGAGCGCACCGTGAGCCGGCGGTCGCCGCTCCGGCCATCCGTGTCGCGCGGCGTGAGCAGCAGGGTGAGCGCGAACGCCGCCAGCAGGAGCAGGAACGCCACCCATGGCGACGACCAGGAGATGCGGCTCGCGAGCTCGCGCAGCGACGAGGGGCTAGGCATGCGCCTCCCCCCGAGGGCCTCCGCTCGTCGCGCCGCGCGCGCCCAGCACGTCGCGCGCGAGCGTGTGCAGGCGCTCGTAGTCGGCCCGGTCGCAGGCGCCCCGCCCGTATACCAGCCGCTCGTAGGCACGCACGAACTGACGGAAGGTAGGCATGCCCGGGAACGACGCCCGGCGCAGCTCGCGCACGTAGTCGCCGCCCGTCTTGGAGGGATGCAGCCGGAGCCGCGCGTCGCCGGCCAGGCGCTGCAGGAGCGCCACGTAGAGCAGGTGCGCGGCGTCCATGAAGCGGCCGTCGGTCGCCGCCTGCTGCGCCGCCGTCCAGGGATCGCCGTGCGCCGCGGCGGCCCGGCCCTGCCGCCGCATCACGCCGCCGCGGCGCATCTCGCGGCGCGCCCACATCACGTACGCCACGCGCCACACCGCGGCGAGCACGACCAGCGCGAGCAGCCCCAGCACCGTCCACCGCACCAGCGGCGGCGCATCGCCCCCGGGCAGCAGGCGGCTCAGCAGCTCGCTCAGCAGCTCGCCCAGCCAGCCCCAGAAGCGGCCCGCGAGTGTCTCCCGCACGCTACGGTCGTAGGACTCCTGGGCGAAGACCGCGGCCAGCGTGTCGCGGACCGCGCTGGCCGGCAGCTGCGTCTGCATGGCGGCCGGCAGTACGCCGATCAGCGGGCGCCCTCGCGCGCGGGAACGATCGCACCCGGTACCTCGGACGCCTCACTCAGCTCGCGCGCCAGCAGCTCGATGTCCAACCCCTCGCGGCGGATGCGCAGATCGTAGTACAGCACGGTGATGATGGCCGCCACCATGGGGTAGAGCGGCACGGTGGCGACGCCCGCGAGCACGCTGGCCAGCTGCTCGTCGCGCAGGAGCGAGGTGCCGATGGCCCACACCGAGACATAGCCCAGGACGTACAGCACGAACACCACCAGCATGAGCCCCGCCGACCGGCGCAGGTTGCCGGTGGAGAGCTCGCGCGCGCGCCGCACGGCGGCGAGGGCACCCGCGTCCTCGAGCATCACCACCGGCGTGACCGTCACGTAGCGGGCGAAGGCGAACATCATCACCAGCACCATCGCGAACGCGACGACCACGGCCAGCACTCCCGCCATCAGCGGCGCCCCGGCGCCGAGCGCCGAGCCGCCCCCGAGGAGGCCGAGCGCGGACACGACAGCCATGGCGAGGCCACCCACCACCATGAACAGGATGATCACGAGCATCGAGAACCCCGTGATGCGCAGGTAGGCCCACAGGTTGGCGCCCACCAGCCGCCAGCCGCGCCCGAGGGCGAGCCGGATGGCCGCACCTGGCTCCAGGGCATGGCCGTCCACGTACGCCGCGCTCACCGAGCGCACCAGCGCGCCCATGCCGATGAAGAAGAACACCAGGCCGACGAACGTGAGCGCGATGAGCTGCAGCCACGCGCCCGGCTCGATGCTCGCCGGCATCGCGCCGGGCATGAGCCAGAGCTGCGCGGCGCCCACGAGCAGCGAGGGGATGGCGACCAGCGCCGACAGGACGAATAGCGGACCGTAGTGGCGCCGCACGATCTGGATGGCCACGTCGGCGATCTCGGTGGCGCTGCGGGGGCGAAGCTGGGTGAGACTCACGTCGGCGTTCCTGATGGGGGCGGGGCTGGGCGGCCTGCCGGATGACCCGAAGTTACGGCGCCATGGCGATGACGCCAGCGTTCCCCAGGGACGATCGACGGCGGGTGCAGGATGCGGATTGCTCTCGTCCGCCCCGCCCGCCGCTCGGCCAGCATGATCGCCCGTCGTCGCCAGGGGCGGCGTCAGCCGCCGTCGCGCTCCCGGGTGAGCCGCGCGTGATTCGCCTCGCCCTGATCCCACAGCCACGCGCCCAGGATGTAGCCGAGCACGGGAAAGGCGACGCCGATGAGGCCGAGCGCGACGCGCAGATGTGGCGAGAGATCGTGGGGCCATGCCAGGCCCTGCTCCTGGAACACCTTGTAGAAGGCGGTGAGCAGCGCGGCCGGCAGGCCCCAGCCCACCACGCCGCTGCGCCAGATGAAGTGCGATCGCCCACCGGCGCGGCGCTGCTCCCAGCGGCGGATGGCCGCCGCTCGTGCTTCCTGCTCCGCCACGCGGCGCGCCGCGGGCGGGAGGTGGGTGGAGCGCGTCATGGCAATGCCCGGCTGAATCCCGCTGCGGTGGGGGGCACCGGCGCCCCCCACCGCGTACCATACCGGCCGCGCGCCGGTCAGCGCAACAGCATCTTGGCGATGGTCTGGAGCTGCATGTTGGAGGTGCCCTCGTAGATCGTGCCGATCTTGGCGTCGCGGTAGTACTTCTCCGCCGGATAGTCCTTGGTGTAGCCGTAGCCGCCGAACAGCTCCAGGCACACCGACGTCACGCGCTCGCTCACCTGCGAGGCGAACAGCTTGGCCATGGCGCCCTGCTGCGCGATGTCCTGGCCGGCGTCCTTGAGCCGCGCCGCGTTGTACACGAGCAGACGCGCTGCCTCCAGCTCGGTGGCGGCCTGCGCGAGCTGGAACTGGATGCCCTGGAACTCGGCCAGCGCCTTGCCGAACTGGTGGCGCTCCTTCACGTACGCGGTGGCCGCGTCCAGCGCGCCCTGCGCCACGCCGATCATCTGCGCGCCGATGCCGACGCGCCCCCCGTTGAGCGTCTCGATGGCGATCTTGTAGCCCTGGCCCACCGGGCCGAGCACGTTCGCGTCCGGCACGGGCACGCCGTCCAGGATGAGCTCCGTGGTGCTCGACGCGCGGATGCCCAGCTTGTCTTCCTTCTTGCCCACCGTGAAGCCGGCGAAGTCGCGCTCCACGAGAAACGCCGTGATGCCGCGATAGCCGGCCGACGGATTCGCATTGGCGAAGACGATGAACACCTCCGCCTCGGCGCCGTTCGTGATCCACAGCTTGCGGCCGGTGAGCGCCCAGCCGCCATCGGTGCGTTCGGCGCGCGTCTCCAGGCCAAAGGCGTCGGAGCCCGACCCCGGCTCGCTGAGTGCGTACGCGCCCACCTTGGTGCTCGTGAGCTGCGTGAGATACTTCTCCTTCTGCGCGTCCGTGCCGTAGCGCGAGAGCGGATAGTTGACGAGCGTGTTCTGCACGTCGGCCAGGATCGCCGCCGAGGCGTCCACCCGACTCAGCTCCTCCACGGCGAGCGTGACCATCATGAGCGTGCCGCCCGCCCCGCCGTACTGCTCGGGCACCTCGATGCCCATCAGCCCGAGCTCGAAGTACTTGGGGATGAGCGTGGGGTCCAGCTTGGCCGCCTGCTCCATGGCCTGTACCCGCGGCCGGACCTCGTCCGCCGCGAACGCGGCCACCGCCTCGCGGAACATCTGCTCTTCATCGGACAGGATGGTGAGCGGCGGGCGGGCGAGTGCGAGATCGGTGGACATGGGCAGGTCGAGGGTGGAGGGGTCGGGATCGCGTGGCCGGGTGACGGACCCGGGTGTCATACACACTCTATCCAATGGCACACAGTATTCACAGAACGGGCGTTGGACCAGGGACGGCCACGCCGCCGAGCCGTGATCGAGCTCAACGCCGGACGGCGAGGATGTGAGCGGCGCTCGTCGTCATGTCGGCCACGTCCAGATTCCGGAAGCGCCGGGCGAGTCGCGGGCGAGGCACTCCGGTCGCATCACGAAGCGGGGTCACGGCGACGATCTCGAAGCCGTACTCACGGAAGAGCCTCAGGTACGTGGACAGCGGCGCCCGGTTCACGTAGCTGGGGCGATTGCCTCGCACCAGCCGCCAGGCGAGATCGGGGTAGACCCAGTGCGCGTTCCACTCGCCAGTCTTCTCGGCGCTCGAGAAGTCGATGTGATGGGACATCACGCCGCCCGGCTTCAGCCACCCGCGCATCGCCTCGAACACTTCGGGCAGCCCCTCGATCTCCTCGAGCGCTACGTGCGACAGCACCAGGTCGGCGGACTCCCGTTCCACGTTGGACGCATCGGTCCACGGGCAGATGTAGCGGATGGGAGCGGACACATCGGATGGGTCGTCGGCCCGGCGCACCGCCTCGCGCAACTGCTCCAGGCGCCCAGGCTCGAGGCCAGCCTGAAGCCTCGATGCCGTCAGGAGCTGCGCGGGGAAGGCATAGTCGTCGAGCCGCGGATGCAACGTCGGGAAGGCATCGTCACCCGGAACGGCTGCACGTCGGTCGAAGAGCCCGATCAACTCTTCCAACATCGCGGCATTCCTGACGGGATTGGAATGCTGCACGACGTCGAGCGCACGATAGCGCTGCGCTCCGCACAGCATCGCCGCGAGACCCACGCCGATCGAGTCGCCAGGGCCGAGTTCGACGACGGTGGACGGCGTGGTGGGAAGCCCGTGGCGATGGGCCAGGATCAGGTGGCGCAACCACACGGAGTAGCAATACGCTGCCGACGTCGAGCCACCGGTGCCCCGGAAGTCGGAGATCCATGGCACGTAGCTCTTCACCCCGCCCAGAATCAATCGCAGGCCCATTGGACGCCTCGTGCAGTCCTGGCGCGAGCCACCGTTCGGTGGTGCCGATTGGTTACCCGACCAGGAGGTGGTGTGCGTGCCGCGCGAAACATGAGGATGGCGGCCGACGTCGCGCCCGTGACCGACGTCGACTCGTCATGCGTTCCCAACGGTGCGGCCGTTGGGCGGGGTCCGCAAGACACGGACGGGCCTGGCTGGCCCCTCGGGTTCCTGGCCCGCCCAACCGTCGGCCGGGCGAGCTCGCAGCCCTCGGAAGCCGCATCGAGCAGGGAACGCTCCGGCCGCGCCGCGCGCTAGACGACAACAATGTTTGAACCCAATGCTGACATCCGTCCGTATGTTCTCCCAGGACGAACTCGAACCGCGAGTGACGGGCCGGAGCATATGCAACTCTTTCAGGCCCTCCGGTGTCCTACCTGACAGAATGACTGCACCCTAGGGGCTCATGGTCAGACCGCTGGATAGCCGATCCGACCAGGTACTGCTCGACGCATACGTGCGCGATGGAGACGCGGACGCGCTGGCGAGTCTCGTCATGCGGCACGTACCGCGGTCGTATCGGCTCGTGCGCGCCCTTTCCGGCTGCTCGCCGGAGACGGCACAGCGCGTGGTGCACGAGTGCTGGGTGGAGGTGCTCGCGCAGGAGAGCCCCGCGCTGGCCGACGTGCCGGTGGTGGAGCAGGTGCGCGACGTGGTGGCGGTGCGCGCCCTGGCGCTCGGTACCAGCCACACGCCGGCCGAGCCGGCCGGGCGGTTGGAGCGCGCGGTGGCCCTCGTGCCGGCGGACGTGCGCGTGGTGTTCGTGCTGCACGACGCCGGTGGTCTGACGCCCGAGGAGATCGCGCGCCTGCTACGCCGCCCCGTCTCGCAGGTGAAGGTGGAGCTGTGGCACGCCCGGCTCGCCGTGCAGACGCTGCTGGGGGCGGAGGGTGGTGTCGAACGCTCGGCGGAGGAAGTTCGCGCGGACGACGCTCGCGCGGACGAGGCCCGAACGGAAGACCTGGGCGCCACCTGGACCGATCCCGTGCCGCCCACGCTCGCCGCCGGCATCGTTGCCGCGCTCGCCGGCCGCATCGCGCCGCGCCGTGCCGAGAAGGGCGGCTCGCCCATCTCGCGCCTGCTGGGCGGCGGCCTGGCGGCCGCGGCGCTCATCCTCGGCTCGCTCCTGCTCGCCCGGGCACAGATCGCGCTCCAGCCGGTGGACGCACCCGAGACCGGCCCGCGGGAGCAGGTCGCGACGCCCTGGCTGCCGCGGGTGGCCGGGGTGGTGGTGTCGGCGGTGGCCACCCAGCCCGACTCCCAGCCAGCGACCGGGGTGAAGCGGCCACGCTTCGCGCCGCCTGCCACCGCGATCGCGCCCACGGACGCACCACTCGTCGTGCCGCCGGATCAGCAGCGCGCGCCGGGTGCCGCCGTGGCCGACGCGGACGGGCCGCTGGTGATCGGGGCCCTGGCGCGGACCGCGAGTCCGGCGTCGGCGGGGAGCGTCGATGCCGCCGCGCACCGCGCCTCCTGCCCCAACCGCCCGTCGGTGAATGGACCTGCCGAGGGCGCGCTCCTGGATCGGCCCGACGGCTGACCGCGGGGCGCGGGCGTCTCAGCCCGCCGCTGCCAGCGAGGCCGGCTCGTCCTCGGCGGTCCGCGCGCGGCAGGCGTCTCCACAGGCGGTGCCGGAGCGCGACGGGTGCCAGCAGCGGCAGGCGCTGGCGGCGTCGGGCAAGAGCACCGGCGCTACGCCCGCCCGCAGCAGGATCACTTCGGCCAGCTTCTCGTGCACGCCGAAGCTCGCCGTCGTCCGCACCGTCACGCCGGGATGGCGGGCCGCGGCGTGGGCCACCAGGCGCGGAATGTCCGACGTGGAGTGGCGGCCGGGCGAGAGCATGTAGGGAAAGGCGATCACCTCGTCGGCGCCGGCCGCCACGCAGGCGTCCACTCCCTGCCCGATGTCGGGCTCCGCGAGCTCCATGTGCGCGTGACGCACGATGGCCGAGCCGCCCACCATGGCCTGCACGAGGTTCGCCATGCATTCCAGCATGTGGTTCGCCTGGGCCAGGCGGGAGCCGTGATCGATGAGCAGGATGGCCTTCACTGAATACCTCATGCGCAGCAGCACGCGCAGCAACGGGTCGCGACAGCGGTCCGGACGACGAATAAGCTAACCGGCGGCGCGGACCGCCGGGATCCGGCCCCCGCGCGGAACTCGCGGCGCGAGCCGCCGTTCAGCCGCCGACGGCCGCGGCCGTCGGGCGAGCGCCGGCACCCACGCCGGGCAGCTCCCCGAACACCTCCAGCGCCAGCTCCACCTTGCCGAACGGCGCCGAGACCTGCGCGCCCTGCACGGTGCCGCGCACCTGCGCCAGCATCTCTCGCGCGATGGCGATGCCCTCGGCCACCGCGTGCTCCTTGGACACCGCGCTCGCCCGCCGCATGCGCGCGATCACCGCCTCCGGCACCGAGACGCCGGGCACCTCGTTGGCCAGGAACTCCGCGTTACGCACCGAGACCAGCGGCCAGATACCGGCGATGATGGGGATGCGCACGTCGTCGATGGTGCGCAGGAACCGCTCGAGCTGCGCGACGTCGAAGACGGGCTGCGTGATGGCGTACTCGGCGCCGGCCTCCACCTTCCAGTGGAAGCGACGCAGCTCGGTCTGCGGATCCAGCGCGGCCGGGTTCACGCCCACGCCGATGGCGAAGCGCGTGGGCGCGCCGATGGCGTTGCCGCCCGGGTCCAGCCCCCGGTTCAGGCGGCTCGCCAGGTTGGTGAGCCCGATCGCGTCGATGTCGAACACCGCCGTGGCGTCGGGATACGGGCCCATCTTGGGCGGATCGCCGGTGATGAGCAGGATGTTGCGCAGGCCGAGGGCCGACGCGCCCAACAGGTCGCTGAGCATGCCCAGCAGGTTGCGGTCGCGGCAGCAGTAGTGCGTCACCGACTCGATGCCCACGCGCTGCTCGATGAGCAGGCTGGTGGCGATGGCACCCATGCGGCTCTGCGCGCGCGGGCCGTCGGGCACGTTGATCGCATCCACCCCGGCCTGCTTGAGCGTGGCCGCGTCGGTGAGCAGGCGCGACGCGTCCACGCCGCGCGGCGGCACGATCTCCACCGACGTCACGAACTCGCCGGCGGCGATGCGCGCGGCAAAGCGCGAGCGCTCGGCGAAGGGCACGGGCTCCACGCCCCGCGACTGGCTGTCCGGCGCGGGGTGCGACGACGGCGTGCTCGATACGGCGGGGCCGGCGCCCGCGCTCCGGTGTCGCGGCGCCAGCGGGCGGATGCCTTCCACCATGGCGCGCAGATGCTCCGGCGTGGTGCCGCAGCAGCCGCCCACCACCTTGGCGCCGGCCTGCACCAGGTGGCGCGCGTAGGTGGCCATGTACTCGGGGCTCGCCATGTACATGCTGCGCCCGCCCACCTCGCGCGGCATGCCGGCGTTGGGCTGGGCGCTCAGCTTGCGGCGTGTCACCGTGACCATCTTCTCGATGGCCTCGAGGATGATCTGCGGGCCCACCGAACAGTTGAGCCCGATGACGTCCACGCCGAAGTGATCCAGGGCGCGCGCCACGTCCTCCGCCGTCGCGCCGTAGGGGGTGCGCCCGTCGGCGCCGATGGTCATCTGCGCGACCAGCGGCGCGCCGGGCGCGGCCTCGCGCGCCGCGAGCACGGCCTGCTCGATCTCGTAGAGATCGGCGAACGTCTCCAGGAGCACGAGGTCCGCGCCGCCGGCCATCAGCGCCTCGATCTGCTCGCGGAACATCGCGCGCGCCTCGTCGCGGCTGGTGGGACCATACGGCTCCAGCCGCACGCCCAGCGGGCCCACGGCGCCGGCCACGAGCACGTCGTCGCCCGC
This sequence comes from Gemmatimonadaceae bacterium, assembly GCA_036266115.1. Classification (GTDB taxonomy): domain Bacteria; phylum Gemmatimonadota; class Gemmatimonadetes; order Gemmatimonadales; family Gemmatimonadaceae; genus DATANT01. The sequence goes on along the minus strand of DATANT010000179.1, from coordinate 4,308 downwards.
CGCCTCGCGCGCCACCCGCGACGCCGCCTCGTTGATGGCGCGCACCTGCGACTCCAGGCCGTACTGGGAGAGCTTGGCCCGGTTGGCGCCGAAGCTGTTGGTCTCCAGCACCTCGGCGCCCACGGCCACGTAGGCCGCGTGCACGTCGCGCACGAGGTCCGGCGCGCGCAGGCTCAACTCGTCGTAGCACTGGTTGATGAACACGCCGCGCGCGTAGAGCATGGTGCCCGTCGCGCCGTCGAATACCACCACCTGCTCGGGATCCAGCAGGCGCGCCAGCAGTGCCTCACGCGTGGCCATCAGGTACCCACCCCCGCGGCTTCGGCGCCGGCACCGCGCACGGCGTAGTACTTGGCCTCGCGGTGATGCACCACGATGGCGGCCGTGCTCTGCTCGGGCATGAGCTGGAACGCGCTCGTGAAGCTCATGCCCAGCGCCTCGGTGGCGGGGAGGATGCCGAACAGCTTCTCGTGATCCTCCAGGTCGGGACAGGCGCCGTAGCCCCACGAGTAGCGCTTGCCGTGCCCCGGCTCCAGCCCGAGCTCCGCGAGCGTGTGGCGGTGCATCCATTCGGCCATCGCCTCGGCCGCCTCCACGGCCAGCCCGTGGCCGTAGAAGGCCTCGGTGTACTCGCCCTCCGCCTGCAGCCGCTCGAAGCGGCGCGTGGCCTCGTCGCCCACCGTCACGATCTGGAACGTCACCACGTCCATCTCGCCGGACGCCACCGAACGGAAGTAGTCGGCGATGCACAGCCGGTCCCGCCCTTCCTGCCGCGGGAAGTGGAAGCGCGCCAGCTCCACGCGCTCGCCGGTGCCGGCGTAGCGCTCGGGATCGTACACCACCACCTCGTTCCCGTCCGACTGCGCGGGGAAGTAGCCGTAGACGGCCCGCGGCTCCAGCCACTTCTCCTGCTTCACCTGCGCCGAGAGCCGCCGCAGCGTGGGCTCGAACTCCTCGCGCACCGCCTTCTGGTATTCCGGTCCCGAGCCGCGTCCGCCCCACTGCAGCCGGTACAGCTCGTCCAGGTCGAGCAGTGCCAGCACCTCGTCCACCGGCACCTCGTGGAGCACGCGGGCGCCCCAGAACGGCGGCGTGGGCACCGGTAGGTCGGCGCGAACGTCGCTGCGCGCGCCGGCGGAGTCGCCACGCGCGATGTCCTTGCCCACGCCCGACTTCAGGAACACGTCGGCGCGCGCGGCCGCCATCAGCTCGGCCACCAGCGGCGCGCGGCGGTCGGCGTCCTGCAGCGCGTCCACCGTCTCCAGCCCCTCGAAGGCGTCCTTGCAGTAGAACACGCCCGGCGCGTAGGCCCGCTCGCCGTCCACGAACATCGCGCGGCGGCCGAAGCGGCGGTTGATGGCCGCGCCGCCGATGAGCACCGGGATCTCGATGCCGCGCTTGTCCAGCTCCTGCACGCAGAGCGGCATCTGCTTGGACGTGGAGACCAGCAGCGCGGAGAGCCCGATCGCGTCGGCGCCCACTTCCAGCGCCTTCTCGATGATGGTGTTCACCGGCACCTGCTTGCCCAGGTCGAACACCGTGTAGCCGTTGTTGGAGAGGATGGTGTTGACGAGCGACTTGCCGATGTCGTGCACGTCGCCGTAGACCGTGGCCAGCACCACCTTGCCCTTGGTGTACCCTTCGGCCTTCTCCAGGAACTGCTCCAGGTGCTTGACGGCGCGCTTCATCACCTCGGCGCTCTGCAGCACGAACGGCAGGATGAGCTCACCCGCGCCGAACTTGTCGCCCACCTCCTTCATGGCGGGCAGCAGCACCTCGTTGAGCACCTGCACCGGGTTCTCGCGCACGCCCGCCTCGTCCAGCCGGTCCTCGATGCCCTCCTTCTTGCGGTGCACCACCATCCAGTGCACCACCTGGGCGGGGGTCATGCCGGCGGTGGGGTCCTCCTTCTGCTCCGCCGCGCCCTGCTCGCCGCCGGCGACGCCGTCGGAGTGCTCGATGAGCCGCTGCAGCGCATCGGGCCGGCGGTTGAACACGAGGTCGTCGGCCAGCGCGCGCTCCTCGGCGGAGAGCTCGGCGTACGGGCGAATGTGGGCCGGGTTCACGATGGCCGCGTCCAGCCCCGCCTCCACGCAGTGGTGCAGGAACACCGAGTTCAGCACGCCGCGCGCCGCCGGGCTCAGGCCGAAGCTCACGTTGGAGACGCCGAGGATGGTGAGCACCCCTGGCAGCTCCCGCTTGATCAGGCGGATCCCCTCGACCGTCTCCTTGGCGCTCTCCTTCCACTCGTCGTCGCCGGTGGCCAGGGTGAAGGTGAGCGCGTCGTACAGCAGGTCCTCGGGCGCCAGCCCGTACTCGCCCACCGCCACGTCGTAGATGGCGCGCGCCACCTCGAGCTTGCGCTCGCGCGTCTTGGCCATGCCCGCCTCGTCGATCGTCAGCGCCACCACGGCGGCGCCGTGCTTGCGCACGATCGGGAGCACGGCGTCGATGCGCTTGCGGCCGTTCTCCATGTTGATGGAGTTCACCAGCGCACGGCCCGGCACGTGCTCCAGCGCGGCGGCGATGACGCTCGCCTCGGTGGAGTCGATCATCAGCGGCGTGTCCACGCTCATCGAGAGCAGCTTCACCACGGCCGACATCTGCTCGGCCTCGTCCGCCCGCTCGGTGACCGCCACACAGACGTCCAGCACGTGCGCGCCGCTCTCGGCCTGCTCCCGCGCGACGTCCACGATCCCCTCGTAGTCTTCCGCCAGGAGCAGGCGCTTCACGCGGCGCGAGCCCTGCGCGTTCACGCGCTCGCCCACGATCAGCGGAGCCGGCTGCTGCCGCAGCTCGGTGGCGCGCATGGCCGACGACACCCGGGGCGGACGGGCGGTCGCGGCGCCGTCCTCCGCCGCCGCCTTCCGCGCCTCACCTTCCGCCGCGCGCACCGCCGTCACGATGGCCGTCAGGTGCTCGGGCGTGGTGCCGCAACAGCCGCCCACGATCCGCACGCCGAAATCGCGCACGAACTCCGCCATCTGCAGGGCCATCGGCGCCGGCTCCAGCGGATAGATGGCGTCGCCGGTGCCGGTGTTGAGCGGCAGGCCGGCGTTCGGCACCACCGAGAGCGGCAGCCGCGCGTGCTCGGCCAGGTAGCGCACCGGCTCGCGCATGTGCTCCGGGCCGGTGCTGCAGTTCAGGCCGATCACGTCCACGCGCAGCGCCTCGAGCGTCGTCATGGCGCTCGCCACGTCGGTGCCCAGCAGCATCCGGCCGTCCACGCCCAGCGTCACCTGCGTCTGGATGGGCACGCGGCGCCCGATCTCGGCGAACAGCTGCTCGAAGCCCGCCACCGCCGCCTTCACCTCCAGGATGTCCTGCGACGTCTCCACCAGCAGCACGTCCACGCCGCCCTCCACGAGCGCGCGGGCCTGCTGGTAGTAGTTGTCCTGCAGCTCCTGGAACGTGATGTTCGAGAGCATGGGATCGCTGCTCGACGGCAGCATGCCGGTGGGGCCGATGGAGCCCGCCACGAAGCGCGGCTGCGTCGGCGTGGCGTACCGGTCGCATGCCGCGCGCGCCAGCCGCGCCGCCGCCACGTTGAGCTCGTGCATGCGGTCGCCGATGCCCCACTCCTCCAGCCGGCGCGGCGTGCTCTGGAAGGTGCACGTCTCCACCACGTCGCAGCCCACCGCCAGGAACGACTCGTGGATCCCCTGGATGACGTCGGGCCGCGTGAGCACGAGGTTGTCGTTGCATCCCTCCAGCGCCTTCCCGCCGAAGTCCTCGGCCGTCAGGTGATGGCGCTGGATGTTCGTGCCCATGGCGCCATCGAACACGAGGACGCGCTGGGAGAGGGCGGCGAGGTAGGCGGACGCGGACATGCGCAGAAACCCCAGACTTGGAGGAACACAAAAGGCCCGGGTGCGGAGCGCCCGGGCCTGATGGCGCTTTAGCGAAATGTTTAACGTGGCCGCAAGTTGCCGGAAATCGCCACGAGCTTCGGTTGTCGTCAGTGCTGCTGCCGCATGTTAGTGGCTCGCCGCGCGCAGGGCAACCGCGCCGCCCGCGGGCGTGGGCGGTCGGCCGGCGGCGAGGGCCCGGTGGGCCAGGTGCTGCACGAGCGCCAGCAGGCGGTGGCGTTCCATGGGCAGCGTGAGGTCCGCCAGGGTGGCGCGCTGCACGGCCGGCGAGTGCGCGCACCTGGCCTCGTGCGCCGCGCCGTAGAGCACGAGCGCGCCACCGGGTGCCAGCGGCAGGTTGGCGATGCCGGGATGCGTGAGCGCGAGCCGCCGGTGCACGAGCGCCACCAGCGGCGGCGCGGCGGTGGCCTCGCACGCCGCCTCCAGTAACGATCCTGCG
>DATANT010000178.1:0-32127 GCA_036266115.1 Gemmatimonadaceae bacterium | reverse complement strand
TACCTGATCCACCGCCGCCGTGAGTTCCGGGCGTCGGCCATCATCCAGAAGCACGTCTTCGAGAATCCCAAGATCGAGATCGTCTGGGACACCGTGGCCGAAGAAGTGCTGGGGAATGCCGAGCGAGGCATGACGGGGCTGCGCGTGCGCGACGTGGTGACCGGGGAGCAGCGGGTGATGGACGTGACCGGGCTGTTCGTGTTCATCGGGTTCCGCCCCAACACGGGTGTGATTGCCGATCACTTCGAGCACGACCCGATGGGCTACGTGATCACCGACAGCTCCATGATGTCGTCCATTCCGGGGCTGTTCGTGGCGGGCGACCTGCGCGCACAGCTCACGCGCCAGGTGACCACGGCGGCAGGGGACGCCACCACGGCCGCGATCGCCGCGGACAAGTACATCAAGGGGCTCCGCGAGGCCGGCGTGACCGCCACGTCGGCGCAGGCAGTGAGCGAGGCCGTGGAAACGGCGCACGTGAGCGGAGGCGGCTACAGCTGATGCGGATCGAGACGTTCACCGTCGGCGCGCTCCAGGAGAACTGCTATCTCCTGCTGGACGAGGACCACGGCGCCGCGGTGCTGGTGGATCCTGGCGCCGAGGGCGAGCGTCTGGTGGCCGCGGTGGAGGCTACCGGGGCGGCGCTGCAGGGCATCTGGGTGACGCACGCGCACATGGATCACGTGGGCGGCATCGCCGCGGTGCGGCGCCGCTGGCCTCGCGCCCCGATCCATCTGCATCCGGCGGACGCGCCCCTGTACGCGAGCGCGGCGCGGCAGGGCGCCGCATACGGGCTGCCGATCGATGAGCCGCCACCGTACGACCATGAGTTCGCGGAGGGCGACGAGGTGCGCGTGGGCGGGCTGGCCTTCCAGGTGATGCACGCGCCGGGGCACGCCCCCGGGCACGTGGTGCTGCACGGGCACGGCGTCGCCTTCGTGGGCGACTGCCTGTTCGCCGGCTCCGTGGGCCGCACCGATCTCCCGCTCTCCAACGGCGCGCAGCTCGCCAGCTCGCTCGAGCGCATCGCCGCGCTCCCCGCCGAGACGCGCGTGCTGCCCGGCCACGGACCAGCCACGACGATCGCCACCGAACGCGAATCCAATCCCTTTCTGAACGGCGTAGCGAAAGTGGTGCGTCGATGAGGACCTCATGAGTCGCTCTCATCTCTATCGTTCGACGGGGCGCCCGCGCCCCATGGCCACCGTGGTGGTGCTCTCGGCATGGATCGGCGCCGCGGCGCTGTATCTGGCGGTGCGCGGCCCGTCGCTGCTGGCCGACGCGCCGCTCGCCGCGATCGGGCCGGCCGCCGCGAGCCTGCTCGCGTTCGTGCTCGGCGGCGGCGTGGCGGCGGGCGCGATCGTGATCGTCGCGGAGTTGATCGGCGGGCGCACGCCTCGGCGCGGCGCGCGCATCGCGCTGGCCGCGCTGATGCTCGCCTGCTGCATGGGCGGGCAGCTGGCGGCCGCCGGTCCGTCCAACGCGCTGCGCAGAGGTTGGATCGCGGCCGCCGACGCGGCCACGGCGCCGCAGCGGGCCGCCGAGGTCGCGTCGCTGCACCGCCAGGGCGCCCTGTGGCTCGTGGGGGGCGTGCTGGCGGCGGTACTCGCGCTCGGGGTCACGGTGGAGTCCATTCGCCGCTGGGACGTCCGCGTGTAGCGCCGCAGGCCCACGGGACCGCAGGATCGCAGGATCGCAGGATCGCAGGACCGCAGGATTGCAGGACCGCAGGACCGCAGGACCGGACGACGCCTGATCGCCGTCGTGCCGAACGACGTAGTGCCGGATCACCCGAACTTGCTCGCGCCGCGGCCCCGGGCCGCTGGTCGCGGTGACACTCTCTCGACACCCAGGAGATCTGAGATGGCTGGTGCCACCCGTATGGAGAAGGATCCGCTCGGCCCGCTGGAGGTGCCGGCCGACGCCCTGTACGGCGTGCAGACGATGCGCGCGCGACAGAACTTCCCCATCAGCGGACTGCGCCCGCTGGAGCCGTTCGTGCTCGCGCAGGTGTGGATCAAGAAGGCCGCCGCGCTCACGCACAAGGAGACCGGGCGGCTGGACGCCAGGCTCGCCGACGCCATCGCGCAGGCGGCGGACGAGATCATCGCCGGCCAGCACCGCGACCAGTTCGTGGTGGATCCGTACCAGGCAGGCGCCGGGACCTCGCACAACATGAACGCCAACGAGGTGCTCGCCAATCGCGCCAACGAGATCCTCGGGAGCGAGCGCGGCACGTACGCGCCCGTGCATCCCAACGATCACGTGAACATGGCGCAGAGCACCAACGACACCATCCCCACGAACATCCGGCTGGCGTGCCTGTCGCAGCTGGACGGGCTGGCCACGGCGTTCGAGGCGCTGCGTGACGCGCTGGCCGCCAAGGGGCGCGAGTTCGATCACGTCGTGAAGGCCGGGCGCACGCACCTCCAGGACGCCATGCCCATCCGCCTGGGGCAGGAGTTCACGGCGTACGCTGGCTCCATGGATCGCAACCTCCGCCGCGTGCGCGAGGCCGCCGACTACCTGCGCGACCTCGGCATCGGCGGCAGCGCGGTGGGCACCGGCGTCACGGTGGAGCCGGAGTACCCGGCGCTGATGATCCAGAACCTGAAGCGGATCACCGGGCTCGAGCTGCGCGTGGGCCAGGACCGCATCCAGCTCATGCAGAGCATGGGCGACGTGGCCGCCTTCAGCTCGGCGCTCAAGGTGCTGGCCGTGGACCTGAGCAAGATCGCGAGCGACCTGCGTCTCATGGTCATGGGGCCGCGCACGGGCATCGACGAGATCCGGCTGCCCGCCGTGCAGCCCGGGTCGTCCATCATGCCGGGCAAGATCAATCCGTCCATCCCCGAGATGGTGAACCAGGTGTGCTTCCAGGTGATGGGCTGCGACACCACGGTGTCCATCTCGGCGGAGCACGGGCAGCTGGAGCTGAACGTGATGATGCCCGTGATCGCGCACAACGTCCTGCTCTCCATGCAGATCCTCACGAACACCGCGACCGTGTTCACCGAGCGTTGCGTGGCGGGGATCGAGGCCAACGAGGAGATGTGCGCGTACTGGGTGGAGCGCTCCGCGGCGCTCGCCACCGCGCTGGCGCCGCAGATCGGCTACGCGAGGGCCGCCGACATCAGCAAGCGGAGCGTGAAGGAGGGCGTCCTCATCCGCGACCTGGTGAAGCGCGAGGGCGTGCTGCCCGACGACCAGATCGACGACGTGCTGGACCTGCGAAAGATGACCGAGATCGGGCTGCCAGGGGGCGCGCACGGCGCGACGGCGGGCTGACCACCTCCCGGCTTCGGGAGCCACGGTAGGTCGAGGGTAGGGGAGCGGGGCCGTCGCGATGCGACGGCCCCGCTTTGCTTTCCCCTGTGCTTCGGTGTAACGTCCGTACGTGCGCATCACGACCTGGGCCGAATACGGCCTCATCTGCAGCCTGCATCTGGCCCGCCGTCAGGACGAGGGGCCGGTGTCCGGGCGCGACATCGCGCTCAAGGAGCAGCTCCCGCCGGACTACGTGGAGCAGATCCTGCTCCGCCTTCGTCGCGCCGACATCGTGAAGAGCACCCGCGGGGCGCGTGGGGGCTACGCGCTCGCGCGCCCGGCCACCGAGCTCTCGGTGCGTGCCATCATCGCGGCGTCCGAGCACGCCACCTTCGAGCTGCACTGCATCTCGCACCCGGTGGCCGAGGAGCGCTGCTCGTCGGCGCACGACTGCAGCATCCGCCCGGTGTGGGTAATGCTGCAGCAGAAGATCGACGAGGTGCTGGAGAGCGTCTTCCTCAGCGACCTGCTCAAGGACGAGCGGGCGGTGCGGCTGCAGGTGGGCTTGCCGGTGGCTCGCACTGCGGATGATGATCGAGCGCACTTCCGGCTGCCGGTTCTACAGGGCTAGCCCCATCCCGGCCCTGGCGCCGTCGTCATGAGCATCCTGCGCGATTGGCTCGCCGAGCGCTCGCTCCGTTCGCGCGCCTCGTCCTTCGCCCGCGCCCTCGCCGCCGAGCCGTCGACCGACGACGTGAGTTGGCTGGCCGGCACCGCCACACAGGACGACGCGGATCACGCCCGTTGGGAGCTGCGCTACTTGCGGTGGGCGGTGGGCATCCTGGCGGCGGAGCGCGATGCCCTCGACGACCGTACGCCGGCCGCCGTATCGCACGCGGTGCTGGAACGCATGCGGGCCGACCCCAACATCGCGGCCGACCGCATCCAGGTGGCCGAGCAGCAGTTCGCCCAGCGCCTGCTACGCTATCGGGAGGCCCTGCGGGAGCGCGAGGGAACGCCGGCCGCCGAGCGGCTGGCGGGCGCCCTGCTCGCGGTGGCGTCCGACGACCGGCCCCGCGCACCGGAGGCGGTGACTCGCGGCGCGGAGGTGGTGCGCACGTACCGGCAGACAGCCAACGAGGAGTTGCGCCGCGCCTTCGGTGAGACGGCGCTGCCCGAGAACGTGGTGCCCTCGGCGCTCCCGCGACGCGGCGCGCGGCGCTGAGGCGCCGGTGGTCGCGGTGCTCCGGCATGGCGGCCTCACCCCACCGGGGCCCTGAACGCCCGAAGCCGACTTCCTGAGGCGCTGGAAGTCGGCTCCGAATTGCGTTGCTTCACCCGCGCTGCATTGCGGCGGTCACTGCATGCCCGGAGTGGGACTCGAACCCACACGTCCGCGAGGACACACGGCCCTGAACCGTGCGCGTCTACCAATTCCACCATCCGGGCGATTGGTGGAAAAAGAGTAACCGGGCACGACGGCGAAGTCAACGCGCCACACGCGCTTTGTCGCATCTCGCGCGTGCCGGACCGAAGCGCGCGCCGCTGGCCGTTGCCCGCCACAGCCGCTCTCGTCTACTTTGGGGGACCTGCTGGGCGAGCGCGGCACCCGACCGTCCGATGCCGCGTGGCCGTGCCCTCCCGTCACATCCTCCGATGTCCAGATCCGCCGACCAGCCCGAGCGCCAGTCCATCGCGCGCAATCGCCGCGCGCGGTACGACTATCACATCCTCGACAGCTGGGAGGCCGGCATCGTGCTCACCGGCACCGAGGTGAAGTCGTTGCGCAACGGCAAGGCCAACCTGAGCGACGCGTACGGCGTGGTGAAGGACGGCGAGCTGTGGCTGCTGAACCTGCACATCTCGCCGTACGAGCAGGGCAACCAGTTCAACCACGATCCCACGCGCACCCGGAAGCTCCTGCTCCACCGGAAGGAGATTCGCCGGCTGATCGGCGCCGTGGAGCGACAGGGCCTCACCCTCATCCCGCTCGAGCTCTACTTCTCCAAGGGCAAGGCCAAGGTGAACCTGGCCCTCGGCAAGGGCAAGAAGGAGCACGACAAGCGCGCCGACGAGCGCAAGAAGGACGACCTGCGCGACATGGCGCGCGTGGTGCGCGTGCGATGATCGCCGGCCTGCTGCTCGCGCTGCAGCTCGTGATGCCCGCCGGGTCGCTCACCGTGAAGAGCCCCGATCGCGAGTCGCGCATCCCGGTGGTCGTGAGCGCCGGGATACCGGCCGTGCGCGCCGATCTACTGGCTCTAGCACTCGACGGCTCGGCGCGCCACGGCAAGGGCGCGCAATGGACGGTGACGCTGGCCGGCGTGGCGCTCGACGTGACCGCCGGCGCGCCGTTCGTACGCCGCGGCGACGAGACGCTGCAGCTGGTGTCCTCGCCCTACGTGGAGAAGGGAGTGCTCTACCTCCCGCTGCAGCTGCTCGCCGAGGTGGTGCCCCGGCTGACCACGGGCCTGAACTACGACGCCGACGCGCGCGAGCTCCGCCGCTTCGCCGCGGTCACCACCGAACGCGATGCCGGCAAGGGCCGCCAGTCGGCCGCTGCCGCCACCGCGGCCAGGGCGCCGTCCAGCCCGACGGGCACCGCGCCGAAGCCGGCCGCCCGCCGCCCACGGGAGAGGGTCGTGGTGGTGGATGCCGGCCATGGAGGCCCCGATCGCGGCATGCGCGGGCCGATCGGTGGCGGCCCACGCATCTTCGAGGCGGACATCACGCTCGCGGTGGCCACCAAGTACGCCGAGGAGTTGCGCGAGCGCGGCTACAAGGTGGTGATGACGCGCACGCGCGACACGCTGATTGCGCTCGCCGATCGCGGGCGCATCGCCAACCGTAACAAGGGCGACCTCTTCGTCTCGGTGCACGTGAATGCCGCCAACCCGCGCTGGCAGAACGCCGCCGGCGCGCGCGGCTATGAGACCTTCTTCCTGGCCGAGGCCAAGACCGAGGACGAGCGCCGCGTGGCCGACATGGAAAACGAGGCGGTGCGCTTCGAGACCGAGGTGGAGACCACGAGCGACGACCCGCTCGGCTTCATCGTGAACGACATGGCGCAGAACGAGCACCTGCGCGAATCCAACGAGGTCGCGAGCGTCGTGCAGCGCCACCTGGGCCGCGTGCATCCCGGCCCCAACCGCGGCGTGAAGCAGGCCGGCTTCAAGGTGCTGGTCACCGCGTTCATGCCGGCGGTGCTCGTGGAGCTCGGCTTCGGCACCAACCCCGCCGAGGCGCGCTTTCTGAGCAGCGCCGCACGCCAGCGCGAGCTCGCGCGCTCGTTGGCCGATGCCACCGATGAATACTTCGCCCGCTATGACCGTCGCGTCCGCGCCACCGGCTCGTGAGGGCCCGGTGACCGAGCACCCCCTGCGCGCGCTGGTGGCCGGCGTGGCGTTCCAGAACCCCGTGATGCTGGCCGCGGGTACCGCCGCCTACGGGCGCGAGCTGGCCGACGTCGTGGATCTCGAGCGGCTGGGCGGCTTCGTCACCAAGGCGGTGAGCCTGGAGCCCCGGCCCGGCGCGCCGGCTCCGCGGGTGGCGGAGTTCGCCGGCGGCATGATCAACGCCGTGGGCCTCGCCAATCCCGGGCTGCACGCCGTGCTCGCGGACGAGCTGCCGTGGATCGCCGCGAACGTGCGCCAGGCGCGGGTGCTCGTGAACGTGGTGGGCTTCGCGGTGGAGGAGTTCGGCGAGGTGGTGGCCGGGCTGGATGGGGCGGACGGGTTCCAGGGGTACGAGCTGAACGTGAGCTGCCCCAACGTGAAGGCGGGCGGGCTGGAGTTCGGCGCCGACTGTCGCGCGCTCGGCGAGGTGGTTCGCCGGGCGCGCGCCGCCACGGAGCGCCCGCTCTGGGTGAAGCTCTCGCCCACGCTGCCCGACCTGGTGGGGGCCGCACGGGCCGCGGTGGACGCCGGGGCCGATGCGCTGACGCTCGTGAACACGCTGCCCGGGCTGGTGGTGGACATCGAGCGCCGCCGGCCAGTGCTCGGCTTCGGCACGGGCGGGGCGAGCGGCGCGGCGCTGCTGCCCGCTGGCGTGCTCGCCACGTGGAAGGTGAGCAGGGCGGTGCCGGTGCCCATCCTCGGCATCGGCGGGGTGTCCACCGCGCACGATGCGCTGCAGTACCTGCTGGCCGGCGCCACCCTGGTGGGCATGGGTACGGCCGCCATGCGCGACCCGAGGGCGCCCGAACGGGTAGTGCGCGACCTGGAGCGGTGGCGCGTCCGACACGGCCTGGCGCGCCTGGCCGACATCCGCGGAACTCTCGAATGGCCCACATCATGACCAGCTCCACCGCCGCCGAGCTCGCCAGGCCCATCGTCGCCCTCGACGTGCACACCGAGGAGGCGGTGCGGTCGCTCGTGCGCAGCCTGGGCGAGAGCTGCCGTTTCTACAAGGTGGGCAGCGAGCTGTTCACCGCCCTGGGCCCGGATATCGTGCGCTGGCTGCGGGACGAGGGCTGCGACGTGTTCCTGGACCTCAAGCTCCACGACATCCCGGCCACCATGCGCGGCGGCGCGCGGTCCGCGGCGGCATTGGGAGCGCGGCTGCTCACGGTGCATGCCGCGGCGGGCCAGGCCGGCATCGCGGCGGCGGTGGATGGGGCGGGGGAGGCGTGCGGCATCCTCGCCGTCACGGTGCTCACCTCGTTCGACGCGGCGGGCATCGCGCGCGTGTGGGGTCGTGACCTGGTGGACGTGCCCACGGAGGTGCTGCGCCTGGCGGAGATCGCCGCGGCCGGCGGCGCGCACGGCATCGTCTGCAGCGGCCACGAGCTCTCGGCGGTGCGCGCCCGGCTGGGCCAGCGGCTCGCGCCGCTCGTGCCCGGCATCCGCCTGGCCGGCGGCGACACGCACGATCAGGCGCGCACGATGACGCCGGCCGAGGCGCAGCGGCTGGGCGCGCGCTACCTGGTGCTGGGCCGCGCGGTGACCCAGGCGCCCTCGCCGCGGGCCGCCATGGATCGAGTGTGGGCCGACCTGGGCTCGCCGCCCGCGACTGCGGGCTGATCCGGCGCCGCTCGGGCACCGCATTCGGGCGCGCGGAATTCCGGTGACGCGCCGCACGGATGGTCCATCCATTGCGGAATCCCCGGAACGCTGATCCGGAGCCCACCGCGCCGCCGCGGCCCCTCCTCCGGAAACCGCACGAGTCCTCCGCGAGCCGCCTGACGTGTCCATCCCGCTGGCGTTTCGATCGTGCGCTGGGCATGCCGCGCCGCGCCGCCCCCGCTGGCCGCGGCCATTCGCACATCCGCTCGTGAGCTCGTCTCGCTCCCCGGCCGCCCCCGGCCGGGCGACGTGGTGCCGGACGCCCCGTGCCGCGGCGCGTCCATCGTTCCCTGGGGCTCTTGACCTCAACCGAGGGGTGCGCAGATGACGCGACGAGGAGCAGTGGCGGTAGCGGCATTATGGCTGGGCGCCGGGGTGTGGGTGGCGGCGCCGGCCGGTGCACAGGCCGTGATCAGCAACGGGACGGTGCAGCTCGGCATCAACGCCGAGGGAAGCCTCAACTTCGACGGTGTGGGCCTGGCCAACGTCGCGACCGGCTTCGAGTCCACCTTCCCGGGCTGCCTGTGCGAGGGGTGGGGGGCCGGTGTCTCGGGGGGCACCTTCGACAACATCTGGGGTGGCGCGAATCGCGCGGCGGGCAATTTCAACGTCAACGACGTCACCTTCACCAGTACCGCCAACTCGGCACGCTCCACGGTGACCATTCGCTCCGGTGACACGGACGTGCTGCGCGTGGTGCACGACTACTCGCCGAGCGCCAGCCCCAACCTGTACGAGGTGACGGTCACCATCACGAACCTCACCGATGGCACCGCGGGTGCGGGGGACGACGGCATCCGGTACCGCCGGGTCATGGACTGGGACGTGCAGCCCACGGCATTCAGCGAGTTCGTGACGATCCAGGGCAACGGGGCCGAGAATCTGCTCGGGACGAGCAACAACGGCTTCGCGACGTCCAATCCGTTCTCCGGGCGTGGCTCCGTCGGCGGCGTTCCCCAGGATGCCGACTTCTCCAACGAGGGGCCGCTGGACCAGGGCGCCCTCTTCGACTTCGGCTTCAACGCGCTGGCGGCCGGGTCGAGTCGCACCTTCATCACCTACTACGGCACCGCGGCCACGGAGCGCGAGCTCCTGAGCGCGCTGGCCTCGGTGGGTGCGGAGGTGTACACGCTGGCCAAGTGCAACCCGGCCGTGAACGACGCGTGCACCACGGGGGGCGCGCCGTCCAGCTTCGCCTTCGGGTTCAAGGGCGTGGGCGGGACGCCGATCCCGCCGCCGTCGGTGATCCCGGAGCCCTCCACCGTGCTCCTGCTCGGGAGCGGCCTGCTGGTACTGCTCGTGGGCGCCGGCCGCCGTCGCCGGCTGGTCTGAGCGCGACGCGGCGTGAGGGGGGCGCGGTACGCCCCGCTCACGCCGGGCCGCGCGGCCCAGGAACCACCATGGCCTCTTCCGTCCGGCGGGCGGCGCTCGGCTGCTGCCTGGCGCTGTTCGCCGCCTGCCGGCCGGCCGCGGTGCCGTACGTGCCGCCGGTGCCGGGCACCGTCTATCACTACACGGCCTTCAGCAACACCATCACCGGCGTGGACGGCTGGCGCACCGCGTACGTGGACGATCGGGGGCGCCCCGGGAGCCGGCTCGGCCTGTTCATCACCGAGGACCCACGGCGCCCCGCGAGGCCCGATTCCGGCGCGCTCGCGCGCCTCTGGCCGCTCCGGGTGGGATCCGAGCTCGCCTTCCGGACCCAGGTGGGGCCCGAGGTGTGGCGGTGGGAGTTTCGGGTCACCGGCACCGAGGAGGTGGCCGTGCCAGCCGGGCGCTTCGCCACGGTGGTGGTGCAGGGCGCCCAGGAGCCGGCGCTGGTGCACGATCCGCGGGCGGCCAGCACGGTGCTCTACACGTGGTGGTACGCGCCGCGCGTGGGCGCCGTGGTGCGCGTGCGGTCGCGCTTTCTTGCCGGCCGGCGGGCCGGTCAGGCGCTCGAGGCCGAGCTGGAACGCATCGATTCCACCGCTGCCACCCCGGTGGGCGCGGCGCGCTGAGGGGGGCGCCAGGGGGGAGGGCGCGGTCGGGCGCTGGCGCCGGGGGAGGCGGCCTGCGGGGCCCCGCCGCATGCCCGGACGCATAACTGCGCCATCGGGCGGGGCTTGCGTGTCGCCACCGCGGCGTTTACTGTACGAGTCTTGGCCGAAAAATCTCACGCACGATTGGAGCGCCTGTGAAAGTCCGCAGCAGCGTGAAGCCGATCTGCGAGCACTGCAAGGTTGTGAAGCGCAACGGCGTGACTCGCATCATCTGCAAGCGCAATCCCAAGCATAAGCAGCGTCAGGGCTGACAATGGCTCGAATTTCTGGCGTCGATCTCCCTCGCGATAAGAAGGTAGAGATCGGACTGACCTACATCTACGGGATCGGCCGCGAGACGGCGCGCCGTATCGTCACGGCGACCGGCATCGACGCGGCTGCCCGCATTCGCGATCTGAGCGACGCCGAGGTCAATCGGCTGCGCCAGGAGATCGAGCGGAGCTATCGGGTCGAGGGCGCGCTGCGGACTGAAGTGGCCATGAACATCAAGCGGCTCATGGACATCGGGTCCTATCGCGGGATTCGCCATCGCCGTGGGCTTCCCGTCCGCGGCCAGCGGACGCACACGAACGCGCGCACCAAGAAGGGGCCGCGCCGTGCCATTGCCGGCAAGAAGAAGGTGACGAAGTAACATGGCGACCCCGAAGAAGACCAAGCGCGTCGTGGAGGCGGAGGGTATCGCCCACGTCAGCGCGACGTTCAACAACACGACGATCACGATCACCGACAACCGCGGGAACACCGTTTCCTGGGGCTCGTCGGGCAAGGCCGGGTTCAAGGGCTCCAAGAAGAGCACCCCGTTCGCCGCCACGGTCGCCTCGGAGCAGGCCGCGCGCGAAGCGCTGTCGCTCGGCGTCCGCAAGGTGCACGTGAAGGTGCAGGGGCCCGGCTCGGGTCGCGAGTCCGCCATCCAGGCGCTCGCCACGGCGGGGCTGCAGGTCCGGTCCATCAAGGACGTGACGCCGATTCCACACAACGGTTGCCGGCCGCCCAAGCGGCGGAGGGTCTGACCAATGGGGCGTTATACCGGCCCTAGCTGCCGCCAGTGCCGCCGTGAGGGCACCAAGCTGTTCCTCAAGGGCACCAAGTGCTTCACCGACAAGTGCCCGGTCGAGCGGCGTCCGTACGCTCCCGGCCAGCACGGTCAGTCCACGGCCCGTCGCCGCAAGGCGTCGGAGTACGCGAAGCAGCTGCGCGAGAAGCAGAAGATCAAGCGCATCTACGGCGTGAGCGAGAAGTACTTCCGGAACACGTTCGAGCGCGTCTCGGCGCTGCCCGGCATCACCGGTCACAACCTGCTCGCGTCGCTCGAGAGCCGTCTGGACAACATGGTCTACCGCATGGGCTTCGCGGCCAGCCGCAAGGCCGCGCGCCAGCTCGTGCGTCACCGGCACGTCGAGATCGCCGGCAAGACCGTGGACATCCCGAGCTATCAGGTGCAGCCGGGCGAGGAAGTGCGGGTGCGCATGCAGTCGCGCGAGATGGCCTCCGTCATGGCGGCCATGGACCAGTCCACGCGTGGCGCGGCGCTCTCCTGGCTCGCGGTGGATCGCGAGTCGTACAGCGGCCGGATGCTGGAGCGCCCGCAGCGCCCGAGCATTCCCATCGCCGCGCAGGAGCAGCTGGTCGTCGAGCTCTACTCCAAGTGACCCGCTAGGGTCACCGGGGTACGAGCGAGGGATCGGCCTCCCGCGAGGAGGGCAAGTCCGCGGACGCGGTCGGAAGACCGCGTCCGCGTTCAAGTAGGCTCCCGGCGCATCGTCGTCGGGAGCGGTCGGGACCCTGACTCCCATACGGGTCCGTCGCGCGTCAGGGGCGGGACGGAGCGTCGCCGGGCACTGGGCCTGGTGAGACCACACTGGACGAATACACGATGCCACAAGCGATCGATCTCAGAGGTCTGGTCCTGCCGCAGCTCGTCGAGGCGACGAAGCGCGAAGGGAATCCCAATGTCGCCGAGTTCCGGCTGCAGCCGCTGGAGCGCGGCTTCGGCCATACGCTCGGCAACGCCATGCGGCGCATGCTGCTCTCGTCGCTGCGCGGCTCCGCGGTCTGGGGCTTCCGCATCGACGGCGTGGTGCACGAGCACCAGACGGTGGCCGGGGTGGTGGAGGACGTGCACCAGATCATCGGCAACCTGAAGAACCTGACGCTCTCGCTCAGCGACGACGTGGACGAGACGGTGCTGCGCATCACGAAGCGTGAGGCGGGCCCGGTGACGGCGGCGGACATCCAGGCGCAGGGCGGGGTGCGGATCATCGATCCCACGCACCACCTCTTCACCCTGCAGGACGAGCGCGACGTCAATGTCGAGCTCTATGTGAACAAGGGGCGGGGCTACGTGGAGTCCGACCAGCATCCGCTGGATCGCGGCCTGCCGGTGGACCTCGTGCGCATCGACGCGATCTACAACCCGGTGCGTCGCGCGAACTTCGCGATCGCCGAGACCCGCGTGGGCCAGCGCACGGACTACGACCGCCTGGTGCTGAGCGTGGAGACCGACGGGACGATCACCCCCGAGGAGGCGGTGAGCTACGCGGCCGCCCTCGCGCAGACGCACTTCCAGTACTTCGTCAATTTCGGCTCGCACGCCTCGGCCGCGCTGGCCCCCTCGGGGGAGATGGGCAACAGCGACGCCATGCGGCTGGCCGATCTGTTCCGGACCCCGATCGACGACCTCGAGCTGTCGGTGCGGTCCGTCAATTCGCTGAAGAACTCGAACATCCGTACGCTCGGCGACCTCGTTCGCCAGACGGAGAGCCAGATTCTGCAGGTCAAGAATTTCGGCAAGAAGTCCCTGCAGGAGATCGCGGATCTGCTCGAGCGTGAAGGCCTGAACTTTGGGATGCGGTACGAGGACAACGGCGACGGTGTGCGCATCTCCGATTGGGGAACGCCGCCCAGCCATGCGGCCGCTAACGCGCCCGACGAGGAAGAGGAGTAATTCCCCATGCGTCACCGTAAGGCTGGCCGCCAGCTTCGCCGCACGAGCGAGCAGAAGCTCGCACTCATGCGCAACCTCGCCACCTCTCTCATCGAGAGCGAGGTGATCGAGACCACCGAGGCCAAGGCGAAGGAGCTGCGGCCCTTCGTCGAGAAGTTGATCACCAAGGCCCGGACCGGCACGCTGCACGCGCGCCGCCTCGCCGGTCGCCACATCCACAAGCGTGCGGCGGCCGACAAGCTGTTCCAGGAGATCGGGCCCCGGTTCGCCCAGCGCGCCGGTGGCTACACGCGCATCCTCAAGACCGGCCACCGCAAGGGTGACGGTGCCGAGATGGCGCGCATCGAACTGATCCAGGGCTAACCCATGGCGCCGATCAACCGCAGTCGCTGCTACGTGTGCGACAAGGGCGTGACCTTCGGGAACAGCGTCTCGCACGCGAACAACAAGACGCGTCGCAACTGGAAGCCCAACCTCCAGGTCGCGCGCATCGTGAAGGGCGACACGATCATCAAGATCAAGGTCTGCACCCGCTGCCTGGCCGCCGGCAAGATCCAGCGCGCGCCGCGCGGTACGCAGGTCGCCTGACTCGCCGCCGATGTGGCGTGTAAAGGGGGAGCTCTTCGGATGCTCCCCTTTTTCACGCCGGTCGGTTCCCGCGCCGCCACTCCTCTCCCCTCCGCTCCCCGGGCATGGCTGACCGTACCGCGCTCATCACCGGCATCACCGGCCAGGACGGCTCCTACCTGGCCGAACTGCTCCTCGCCAAGGGCTATCGCGTGGTCGGCGTCGTCCGGCGCAGCTCCACCACGCACTACGAGCGCATCGGGCACCTGGAAGGGAAGGTCGAGCTCGTCTCGGCCGACCTGCTGGACCAGCACTCGCTGGTGGACGCGGTGCGCGAGTGCCAGCCGGACGAGATCTACAACCTGGCCGCGCAGAGCTTCGTGCAGACGTCGTGGCGGCAGCCGGTGCTCACCGGCGAGTTCACGGCGCTGGGCGTCACCCGCATGCTGGAGGCGGCGCTGAAGGCGGCCCCGGAGGCGCGCTTCTACCAGGCCAGCTCCAGCGAGATGTTCGGCAAGGTGGTGGAGACGCCCCAGCGCGAGAGCACGCCCTTCTACCCGCGCAGCCCGTACGGCGTGGCCAAGGTGTACGGGCACTGGATCACCGTGAACTACCGCGAGAGCTTCGGCCTGTACGCGGTGTCGGGCATCCTGTTCAACCACGAGAGCCCGCGCCGCGGCCTGGAGTTCGTCACCCGCAAGGTCACCGACGCGGCGGCCCGCATCAAGCTGGGGCTGCAGACCGAGCTGCGGCTGGGCACCCTGGACGCGCGGCGGGACTGGGGCTTCGCCGGCGACTACGTGGACGCCATGTGGCGCATGCTGCAGCTCGACCAGCCCGACGACTTCGTCATCGGCACGGGGCAGACCCACTCGGTGCGCGACCTGTGCGAGATGGCGTTCGCGGTGGTGGGGCTGGACTGGCAGGACTACGTGCGCCAGGACCCCCGCTTCATGCGGCCCGCCGAGGTGGACCTGCTCGTGGCCGACCCCTCCAAGGCCGAGCGCGAGCTGGGATGGAAGCCCACGGTGACGTTCCAGCGGCTCGTGGAAATGATGGTCGAGGCCGACCTCGATCGCCTTCGCGCCGCGCGCTGACGGTGCGCGCCCTCGTCACCGGCGCGGCCGGCTTCGCCGGTCAGTGGCTCTGCCACACCCTGCTTCGCGACGGGTGGGACGTCTGGGGCCTGACTCTGGATGTGCCCACCGTCACCGCCGTGCTCTCGGCCGACGAGCGGGCGCAGGTGGCCTGGCGCGCCGGCGACGTGCGCGACCAGGAGACGCTGGCCGCGGCGCTCGAGGCGAGCCGCCCCGACGCGGTGTTCCACCTGGCGGGGGTGAGCTTCGTGCCGCAGGCGGAAGCCGAGCCCGGGCCGGCGCTGGAGACCAACGTGGTGGCGTGCGCCAAGCTGCTGGCCGAGGTCCGTCGCCGGCGTGCCGCCGGCACGCTGGACCCGGCCGTGCTGGTAGTGGGCAGCGGCGAGCAGTACGGCCGCCACGACGCCGCCGAGCTGCCGCTGCCGGAGAGCGCGGAGCAGCGGCCGCTGAGCACCTACGCGGCCACGAAGGCGGCCCAGGAGGTGCTCGCCCTGCAGGCCCATCGCCGCGACGGCGTGCGCGTGGTGTGCACGCGCAGCTTCAACCACGTGGGCCGCGGGCAGGACGCGCGCTTCCTGCTCCCCTCGCTCGTGCAGCGCACCCTCGCGCTCCGCGGCACCGACGACGCGCGGCTCCTGCTCGGCAACACCACGCCCGTGCGCGACTTCGCCCATGTATCCGACGTCGTGCGCGCGTATATTCAACTCGCCGCAGTCGGCGAGCCTGGCCGCGCCTACAACGTCTGCAGCGGCCAGGGATGGAGCGTGGCGGCAGTGGCCGAACTGGTGGCCAGCCGTGTGGGCGTGCGGGTGCGGCTGGAGGAGGACCCCGCTCTCGTGCGTCCCGTCGACGTCCCCGCCCTCGTCGGCGATCCCTCGCGCGTGCAGATGGACGTAGGCTGGACGCGACGCCTTACTCTCGAAGACAGCATCGACGATCTGATACATGCCGCGACGCACTGACATCCACCGCATTCTGATCATCGGCTCCGGGCCCATCGTCATCGGCCAGGCGGCCGAATTCGACTACTCGGGCACCCAGGCGGCCAGGGCGCTGCAGGAGGAGGGCTACGAGGTGATCCTCGTGAACTCCAATCCGGCCACGATCATGACCGATCCCGAGTACGCGGACCGGACGTACATCGAGCCCGTGACCGCCGAGTACCTGGAGCTGGTGATCGCCAAGGAGCGGCCCGACGCCGTGCTGCCCACCATGGGCGGCCAGACGGCGCTGAACGCGGCGCTCGCCCTCGCCGAGAACGGCGTGCTGGCCCGATACGGCGTGGAGCTGATCGGCGCGAAGCAGCGGGCCATCCAGGTGGCCGAGGACCGCCAGCTGTTCGCCGAGGCCATGCAGCGCATTGGCCTCGCGGTGCCGCAGGGCCGCACGGCCCAGACGCTGGACGAGGCGCTCGCCATCACCGAGTTCACCGGCTTCCCGGCCATCATCCGCCCGTCGTACACGCTGGGCGGCAGCGGGGGCGGCGTGGCGTACAACCGTGCCGAGTTCGAGGCCATCGTGCGCCGCGGCCTGGCGGAGTCGCCCAACTCGCAGGTGCTCATCGAGCGCAGCCTGCTGGGGTGGAAGGAGTTCGAGCTGGAGGTGATGCGCGATCACGCCGACAACGTCGTGATCGTCTGCACCATCGAGAACCTGGACCCCATGGGTGTGCACACCGGCGACTCCATCACGGTGGCGCCCGCCATGACGCTCACGGATCGCGAGTACCAGCGCATGCGCGACGCCGCGGTGGCGGTGATCCGGGAGATCGGCGTGGAGGCCGGCGGGTGCAACGTGCAGTTCGCGCTCAACCCGCGCGACGGCGAGCTGATCGTGATCGAGATGAATCCGCGCGTCTCGCGCTCCTCGGCGCTCGCGTCCAAGGCCACCGGCTACCCCATCGCGCGCATCGGCGCCAAGCTGGCCGTGGGGTACACGCTGGACGAGATTCCCAACGACATCACCAAGACCACGCCGGCCTCCTTCGAGCCGGTGCTCGACTACGTGGTGGTGAAGTGCCCGCGCTTCGCCTTCGAGAAGTTCCCGGCGGCCGACCCGCGCCTCACCACGCAGATGAAGTCGGTGGGCGAGTCCATGGCCATCGGGCGCACGTTCAAGGAGGCGTTCCAGAAGGGGCTTCGCGCGCTCGAGAACGATCGCATCGGGTGGGTGGTGGGGCGCACCCTGGCCGACGACCGGCTGGCCGACGACGCGCGCGAGACGCTGCGCGGGGCGCTCCGGCAGCCCACGCCGGAGCGGATCTTCCAGGTGAAGCGCGCCTTCCTGGCCGGCATGACGCTGGCCGAGATCCACGCCGACACCGCCATCGACCCCTGGTTCCTGAGTCAGATGGAGGAGCTGCTGGCGGCGGAGCGCCACTACGCGGCGCTGCCGGAGCTCACCGCGCGCGACGTGCGCGGCATGAAGCGCATGGGCTTCTCGGATCGCCAGCTGGGCGACCTGCGCCAGGAGAGCGAGGCGGCGGCGCGCGAGCGCCGCTGGGCCATGAACGTGCGCCCGTCGTACAAGATGGTGGACACCTGCGCGGGCGAGTTCCCCTCCACCACGCCGTATCTGTACTCCTGCTACGACGAGGAGAGCGAGGCGCCGCCCAGCGGTCGCCCCTCGGTGGTGATCCTGGGGAGTGGGCCCAATCGCATCGGCCAGGGCGTGGAGTTCGACTACTGCTGCGTGCGCGCCGCGCTCGCCCTGCGCGAGCGGGGCTACGAGACGATCATGGTGAACTCCAACCCCGAGACCGTCTCCACCGACTACGACACCTCCGACAAGCTGTACTTCGAGCCGCTCACCTTCGAGGACGTGCTCGAGATCGTGACGCGCGAGCAGCCGCTGGGCGTGATCGTCCAGCTGGGCGGGCAGACGCCGCTCAAGCTCACGCGCCAGCTCGAGGCGGCGGGGGTGCGCATCCTGGGCACGTCGCCGGACTCCATCGACGTGGCCGAGGACCGGCGCCGCTTCGACGCCATCGCCCGGGAGCTGGGGCTGCGGCAGCCGGAGAACGGCACGGCGACCAGCGTGGAGGAGGCGGTCGAGATCGCGGCCCGCATCGGGTTCCCGGTGCTCGTGCGCCCCTCCTACGTGCTCGGCGGGCGGGCGATGGAGATCGTCTACGACGAGGCCTCGCTGCTCGGCTACTTCATGCGCGCCACGCTGGTGTCCGAGGATCGGCCGGTGCTCATCGACCGGTTCCTGGAGGACGCCTTCGAGGCCGACGTGGACGCGGTGAGCGACGGCGAGACGGTGGTGATCGGCGGCGTCATGCAGCACATCGAGGACGCCGGCATCCACTCCGGCGACTCGGCGTGCGTACTGCCGCCGTATCTCATTCGCGACACCGACCTGGCGGTGATGCGCGAGCACACCGTGGCGCTCGCCCGGGCCCTGGGCGTGGTGGGGCTCATCAACGTGCAGTTCGCCGTCAAGGACGGCGTGGTGTACGTACTCGAGGTGAATCCCCGCGCCAGCCGCACCATCCCGTTCGTCTCCAAGGCCATCGGCGTGCCGCTGGCCTCGGTGGCCGCGCGCGCGATGCTCGGTGAGACGCTGGCCGAGTGCGGGCTCACCGAGGAGATCATCCCGCCCTTCGTGAGCGTGAAGGAGGCGGTGTTCCCGTTCACCAAGTTCCGCGAGTTCGACCCCGTGCTCGGGCCCGAGATGCGGTCCACGGGCGAGGTGATGGGGATCGCGGACTCGTTCGGGAGTGCCTTCGCCAAGGCGCAGATCGCCGCCGGCAACGGGCTGCCGCGCGAAGGGGCGATCTTCGTCACCGTGAACGACCGCGACAAGCCCAACGTGGTGCCCATCGCGCGGCGCTTCTACGAGATGGGCTTCAGCGTGGTGGCCACGGAGGGCACGGCGCGCTACCTGCAGGCGCGCGGCATCCCGTGCGACGAGGTGTACAAGGTGCACGCCGGGCGCCCGCACGGCCTGGACCTCATCGTGAACGGCGAGGTGCAGCTGCTCATCAACACGCCGCTCGGCAAGCACGCGCAGCAGGACGACTACACGCTGCGGCAGGCCGCCATCGCGCAGCGCGTGCCGTACACCACCACGCTGTCGGCGGCCGGTGCCGCCTCGGATGCCATTCTCTCGATGCGCTCGCGCACGCCGGTGGTGCGCTCGCTGCAGGAGTGGCATGCGCGCCTGGCCGCGGGGCGCCAGACGCCCGCCGCGGGCGTGGCGCAGCAGGTGGAGGTCTAGGCGTATGGCGACTCCTTTCATTCACGAGTCGTCGTACGTGGACGACGGCGCGGAGATCGGCCCCGGCACGCGGATCTGGCATTTCTGCCACGTCATGCCCGGTGCCGTGATCGGCGCCAACTGCAGCCTCGGGCAGAACGTGGTGGTGATGGGCAAGGTGCGCATCGGCAACAACGTCAAGATCCAGAACAACGTCTCGGTGTACGAGGGCGTGGAGCTGGAGGACGACGTCTTCTGCGGCCCGTCCATGGTGTTCACCAACGTCATGAACCCGCGCAGCGAGGTGTCGCGCAAGCACGAGTACCGCCTCACGCGCGTGCGTCGCGGCGTGTCCATCGGCGCCAACGCCACCATCGTGTGCGGCGTGACGCTGGGCGAGTACGCGTTCGTGGGAGCCGGCGCCGTGGTGACGCGCGACGTGCCGGCCTACGCGCTCGTGGCCGGGGTGCCGGCGCAGCGCATCGGCTGGATGTGCCGTTGCGGCGAGCGGCTCTCGGCGGACGGCGCGGGCACCTGCGCCGGCTGTGGCACGCGCTACGAGCGGCAGGGTGACGCCATCCGGGCGGTGGAGGCTCCGTGAGCGAGGCGGGCACGTACCGCGTCGCGCTCGTGGGCTGCGGACGCATCAGCCGCAACCATCTCGAGGCGATCGAGCGCGTGGACGGGCTCACCCTCACCGCCGTGTGCGACAGCGATGCGTCCCGCGCCCAGGCCGTCGGCGCGGAGCGCGGCGTGCCCTGGTTCGACTCGTACGAGGCCATGCTGCGCCACGCCGAGAGCGACGTGGTGGCGATCTGCACGCCCTCCGGGCTGCATCCGCAGCATGGCATCCTGGCCGCTCGCGCCGGCAAGCACGTGGTGAGCGAGAAGCCCATGGCCATCTCGCTCACCGCCGCCGACGAGCTGGTGCACGAGTGCGACGCGGCCGGCGTCCAGTTGTTCGTGGTGAAGCAGAACCGGCTCAATACGCCCATCCAGCTGCTCAAGCGCGCCATCGACAAGGGGCGCTTCGGCCGGCTGTACATGGCCAACTGCACCGTGCACTGGACGCGGCCGCAGGACTACTACGACCAGGCGCCGTGGCGTGGCACGTGGGAGTTCGACGGCGGGGCCTTCATGAACCAGGCGTCGCACTACGTGGACCTCATGCAGTGGCTCATGGGGCCGGTGGAGAGCGTGATGGCCAAGACGGCCACCCTGGGCCGGCGCATCGAGGCCGAGGACTCGGGGGTGGCGGCGCTCCGGTTCAGGTCCGGGGCGCTGGGCAGCATCCTGGTGACCATGCTCACCTATCCGCGCAACCTGGAAGGCTCCATCACCATCCTGGGCGAGAAGGGGACGGTGAAGGTGGGCGGCACCGCCGTGAACCGGGTGGAGCACTGGCTGTTCGCGGACTACGACGACGACGACAAGCTGGTGGATGGGGCGAGCACGGCGCCGCCCAACGTGTACGGCTTCGGGCACGAGGGGTACTACCGCAACGTGCTCGCCGTGCTGCGGGGCGAGGCACAGCCCGACACCGATGGCCGAGCTGGCCGCAAGTCCCTGGAGCTCATCCTCGGCATCTACGAGTCGGCGCGCACGGGGTGCGACGTGCCCTTGCCCCTGCGCGCCAAGTTGTGACGGGGCCGCGCGGCCCCGCGGCGCGCTCGTTGCGATGAGCCGGGTCGGCGTCGCGTTGACTTCGCTTCCATTCGCCGGCAACTTTGTCCGGCTCCACCCCACCGGCCGCGGCCGGGCCGACCACTCCCCCGATCCTCCGATGCCCGTACCCCTGCTGGACCTGCTCGCGCAACACGAGACGATCAAGGACGATGTGCTGGCCGCCATGCACCGCGTGGTCGAGAGCCAGGCGTTCATCCTGGGCGATCCCGTGCGGGAGCTGGAGGGCGCGGTGGCCGAGCTGTCGCAGACGCGCTACGCCGTGGGATGTGCGAGCGGCACCGATGCGCTGCTGCTGGCCCTCAAGGCGCTCGACGTGGGCCCCGGGGACGAGGTGATCACCTCGCCGTTCACGTTCTTCGCCACCGCCGGCACCATCCACAACGTGGGCGCCACGCCGGTGTTCGTGGACATCGAGCCGCGCACCTTCAACATCGCCCCGGAGGCGGTGCGCGCGGCGGTCGGGCCCAACACGAAGGCCGTGGTGCCGGTGGACCTGTTCGGGCAGATGGCGCCGTTGGAGCAGATCCAGGCGGCCACGCCGGGGCTGCCGGTGATCGAGGACGCGGCGCAGTCCATCGGGGCGCGCCGGCGCGTGAGCGGCCAGTGGCGCATGGCCGGCGAGGTCGCCACCATCGGCACCTTCTCCTTCTTCCCGTCCAAGAATCTGGGCGGATACGGGGACGGGGGAATGATGGTGACGCAGGACGAGGCGCTGTTCAAGCGTCTCATGCGCCTGCGGACGCACGGCAGCGTGCGCACGTACTACCACGAGGAAGTGGGCTTCAACAGCCGGCTCGACGCGCTGCAGGCGGCGGTGCTCCACGCCAAGCTGCCGCATCTCGCCGGGTGGAGCGCGGCGCGCCGCCGCAACGCGGCCGTCTACGATGCGGCGCTGGCCGACGTGCCCGAGATCGTGACGCCGTACGTGGACCCGGACAACGAGTCCATCTACAACCAGTACACGCTGCGCGTGGAGCGTCGGGACGAGTTGCAGGCGCACCTCAAGGCGCAGGGGATCGGCGCCGCGGTGTACTACCCGCTGCCGCTGCACCTGCAGCCGTGCTTCGCCTACCTGGGTTACGAGCCGGGGCAATGCCCGGTCGCCGAGGAGGCGGCCGGAGCGGTGCTGTCGCTGCCCATCTATCCCGAGCTCACGGCAGCCCAACTGGACGAGGTGGTTGGCGCCGTGCGGGCGTTCTACGGCCGCTGAGCCGCCCCGACCTCGACCGACTGTCCTCTCACTTCTCGGGTCTCCTCTCCATGAAAGCGAAACTCCTCGCGCGGATCAACGACCGCTCCGCCACCGTCGCGGTGGTGGGGCTGGGCTACGTGGGACTCCCGCTCGCGCTCGAGTTCATGCGCGCCGGCTTCCGCGTCATCGGCTTCGATGTCAGCCAGCGAGTGGTGGACGGCCTGCTCGCCGGCCGGTCGCACATCCAGGACGTGAAGGAGGACGACCTGCGGCCGTTCGTGGAGAGCGGGCAGTTCCTGCCCACCACCGACAAGGCGCAGCTGCGCGCCGCGGACGCGATCTCCATCGCCGTGCCCACGCCGCTGTCCAAGACGCGGGACCCGGACATGAGCTACGTGCTGAGCGCGGTGGACGCCGTGGTGAGCAACTTCCACCCCGGCCTCCTGGTGGTGCTCGAGAGCACCACGTACCCGGGCACCACGCGCGAGCTCATGGGCCCTCGCTTCGAGGAGCGCGGGCTCACCGTGGGCAAGGACGTGTTCCTGGCGTTCAGCCCCGAGCGCGTGGATCCCGGCAACACCAAGTACCACACGCGCAACACGCCCAAGGTGGTGGGCGGCATCACGCCGGCCTGCACCGAGCTGGCATGCGCGCTGTACGCCGCCGCCATCGACACCGTGGTGCCGGTGAGCACCACCGAGGCGGCCGAGCTGGTGAAGCTGCTCGAGAACACCTTCCGCGCCGTGAACATCGGCCTGGTGAACGAGATGGCGATCATCTGCGACCGCCTGGGCGTGGATGTGTGGGAGGTGATCGATGCCGCCGCCACCAAGCCATTCGGCTTCATGAAGTTCACGCCGGGCCCCGGCATCGGCGGGCACTGCATCCCGCTCGATCCGCACTACCTCGCGTGGAAGATGCGCACGCTCAACTACAAGACGCGCTTCATCGACCTGGCGAGCGACATCAACAGCGCGATGCCGGACTTCGTGGTGGAGAAGGTGTCGCGGGCGCTGAACGAGGATCGCAAGGCGGTGAACGGCAGCCGCATCCTGGTGGTGGGCGTGGCCTACAAGCCCAACATCGACGACATGCGCGAGAGCCCGGCGCTCGACGTCATTCACCTGCTGGAGGGCCGCGGCGCGACGGTGGTCTATCACGATCCATTCGTCACCTCGTTCCGCGAGGGCAGCGAGCAGCGCGAGGGCGTGGCGCTCACCCCGGCGGAGCTGGAGCGCAGCGACGCGGTCGTGATCGTCACGGACCATCGCGACGTGGACTACCAGCTCATCGTGGACCGGGCGGCGCTCGTGGTGGATACGCGCAATGCGACGGCGCACGCGCGCCGCTCGCGCGCGCGCGTGGTGGCGCTCTCCGCGCTGCCCAGCTCGACGGATGCGGAGCCCGCCGGCGCGCGCTGATGCGCGCCGGCTCCGGTCCATCCGCATGCCATCCGACTCACTGAAGGGAGAGAGGCCGTGAACATCACGATCGTCGGCACCGGATACGTGGGACTCGTCGTGGGCGCCTGCTTCGCCGAGACCGGGAACGCCGTCACGTGCGCCGACGTGGACGAGGCGAAGGTGGCGGGGTTGCAGCGCAACATCCTTCCCATCTACGAGCCTGGCCTGGAAGACCTGGTGGCCAAGAACCAGAAGGCGGGCCGCCTGAGCTTCTCCACCGACGTGGCGGCCGCCGTGCGCTCCGCGGAGGTGATCTTCATCGCCGTCGGTACGCCGCCGGACGAGGATGGGTCGGCCGACCTGCGCCACGTGCTCGCGGTGGCCGAGACGATCGGCAAGCACATGAGCCGCGAGCTCGTCGTGGTCACCAAGTCCACGGTGCCGGTGGGCACCGCGGCCAAGGTGGCGGAGACCATGCGGCCGCACGCCCGGTTCCCGTTCCACCTGTGCAGCAATCCCGAGTTCCTCAAGGAAGGGGCGGCGGTGGAGGACTTCATGCGCCCCGACCGCGTGGTGCTGGGCGTGGAGAGCGACTTCGCCCGCTCGCTCATGGCCGAGCTCTACGCGCCGTTCGTGCGCACCGGCAAGCCGATCATCTTCATGGACATCGCCTCCGCGGAGATGACCAAGTACGCCGCCAATGCCATGCTCGCCACGCGCATCTCGTTCATGAACGAGATGGCCAACCTGTGTGAGCAGGTGGGCGCGAACGTGGACCTCGTGCGCCGGGGCATCGGCACGGACGCGCGCATCGGGCAGTCCTTCCTCTTTCCGGGGCCGGGGTACGGCGGCTCGTGCTTTCCCAAGGATGTGAAGGCGCTGCTCCGCACGGCACGGACGTGTGGCGCGGAGCTGGAGGTGCTGGAGGCGGTGGAGGCGGCGAACGAGCGCCAGAAGCGGCGGCTGCACGCGAAGCTCAGCGCGGCGCTCGGCGGCTCGCTGAAGGGCGCGCGCGTGGCGGTGTGGGGGCTGGCCTTCAAGCCGCAGACCGACGACATGCGCGAGGCGCCGTCGCTGGTGCTCATCGAGCAGCTGCTGTGCGAAGGGGCCACGGTGGTGGCGCACGACCCGGTGGCGATGGAGGAGGCGCGGCGTCGCCTGGGCGACACCATCGAGTACGCGGACGACAACTATGCGGCCCTCCAGGATGCCGACGCGCTGGTGGTGGTGACCGACTGGAACGAGTACCGTCACCCCAGCTTCGAGCGGATCCGGTCGTCGCTGCGCAAGCCGGTGATCATCGACGGCCGCAACCTGTACGACGTCCAGAAGTTGCGCGACATGGGCTTCACCTACGATTCCATCGGACGGAGCTGATCATGCGCGTGCTCATCACCGGCGCTGCCGGGTTTCTGGGCTCCCACCTGGCCGACCGCTTCCTGCGCGACGGCTACGAGGTGGTTGGGCTGGACAACCTCATCACCGGCCATCCGGACAACATCGCGCACCTGCTGGGCAACGACCGGTTCCGGTTCGTCCGGCACAACATCTCCGAGTACACCTACGTGGCCGGCCCGCTGGACGGGGTGCTGCACTTCGCCTCCCCGGCCAGCCCGGTGGACTACCTGGAGCACCCCATCCCGACGCTCAAGGTGGGGGCGCTGGGCACCCACAACGCGCTGGGGCTGGCCAAGGCCAAGGGGGCGCGCTTCTTCCTCGCCTCCACCTCCGAGGTGTACGGGGATCCGCTGGAGCACCCGCAGCGCGAGAGCTACTGGGGCAACGTGAACCCGGTGGGCCCGCGCGGCGTGTACGACGAGGCCAAGCGCTTCGCCGAGGCCATGACCATGGCGTACCACCGGTTCCACGGCCTCGACACGCGCATCGTGCGCATCTTCAACACCTACGGCCCGCGCATGCGCCCGCGCGACGGCCGCGTGGTCTCCAACTTCATCGTCCAGGCGCTCAACGAGGAGCCGATCACCGTCTACGGCGATGGCTCCCAGACGCGCAGCTTCTGCTACGTGGCCGACGAGGTGGAGGGGATCTACCGGCTCTTCCACGACGGAAACGCCGAGCCCACCAACATCGGCAACCCCACCGAGTACACGGTGCGCCAGCTCGCCGGGATCGTTGCTGAGCTCACCGGCACCACCTCGCCCATCGTGTTCCGGGACCTGCCGGAAGACGACCCCAAGGTCCGCCAGCCCGACATCACCCGCGCCCGCACCCGCCTGGGGTGGGAGCCGCAGGTGGATGTGCGTGAGGGAGTGGCCCGCACCATCGAGTACTTCCGCACGCTGATGGGCACCGACCGCATGACGCCGCGACCGGTGGCGTCCGAAGCAGCGGTCGCGGCCTCGGCGAACTGACGCCGCCCTGTCGGGTACTATCCCACCTCATGGCCCGTATCTCTCTGTCCCGCCTCCTGCTCGTCGTCCTGCTCGCCGCTTGCGGCCGCGCGTTCGAAGTCAAGAACTTTCCCTCGCCGGAGAGCCTCTACGAGGCCTCGTTGCGCGAGTACGAGCGTGGCAAGTGGGACCGCGCCGTGCTCGGGTTCGAGGAGCTCACGCTCCAGCTCTCGCCGCGCGACACGCTGCTGCCACGCAGCTTCTACTACCTGGCCACGGCGTACGAGCGCCGCGGCGAGCACCTGCTGGCGGCGCAGGGCTACGCGCGCCTGGTGGAGACGTTCCCGACCGACACGCTGGCCGACGACGCGCTCTTCGAGGCCGCGCAGGCTTACCAGCGGATGTGGAAGAAGCCGGAGCTCGATCCCCAGTACGGGGAGTCCGCGCTGCAGACCTACCGCATGCTGCTCTCGGCCTATCCGGACTCGCCGCGCAAGGTCGACGCCGAGGCCGGCATCGCCCGGCTGAACGAGTGGTTCGCGACCAAGGACTTCGAGAACGGCATGCACTACTTCCGGCGGAAGGCGTACGACCCGGCCATCCTGTACTTCAAGGACGTGGTGGCGCGCTATCCGCAGACCGACGCGGCGCGGCGGAGCGGGCTGCAGATGCTCGAGTCGTACGGCCGGGTACGCTACAAGGAGGAGGCGGCCGAGCTGTGCACCACCTTGCGGCAGACGTACCCCACCGACAAGGACGTGCGCGCCCGGTGCGGCGCCCCGCCCCCGGCCGCCGCCAGCGTCACGCCGGCCAGCCCCACGCCGTAGCGTGCGCGTCGGCCTGCTCGGCGGGACGTTCGACCCTCCCCACGTCGGCCATCTCCTGGTGGCGGTAGACGCCCATGAGCAGCTCGAGCTCGACCGGCTGGTGTTCGTTCCGGCGGCCCAGCAGCCGCTCAAGCGCTCGGCCGTGCGCACGCCGCCGGCCGACCGGCTGGCGATGGTGCGGGCGATGGCCGGCGACGACCCCCGCTTCGAGGTGGACCCCATCGAAATGGAGCGGGGAGGGTTATCTTTTTCGGTTGACACGCTCGAGACGTACCGGCGCCGCCCGGGGGTGGAGGCTCTGTTCTTCCTCATCGGCGCCGACGTGCTGAGCAGTTTCTCGCAGTGGCGCGAGCCCGAGCGGGTGCAGAGCCTGGCCGAGCTGGTGATCCTGCGCCGCGGGACGGAGTCAATCGTCCATCCAGCGTGGCTCCGGGCGCACGTGCTCGAGTCGCGCCGGGTGGATGTGTCGTCCACGGAGATTCGGCAGCGCGTGCATCACGGACGCTCCATCCGGGGGTTCGTCCCCGACGCCGTCGCCGCGCACATTGCCGCGGCCGGCTTGTACCGATAGAGGATCGCATGTTAAAGGGCCTTATCTCATCCGTCTTCGGCACCCGCCACGAGCGGGAGCGCAAGCGCGTGCAGCCGATCGTGGACGCGATCAACGAGCACTACGAGCGCCTGCAGGGCGTCTCCGACGAGGAGCTGCGCGGCCAGACGGCGCGGTTCCGCGCGATCATCCAGGAGCGGACGGGCGAGCTGGAGCGCCGCATCGCCGAGCTGAAGGAGCGCAAGCGGCTCACCACCGACGCCGCCGAGCGCGAAGTGATCGACGAGGAGCTGTCTGGCCCCGATGGGCGGGGCGGGGTGGAGGGCGACCTGCGGCGGACCACCGCCGAGGTGCTGGACGAGCTGCTGCCCGAGGCCTTTGCCACCGTCCGCGCCGCGTGCCTCCGCCTGGTGGGTACCGAGGTGCTGGTCACTGGCCACCCGCTGGTGTGGAACATGGTGCCGTACGAGGTGCAGCTCATCGGCGGCATCCAGCTGCACATGGGACGCATCGCCGAGATGGCCACCGGTGAGGGCAAGACGCTCGTTGCCACGCTGCCGCTCTACCTGAACGCGCTGCCCGGCAAGGGTGCCCACCTGGTGACGGTGAACACCTACCTGGCCCGGCGCGACTCGCAGTGGATGGGGCACGTGTACAGCTACCTCGGCCTCTCCGTGACCTGCCTGGACGACACCGAGCCGGGCTCCCCGGATCGGAGGGCGGCATACGGCGCGGACATCACCTACGGCACGAACAACGAGTTCGGCTTCGACTACCTGCGCGACAACATGGTGGTCTCGCTCGACCAGCGCGTGCAGCGCTCGCACGTGTTCGCGATCGTGGACGAGGTGGACTCGGTGCTCATCGACGAGGCCCGCACGCCGCTCATCATCTCGGGCCCGGTGGGCAACGAGAGCGACACGCGCTACCGCGAGCTGAACGGCGACGTGGCCCGGCTGGTGCGCAAGCAGACGGACCTGGTGAACCAGCTGGTGGCCGACGCGGAGCGCGCGCTGGAGGCCGGGGACACCGAGGCGGGCGTGGTGCAGCTCTACAAGGCGCAGCTGGGGGCACCGAAGAACAAGCGCCTCCTCAAGCTGCTCCAGGAGCAGGGCATCAAGCCCCTGGTGCACAAGACCGAGCTGGCGCACATCGCCGATCGCAAGCTGCCGGCGAGCAAGCAGGCGTTCGCCGACATCGAGGACCACCTGCTCTACGTGCTGGACGAGCGCGGGCACACGGTGCACCTCACCGACGAGGGCGTGGACTTCCTCTCGCCGGACAGCCCGGACGCGTTCGTGCTGCCCGACATCGCGCAGGGCGTGCACGCCGTGGATCACGATCCCGAGCTGGACGCCACGCAGAAGCTCGAGTCCCGGCGCGCGATCGAGGTGGAGTACGCGCAGAAGAGCGAGAAGCTGAACATCGTGCACCAGCTGCTGCGGGCACACGCGCTCTACGAGAGCGACGTGAACTACGTGGTGCAGGATGGGCAGGTGCTGATCGTGGACGAGTTCACCGGCCGCACCATGCCGGGGCGCCGCTGGTCCGAAGGGTTGCACCAGGCGGTGGAGGCCAAGGAAGGCGTTCAGGTGAAGGGCGAGACGCAGACGCTCGCCACGATCACCATCCAGAACTACTTCCGCATGTACGAGAAGCTGGCGGGCATGACCGGCACCGCGGAGACGGAGGAGACGGAGTTCTTCCAGATCTACGGGCTCGAGGTGTCGGTGATTCCCACCAACAAGCCGATCATCCGCGACGATCGTCAGGACCTCGTCTACAAGACCCGCCGCGAGAAGTACAACGCCATCGTGGAGGAGGTGCGGCGCCTGCACGGGCTGGGCTTCCCGGTGCTCGTGGGCACCACGAGCGTGGACGCCTCGGAGACGCTCGCCAAGATGTTCCAGCGCGGCGGCCTGCGTCCCAACGTGCTGAACGCCAAGTACCACCAGCGCGAGGCCGAGATCGTGGCCGAGGCCGGCCAGCCCGGCGCGGTCACCATCGCGACGAACATGGCGGGCCGCGGCACCGACATCAAGCTGGGAGAGGGCGTCACCGCGCCCAAGCCGTCCGTGATCAAGGACGTGGACGGCAAGGACGTGGAGGTCGAGGAGATCGGCGGCCTGCACATCATCGGCTCCGAGCGGCACGAGTCCCGCCGCATCGACCGGCAGCTGCGCGGCCGCGCCGGCCGCCAGGGCGACCCGGGCGCGACGCAGTTCTTCCTCTCCCTCGAGGACGATCTGATGCGCCTGTTCAACTCCGAGCGCATCTCCAAGCTCATGGACCGGCTGGGCGCGCAGGAGGGCGAGGTGCTCACGCACCCGCTCATCACGCGGTCCATCGGGCAGGCGCAGAAGCGGGTGGAGCTGCAGAACTTCCAGGCGCGCAAGCGGCTGCTGGACTACGACGACGTGATGAACCAGCAGCGCGAGGTGATCTACAACCTGCGCGCCTTCGCCCTGGAGGGCGGGGAGGAGCTGAAGGGCGAGGCGCTCAAGATGGTGGAGCGCGCGATGGCGAAGCGGGTGGAGACCTCCCTCGCCAGCTTCGACACGCCCGAGGAGTGGGACCTGGCGCTGCTGCAGCAGGAACTGCTGATGCACTACATGGTGCGGGTGCCCGCGCTGGCGGAGGACGCGCCGCGTCCCACCGCCATCGCGCAGCTCCAGGCCGACGCCACCGAGGCCGGGCGCGAGGCGTTCCAGGGCAAGTTCGACGAGCTCGCGCAGTACGCGGAGTTCATCGACGCCAACCGCGTGCTCTCGCACGTGATGCTCGGCGTGCTGGACGAGAAGTGGAAGGACCATCTCTACGACCTGGATCAGCTCCGCGGGGCCATCCACTACCGGTCGTGGGGCCAGAAGGACCCGCTCATCGAGTACAAGCAGGAAGCCTTCTCGATGTTCGAGGACCTCATGGGAGACATCGCGAGCACCTTCACGGAGCGGTTCCTCAAGCTGCAGCTCGTGCTGCAGCCCGAGGCCGCCCCGGTGCAGGTGCCGGAGCTCCCCCGGCCGGCGCGGCCCACCAGGCGCTACGACGCGCTGGGCGTGCTGGAGGACATCCCGGCGGAGGAGCCGGGCGGGGTGGGCACGGCGGTGGACATCGGGCCGGGCGAGCCGCCGCACTCGGAGCCCGTGGCGCGCGCCGAGCCCGTGGTGATGGGTGGCGGGCGCCAGATCCGGCCCGATGCGCCGCGACCGTCGGCCGACTGGTCCACCACCGGCCGCAACGATCCGTGCCCCTGTGGCTCCGGCAAGAAGTTCAAGAAGTGCCACGGGAAGGAGAGCTGACGCCCGGCCACGGGACCGGCCGGCGTCGTCGGCACTGAGCGGGACCGCGGGGCCGTCGCTTCACAGCGACGGCCCCGCGGTCGTTCAGGGGGGCCGGTCCCGGCTGGAGGGGCCTGAATGGCCGAAGGGCCCCGCCTCGCGGCGGGGCCCTTCGGGCTCAACGACCTGCCGGCGAGAAGCTCAGTTCTCGTTCGGCGGGGTGGTGGGAGCCGGCGTGGCCTCGGTCGGCTCCGCCGTCGTGATGTCGATGAAGAACTCGGCGCGACGGTTGGAGTCGTTGCGGCAGCCCGGGTACGTGTTGGGGGTCTCCACCAGCGGCTGGCGCTTACCGGCCGAGAGCGCCGTGACCGTCACGTTCGGGAGCGCGGTGCTGAGGTAGTCGGCCACGGCCAGCGCACGGCGGTAACCGAGATCGTCATTGTAGGCCACCGAGCCGCAGCGATCGGCGAAGCCGCCCACCGCGATGGCCGTCACGCCCTGCGCGTTGCGGAGCGCCGGGACGATGGTGTTGTCGAGCACGCCACGCGAGGCGTCGGTGAGCTGATCGCTGTTGAACTCGAAGAAGATCGCCTGGCGCAGCTCCGGCAGGGCGGTGCCGGTCTGGACCTGCTGCGTCACGGTGACCGTGTCCACGCGCGTGACCGTGTTCGTGGTGGTGACCGCGGTGTTCACCGACTCGTACATGCGCGGCACGGCGAACGTGAGCCCGGCGCGCCCCTGCCAGTTGTTCATGTCCTCGGCGTCGCCGTTGAAGACGGCGGCGTTATAGACGCCGTCCACCCGGAGGGCGACGACCCGGCCCAGGCCGATGCGGAAGCCAACGAGGCCCTGCACGCCATCGGTGTACGGGAAGATGCCCTCGATGGCGGGGCTGAAGCTCTGCCGCACCAGACCCACGCCCAGGAGGCCCAGGAAGCGCGGGCTGCCGCCGATGTTGGCGACCACGCGGCCGGCCAGGTTGGTGTTCCAGCCCTTGTCACTCGTGCCCGGCTTGTTGGCGTCCAGCTGCACGCCCGTCACCTCGAACTCGAGCGCCCAATGCTTGGCCAGGTACGCGTTGATCATCGCACCGTAGCCAAACTTGTCGTCGAGGTCCTCGGTCTCCCCGACGGCTCGGAGGTTGTCGAAGCCGGTATAGGCGCCCATCACGCCCACCTCGAACGCCGGCCATGCCGTGCTCAGCATGGAGCGCGACACCGTGGTGTCGGAGGTGGTGGTGGTGGTGCCCTGGGCACCGAGGGGCGCAGCCAATACGGCCGCGCAGAGACTGAAGGCTACTACTCGCTGGAAGGACATGTGGACTCCGGGATAGAGATGTACACTACGCGACACCAGCTGGGGAACGGCGGAACTGCCACTGCGCTGACCTCGAGCACCGACTCCAGTGGTGCACTCGCCTCCAAGAGCACGTCCTGTTCCACTGCGTTCGGGGAGCGAATCCGGCGGCTGGACGAACGCCCCGGAACGCAGCCCTTTTCTGCCTCTGCCTCGCGGCCGGCCGATGACGGCGGCGGTACGGCGGTGACGGAATCGTCCACTGGGGCGTCAATGTCCTGAGCAGAACCGCCGCTCATGGAGGAAACGCGTGGCTGCCGCAGCTAGCCGCAACAGCCCCCGGGATTTTAGTATTCAGAAGCTA
>DATANT010000177.1:0-14849 GCA_036266115.1 Gemmatimonadaceae bacterium | reverse complement strand
CGGTCGCGATGGATGGACCGACCACTCGGCGTGTACCAGCGCGCGACGGTGAGTTTGAGCGCGTAGCCGCCGTCCACGGAGTACACCGCCTGGGCCAACCCCTTGCCGAAGGTGCGCTCGCCCACCAGCACGGCGCGGTCGTGGTCCTGCAGCGCGCCGGCCACGATCTCGGCGGCGCTCGCGCTGCGGTCGTCCACGAGCACCACCGTGGGCAGCGCGGGCGCCACCGGCTGGGTGCGCGTGCGCACCTGCTGCGTGCGGGCACGCTCGCGGATCTCCACGGCGGGGGTACCGTGCGGCACGAGCGTGCCCACCATGTCCACCGCCTGGTCCAGGGCGCCGCCGGGATTGCCGCGCAGGTCGAGCACCACGCCACGCGCGCCCCGGCGTGCAACCTCCTCCAGCGCGCGCGCCACGTCGCTGGCCGCGGTGCTCGGGAAGCCGATGATGGGGATGTAGCCCACGCCGCCCTCCACCAGCACGTACGGCACCGCCGGCACGTGCACCGTGGCGCGGTTCAGGGTGACCGTGATGGGCGCCGGCGCGGCCAGCCGCTCCACCGTGACCACCACCGGCGTGCCCGGCAGCCCGCGCAGACGCGCGACCACGCTGTCCGCCGAGAAGCCGGCGATGCTGCCGCCGTCCACCGCCACCAGGCGATCGCCGCGCCGCAGCCCGCGCGCCTCGCTCGCCGAGCCCTCGAACACGCGCCCCACGTAGATGCTGTCGCCCGCGGGCAGGATCTCCATGCCCACCCCGGCGTAGCGTCCCAGGGTGGAGCGCTCGAACTCGCGCAGGTCGCGCGGCGTGAGCAGCTCGCTGTACGGGTCGCCCAGCTCGCGAATGAGCCCGCGCGCCGCCTTCTCGTACAGGGCGGCGCGGGAGTCGGCGTCCACGAACTGCCGCTCCACCAGCTCCACCACCTGGTCGAACAGCTGCGCCGGATAGTCGGGCGGGGCGGCCGCGATGCCGGCGCCGCAGACGACGGCGATCACCGCCACGCCGGCACCACGCCGGATGCGGCTGGCGGCCCGGCGCGACGGCGTGCCGGGTGGGCGGTCCATCTCGGGGTCGGGGGCGGCGCGCTGCATGGTGGGTCCTCGAGGTTGGCGCGTTCGGTACGGCCGCTGCTGCCGGTGGCGGAGCGAGGCCTCGTGCGCACGATGACGGTGCGGCGCGCGCGGCACATGGGACAGACGACCCAGAGTGGTGCCGTCACCCCGCCGGGCGCTCGTTGCCAGGGCCGGCACCCGCGTAACTTGGCACGGGGCCGCGGGTGGCGCGAGCGGTGAGAGCGGGTGTGCCCGAGATGCGGGCCGTGGCGCGATCAGAGGCCGGAACTCTCACCCCGAAGCCTCGCGACGAGTCGCGGCGCAGCGAGTCGACGCGGGCGCGGACGCGCGCCAGGATTCGTGACGGGGCGAATCGGGGTCATCGGACGATAGACCCGCCGGTGGGCCCGATGGTTGCCCGCGCGCCGCGGGTGGCGCCCGGCTACGCGGGTGCTCACGTGTGATGGAGCGCGCGGCAGCACCTACCAGCCGTGCGCTGAGCCGAGCGGTCGCACGCCGCCAGTGGCCGGCGTCGAGCGCTGGCCGCGCTCACGACGATCGATCGTCGCTCAGGCGAGCTGCCTGCGCACCCGGCACGGATTCCCGACCGCGACGCAGTTGGCCGGAATCGACCGCGTCACCACGCTGCCGGCGCCGATGGTGGTGTTGTCGCCGATCTCGACGCCCGGCAGGACGGTGACGCTCGCGCCGATCCAGACACCGTTCCCGATGCGGATGGGCCGGGCGAACTCCAGCCCCGACGCCCTCACGGCGGCATCGACGGGGTGCGTTGCCGCCGTCAACACGACGTTGGGCCCGAAGAAGACATCGTCGCCCACGATCACCGGCGCGCAGTCGAGCACGACGAGGTTGTGGTTCGCGTAGACCCGCCGCCCGAGCGTCAGGTTGTAGCCGTAGTCGCAGTAGAACGGAGGCTCCAGATACGCGTCGGTCGCGTTGCCGAGGAGCTCGTGCAGCGTCGCCAGGTCCAGGTCCGCCACGGTCTGGTTGTAGCGGTGGCAGAGCGCCTTCGCGCGCTTGCGGTCCGCGACGAGCCGCGGGTCGCTCGCGAGATACAGCTCGCCGGCCAGCATCTTCTGCTTCTCGGTCTGGGGCTCGCTCATGATGCTGTCCTGTTGCCTCGCCATGCTGCGGTCACGCGGAGTCCACGGCGTCGTCGTCGCCCGCGTCCGCGGCCTGGATGCGCCCCTGCCCGCGCGTGGCATCGAGCACGGCGCCCCGAAAGGCCTCCACCCGCTCGCTCGGCAGCCGCAGCTCGTAGGTGACGTCGGCCAGATAGTGCTGCGCCAGCACCTCCGCCTCGAACGTGGGCAGGAGCTGCTGGATGGTGTCCACCGCGGGATAGTCCACCACCACCGTGAACCTGCGGTAGTCCACGTGCTCGGCGCGGGGAGCGCTCAGCAGCGCCTGCTGCAGCGAGCCGCCGTACGCGCGCACCAGCCCGCCCGTGCCGAGCTTGACGCCGCCGTAGTAGCGCGTCACCACGGCCGCGACGTCGCCCAGGCCACCGTGCAACAGCGCGTTCAGCATGGGACGGCCGGCGGTGCCGTGCGGCTCGCCGTCGTCGCTCATCCCGATGCGGTCGGTGCTGCCGGGCGGTCCCACCACATACGCCCAGCAGTTGTGGGTGGCGTCGGCGAACTCCTCGCTCACCCGCCGGATGAAGTCGGCGGCGGCCTCCACCGACGTCACGCGCTCGAGGGTGGTGATGAAGCGGCTTCGCCGCACCTCCTCCTCGGTGCGATGGGTGCGCGCCGGCACCGGGTAGCGCGACGGAGCGGCCATGAGTGCCTACGGTGAGACGGGCTACCCGGCGAGCCTACGCCGGAAGCTCCGGCGGCGGCGCGGCGGATGCCGGGGATGCCGGCTCCGCGTCGATTCGCACCTCGACGATGCTCTCGTAGCTCACGGCAATGCGGCGCGTGGGCTGCGCGGCGCCGTGCGGGTTGGCGTCGTCGCGCCAGTTGGGCTGCTGGTGCCCGGCGTCTCCCATCTGCCGGTAGACGTCGAGCACCACGTGCCCCTGCGGCACGGTGACCACCGCGCGCAGCCGGTGCGCGTGCCCATTCGCGAGATACACCTCGACCACGTGATCCCGGCGCAGGCCCTCGGCTTCCCGCTGCAGCTCCGATCTGAAATACTCCGAGGTGAACATGGTCTGGCCGGGTTGGGGGAGTTCGTATGCATCGTGGGGGCGGGGCGGCCGCGAACGTTCGCGCCGCCCCTGCTCCCCTTGAGCTTAGCCGTTGGCCGGCGCACGTCCAAGCGCGAGGCGACCGGGCCGCGGATGAGTCCCGCGCTCACAGGTGCTCGAGATCCGCCTGCGTGAACGCATCGCGCACGTTGCCGGTGTTCAGCGTGCCCGCGGGCTCGAACAGCAGCACCTCCACCTCCTCGTCCGCCACCGGGCGATGCTCCACGCCGCGCGGCACGATGAGGAGCTCGCCCTGCTCCAGCTCCACGGCGTGATCCCGGAACTCCATGCGGAACCGCCCGCGCACCACCAGGAACAGCTCGTCCTCGTGCTCGTGGTGGTGCCAGGTGAACGGGCCCTGGAACTTCACCAGCTTCACGTGCTGGCCGTTGAGCTCCCCCACCACCTTGGGCTGCCAGTGTGCGGAGAACTGCGCGAACTTCTCGGCCAGGTTGACCTTGTGGATCTCGTGCATGCGGGTGACCTGCTCGGCGCGGGATGAGCTGACGACGCGGTCCCGGAGAAGTCTATCGCGACGCGCCCGAGCGTGAGTCGTGACGAACGTCGTCTCCGGTCCTCGGCTTCTGATCGGGGCCGCTGCTCCAGATGCGATAGTCGTCCCCCGATCGATCGTACCCGTATCTGCTCCCATCGAACGGGTCGGTGGGCTCCGCCGTGTTGGGATGCGCGCCGGCCCAGAGCAGGTAGAGGTCGTCCATGCCCCATGGGATGGGACGCCCGGCCGCACGCTCGGCGTCCACGAGCGCCGAGAGCTGGGCGAGATCGGCGCGGGCACGGGCCACCCCTTCCTCGGCCGGCGGCGCGATGAAAGGTGCACCCGGCGCATCAACCGGCTCACCATCCACTTGCGTGGCCATGGCCTCGGCCCCTGCCTGCTCCAGCAGCGCCGGCAGCTTGGACACCGAGATCCACGTGAGGAACGTGAGGGGAAGCACGACGACCGCCACCATCATCGTGGCGCGCAACGGCCCGGCGATGGCGCGCTCCGTCTGCGGCGCGAGCGTGGGATCGAGCTGGGCCAGCCGCCGAGCGAGCGGAGGATGACTCCCGAACCACTCGCCCAGCGTCATCCACCCGGTGTTCAGGTCCGCGCGCTGGCGCACGAGCGCGGCCCGATTGACGCGCGGCCCGTGCGTGGCGCCGGCGGCGAGAATGGCGAGCCCCAGCAGCGCGCCATCGGTGTCGCCCGCTCCCACGCGGCCGTATCGGTCACAGGTGTACTCCCGCGCCCGCGACAGCGCGGAGCCGAGGAACGGCACGAGGGCCGAGGGCAGGAGCAGCCAGTGCCAGCGAAGGTGGCCAGCCCGGATATGCCCCAGCTCGTGGGCGATGATCATGTCGCGGGCGGCGGCGTTGTCACCGCAGGCGTCCAGCAGGTCGGCGAACAGCACCACGAAGTGGACACCCAGGAAGCGGGTGGCGAACGCGTTGAGCGCACCGCCGGCCTGCATGATGTACACCTGTGGCACGCGCTCCAGGCCGATGCGCTGCGCGATCTCCGTGACGCGTGCGTGGAGCTCCGGGAACTGGTCGGGGCCCAGACGGACGGCGCTGCCCCGCACGTGGGCGATGAAGCCGACGTGCAGGATGAAGAAGAACGCGCCGATCATGGCCGCGTAGGCCAGGCCGATCACCGACACCGTGGCCGCGACCCAGAGCGCGAGTGATACCACGAGCGCGAGCGCGAACAGCGGAAGCTCCGTGGGCCACCGGGTGACGAGGGTGGGTCCTGCGGCGGCGGGCATGGCGGGGGCGGACATGGCAAGCACCTCGGACGGGCGGGCGGACGACGGAGCCGCGGTGGGCGGGCGGCGCGATGCGCGAATATGCGAGCTCGGCCGTACGCCTGCCAGGCACGCCGTTAGGTTGAGACGTTCCGTCACGAGCGCACGCGGCGCTCGTGACCTACTCGGCATGGGAGACGCATCTGCGACGGATTGCGGTGATCGGCGCTGGCGCCGCGGGCTCGATGGCGGCGATCTCGTGCGCCACGGCCGGCGCGGAGACGCTGCTGCTGGAGCGCACGAAGGACGGCGGGCGCAAGATCCTCATCAGCGGCGGCGGCCGCTGCAACGTGCTGCCCGCGCGACTGGACGAATCGCGCTTCGTCACGGACTCCTCGCCCAACACGCTGCGCAAGCTCGTGCGCGCGTGGCCGCTGGCCGAGCAGATCGCGTTCTTCGAGCGGGAGCTCGGGCTGCCGCTGGTGGAGGAGGTGGAGTCGGCCAAGCTGTTCCCGGCGTCGCATCGCGCCCGCGACGTGCGCGACGGGCTGCTGTCGCTGGCCGCCGAGCGCGGCGCCCAGCTGCTGATGGACACCCTGGTCACCGGGCTCGCGCCCATCGGCGACCGCTGGCGCATCGACCGCGACGGCGCGCCGCCGCTGGAAGTGGACGCGGTGATCGTGGCCACCGGCGGCCTCTCGGTGCCGAACACGGGCAGCGACGGACGCGGCCTGGCCGTGCTCGCGAGCCTGGGCCACACCATCCATCCCACGTACGCCGCGCTCACGCCGCTCACCGTGGACCCGGCGCCGTTCGGCGCGCTCTCGGGCGTGTCGCTGCCGGTGACCATCACGGCGCGCGCCGGCGCGCGGAGCGCCAGCGCCACCGGTGGCTTCCTCTTCACGCATCGTGGCTACAGCGGGCCGTCGGTGCTCGACGTCTCGCACGTGGCGGTGCGGGCGCGCGGGGAGCATGGCGCGCCGGCGCAGGTGACGGTGCGCTGGACCGCGCTCGACGAGCCGGCCTGGGAGGCGGCGCTCCGCCCCGATGGCACGCGCACCGTGGGCGGCGTGGTGCGCGCCGCGCTGCCCGACCGCCTGGCCACCGCGCTGCTGGGCGTGGCCGGAGTGGACCCGGCGCGGCCGCTGGCCGAGCTGCGGCGCGAGGAGCGACGGCGGGTGGTGGAGACGCTCGTGCGCGGCGCCCTGCCCGTCACCGGCGACGAGGGCTACAAGAAGGCCGAGGTGACCGGCGGCGGCGTGAGCCTGGCCGAGATCGATCCGCGCACCATGGAGAGCCGCGTGCAGCCCGGCCTCTTTCTGTGTGGCGAGGTGCTGGACGCGTTCGGCCCCATCGGGGGCTACAACTTTCTCTGGGCGTGGGCCACCGGCCGGGCGGCCGGGCGCGGGGCGGCGGCGCAGCGCGGCTGAGCGCGGCCAGGCGCGTCGCTCCGCCCGGGCGCCACCCCGCGTGCCGTCGCTACTCCAGGATCGTGAAGATCTCGCGCCGCCCTCTCTCGACCAGTGGCACGAACCTGCGGTACCAGCGCTGCCACTCGTCGTTGGACATCATGTCCGTGCCGCGCTTCTCGTACTCGGCGAGGCTGGGGAAGCTGTTCTCGAGCACGAGCGTGTAGTACGGCCCCGTGAGATCGGTGAGCACGCGCGGCGGAACGCCGCCGGCATCGATGCGCCGCCCGATCTCGATCCCTTCCCGCCAGAGCGCCGCCGCCTCTTTCGCTGCCCCGAACTTGAGTTGGAAGACGTCGCGGACGAGGATCATCGCTCCCTCCGATATGGGTCGGGCTACGATGAAGGGCGCGGGGAGTGGGCGCCAGAGCAAACATTCGCAGCACGATGGGGCACGGCCGTGCTCGGTGGAGAAGGGCGGGTCCGCGATGCCGGTCGATGTTGTGATCCCGCAGGAGCGAGCGGCCGGGAGCGGGAACAACCCTGCTTCCATGTCATCCCACACGAGGGTATAGACCGGGTTGATGGGTGAGACGACCGCCCACCTTTTGTCATCCCGCAGGAGCGAGCGTAGCGAGCGAGTGTCGGGATCGCCTTCACGTCCCGTGATGCGCGTCCGCCGTGGGCGGGGCCCAGCAGTCGAACGGCCGCGAGGGAGAGCGATCCCGACACTCGCCCTGCCTTCGGCAGGGCTCCTGCGGGATGACACGATTGACTGGCCTCCCATTCGGCAGGGCCCCTGCGGGATGACGAGAGAGGCTGGCCCCGTGCCACCGGCGAGCGCCAGAACGCAGAACGCGTCACCAGACATTCGTCCGGTGACGCGTGCTGGCAGCGACGGGAGAGCCGCGTGCGGACGCGAATGTCCGCACCCGGCCTCCGGCAGCGACTACTTCTTGGACCGATCCTCGTACGGACGCAGCCACTCCTCCAGGAACGCCCACGTGCGGTTCCACGAGTCGCGCTGCTCGGGCGAGTCATCGCGCTCCAGCGTCTGGCGGTTCACGCGGCGATTGAAGGTGTGGCCCACGCTCACCGGGCCCGGCGTGGGATCGACGTACACCTTGGTCTCGGAGAGATCCGGCTTGCGCGCACGCAGCGCGTCGATGAGCGGGCGCGCCTCCTCGAAGTTCACGTCCGTGTCGTTCGTGGCCACGTGCACCAGGAGCGGCGTGCGCAGGCTATCCACGCCGTAGTACGGCGACCGCTTCACGTACAGGTCGCGCTTCTCGAACGGCAGGCCACGCACGTCCGCCTGCGTGGAGAAGCTGCGCTGGTAGCCGGGGCCCTTGTACCCGAGGCGGAAGATCAGGTTGGTCACCGGCACCATGGCCGCGCCGGCCTTGAACGGCGTCTCGCCGCGGAACAGCAGGTTGGCGGTGATGAAGCCGCCGTGGCTCCAGCCCATCAGGCCCACGCGATCCATGTCCACGTACGGCAGCGTCTTCAGGTAGTCGAGCGCCGACTGCACGTCGTCCAGCTCCTTGCCG
Organism: Gemmatimonadaceae bacterium; assembly: GCA_036266115.1. GTDB lineage: Bacteria > Gemmatimonadota > Gemmatimonadetes > Gemmatimonadales > Gemmatimonadaceae > DATANT01. The sequence continues at coordinate 6,878 of DATANT010000177.1, read as the reverse complement.
CCGTAATCGATGGCGTTGTGGTGCTCCTTGCCGTACCCCGTGCTGCCGCGATAGTCGGGCGCGATGACGACGTAGCCGCGCTCCACCGCCTCCTTCACGAACGGCAGGTAGTTCTGGTCCCAGTTGCCGTGCACGCCGCCGTGCACCCACACCATGGCGGCGTGGCCGCGCGGCCCGCGCTTCTGGAGCGGCGCGAAGACGTACGCCGGGATGGACATGCCGTCCACGCTGCTCTTGTACGTCACCTTGGAGAAGCTCATCACCCCGCGGCTGCGCGCGGTGTAGATGCTGTCGGTGACGGCCTTCTCGGCGATCGCCCGCTGGTAGTCGGCCACCGGGTGGTCTTCCGGCCGGTTGCTCACGTACAGCTCGGCCGCCCGGGCGGTATCCACGGGCACCACCTGGCGCGGACGCTGGGCGCCCGACGAGCGCGTCGCCGTGTTCTGCGCGCCCACCGCGGTGGCGCTCAGCGCGAGCGCGGCGAGCAGGGCAGCGCCATGACGACGGCCGTACAAGTGACTGCTAGACAACACGTTCCCTCCAGGAGTACGAAGTCGGGGTCCACCCGCTCCAACCGGCGGACGCGGCGTGCGTCCGCGAGCGCCAGACGAAGAGTGGCGATCAACAGGAGTACGGATGACGTCGGGGTTCCGCTGCGCGCGTGACGTACGCCCCGTCACTCCGGGGCCAGCACCGCCTCGTACGCGCGCACGCTCTCGTCATCGAACAGGCAGGCGACGATGCGCTGGAACCTCGCCTCGTGCGCGCGCATGACGTCCACCGCGATGCCGGCGGCGAGCGCCCTGGGAAAGCGGTACGCGCCCGTGGAGATGGCGGGGAACGCGATGGAGCGGACGTCGCCGGCGTCGAGCGCGAGCCGGAACGCGGTCTCGTACGCGCGGCGCAGCACCTCGGCCTCGCCGCGCCCACCGCCATCCCACACCGGGCCCACGGCGTGGATCACGTAGCGCGCGGGCAGCGCAAAGCCCGGAGTGAGCACCGCCCCGCCGGCCGGGCACGGACCCAGCGCGCGGGATGCCGCCGCGAGCTCCGGCCCGGCTGCCCGGTGGATGGCGCCGTCCACCCCGCCCCCGCCGGCCAGCCCGGAGTTGGCGGCGTTGACGATGGCGTCCACCTCGAGGGTGGTGATGTCGGCGCGGAGGATCTCGATCATGTCGGCCAGGAGACAGGGGACAGGAGACAGGATAGGGGCGGGAGCGGAGGAGCGCACGACCACGGGGCCCTTCGCGCGCCCGGAGGTGCCGCCGCCGGCGGTGGCGTTCGTGGCGACGAGCGTCTCCTCGGGCGGCGCGGCGCCCGGGCTCCGTGCTCAGGCGTCGCCGCGCTCCACCGCGTACTGCAGCATCACGGTCCCGGTCTTCTCCAGCGTCCGGCTCTCCGTGAGCCGCAGCCTGGCCAGCGACGCCGGGGGCGGGAGCATCGGGATGCCCGCGCCGAGCAGCACCGGGATCAGGGCGATCTCCACCGCGTCCACCTGGCCCGCGTCGAGCAGGCTGCGAAAGAGCACGCCCCCGCCCATCAGCCAGATGTCCCTGCCCGGCTGGGCGCGGAGGGCGGCCACCGCGCCGCCGGCATCGTCGGCGACGAGGGTGACGCCCGGATGATCGGCGGCGCGCAGCGTCCGTGAGAACACGACGGCCTTCATGCCCTGCACGCCGCCCCCGCCGCCCTGGGTGAGCGTGAGCTCGTAGGTGCGGCGCCCGAGCAGCACGGTGTCGAAGCTCCTGAACATCGCGGCGAAGTCGATCTCCGGATCCATGAGGATCCAGTCGCTCTCGCCGTTGGGGCCCGCGATGTAGCCGTCCAGGCTCATCGCCACCGAGTATCGCACGCGACGCATGCCGGCCTCCCGGATCGGGAAGGAACTCGCGCGGCGTGTCGGCCGCCGCGCCGTACGACGCTCACGCCGCCGTCAGCACCAGCGGCGCGCCCTGACGGATGACGATGGTGTGCTCGTGGTGCACGGCCAGCACGCGGTTGTGCGTGCGCAGCGTCCAGCCGTCGTCCTCCTCCACCACGCGCGACGCGGCGCCCGCCAGCATGGGCTCGAGCGCGATGACGAGCCCCTCGCGCAGCACCTGGCGCGCCTCGGGGTCCGCCCAGTTGGGTACGTCGGGCTGCTCGTGGATCCGGCGGCCGATGCCGTGCCCCACCAGCTCGCGGATCACCACCGCGCCCTCTCGGCGGGCCGCGGCCTCCACGGCGCCACCCACATCGCTCAGCCGCTGGCCGATGCGGGCGGCGGCCAGCCCCTTGTTGAAGGCCAGACGCGCGGCACGCTGCAGCCGCTGCGCCTCCAGGCTGCCCGGCGGCACGATGACGGTGACCGCGCTGTCGGCCATGAAGCCGTCCAGCTCCAGCGTGACGTCCAGCTTCACCACGTCGCCCGGCGCGAGCGCGCGCGGGCCCGGAACGCCGTGGACGATCTCCTCGTTCACGCTGATGCACGTGAAGCCCGGAAAGTCGTACGCGAGCTGCGGGGCCGACCGTGCGCCCTCGCCGCGCGCGAAGCGCGCCGCGGCGTCGTCCAGCTGCGCGGTGGTGACGCCCACGCGCACCTGCGAGCGCATGTGCGCGATGGTGCGCGCCACCAGCTTTCCCACGCGCCGCATGCCCTGCAGCTCCGTCTCCGAACCGATCGTCACCGACTCTCCCGTGCGTGTCGTGTCGCGTCTCCCCCTGCCACCTCCGGGAGTCTGTGCAGGGTGCGCGCGGCGCGCTACCTCCGTGAGCGCGACCGCACGGGCTCGGTCATGCGGCGGCGGGCAGGAAGCCGGTGGCGAGGGCGTGCGCGAACGCACGCTGGCCCGCACGCTCGGCGACGGCGGCCGCCGCGTCCCAGTCGTAGGGCACCGCGACGAACGACACGCGCGGCCGTGGCCCGGTATCCACCACCGCGTAGCGCGCGTGCGGACTCCCCGCCGAGCCCACGTGCGGGTACGGGGTGTCGTCGGCGAATGCCTGCAGGCCCACGCTGCCCGGGTTCACCACGAGCCGCCCGTCCGGCGTGGTCACGGCCCGCGGCAGGTGCGTGTGCCCGCAGAGGATGATGCGCTGGGGCGTGGGTCCCAGGCGCGCCCCGACGTCGGCTGGCGTGGCGAGCGCCATGCCGTGCGGGCTCACGGTCTCCAGCAGGTAGGTGAGGTCGCTCTCCGGCGAGCCGTGGCAGAGCAGCACGTCGGTGCCCCCGCCGTCGCCCACCACGGCGGTGCCGGGCAGCGTGGCGAGCCAGGCACGGTGCCGATCGTCGAGCTGCTCGTACGCCGCGCGATCGGACGGGCCCATCGTCGATGGCGATCGGTCGAGGAGCTGCCGGTCATGGTTGCCGCGCACCGTGACGAAGCCGTGGTGCATGAGCAGGTCGGCCGTCGCCGCCGCCTCCAGCGGGCCCGAGAGGCAGTCGCCGAGGTCGACGGTCGCGTCCGGCGCCTGGGTGGCGATGTCGGCGAGCACGGCCTCCAGCGCGCGGAGGTTGCCGTGGGTGTCGGCGATGACGGCGAGGCGCATGGGTCGTGAGCGGGAGAGTGAGACGGGACGGCGGTGCCGTGAGATCGATGGCCCGCGTCAGAGTGGAACGACGATCTCTCGCACCTCGTCGGCGCGGAGGCCCCCGCCACTGGCCGGCACCACGTGCCACCAGCGGACCACCGCCTCCCGCATGCCAGGCGTGTAGCCGCCCATCGCGCTGTCCGGCACCTGCACGCTGGCCGCCGGCGCCAGGCGCGGGCACGCGGGCCCGGTGTCCACGCACGGGCCGAAGAGGGCCAGCCAGCCGCGATTCCACACCGCGTAGGCGATGGGCCGGTGGGTGTGGTTGGTGAGCCGGACGCCACCCGGAACCCTGCTGACCGCCACCGCCGCGGGCGCCGTATCGCTCCGCACGAGCGCCGAGGTGAGGGAGTCGCTGTGACAGCCAGTGGCGACCAGGCCGACGATCAGGCTGGCGAGCACCATGGGGTGTGGCATGCGCACGGTTGAATCTCCACGTGGACGACGACCGCTGGGGAGCCCGCGCCAGGCAGGCCTTCGTGAAAGACCCCGCGGAGCGAAGCCGGCGTCACCGCCACCGGTGCGGCGCCGCTCCGATCCGGCACCAACCTACCTCACGGCCGCCCCTCGCGCCGCGCGTACCGCGCGACGACGAGCGCGATGGGCAGCCCCACGCAGACGACGTGGATGCCGAGGCGGATGAGGGTGGAGCGCAGCGGGGACGACTCCGCGAAGCTCGGTGCCGCGGACAGCGGCACCACCACCCGATGCATGAGCTCCGCGACCAGGATGCCGTAGAGCGCACCGCTGGCGACCGGACGCCGCACGAGCACCGGCAGCCTCAGGCTCGCGGCGTAGTAGATGGCCGCCCAGCCCAGGGCGATGACGAAATGGAGGAGCAGGCCCAGCGCGGCGACCTCGGGGCCGGCGCGGAAGGCCGCGCGTCCGAGCACGCCGCTGGCGATCGCCTGGAGCACCCGCGAGGGGCCGGTGCCTCGCGCGCCGGCGCTGACGAAGGCGGCGAGGATGTCGAGGATACCGGCGGAGACGCCGGCCAGGAGCACGGCGGCGGTGGCGCGCGGGCGATCGAGCGTGGGCGCGATGGTAGATGTGGTCATGCGTCGAATCTCGATTCGATCAGGGCCCGGCCCGACGTGGTTGCCCCGGAGCGCCTCGGCATGCGTCTCCTCCTCTCGGCATGCGTCTCCTCCTGAAGAAGGACCTGCGCCTCGGAGCTGCTCGCGTTCCCTGACGCTCGCGCTGGCCGGGGCGTGCCCCGTCCTGCGGTCGGTCAGCCAGGGCCCACGCTCACCGGCGGGCCGGCGACCACCCCCGGCCCAGCACTGCGCTGCAGCCGCGCGAAGACCGTCACGGTGTGCACGTGACAGTGATCCCCCGTCACGAGCACGCCATGCTGCGACCAGGGCGCGTATCCCTCCCGGTCCACCGTCACCGTGTAGGTGCCCTCGCGCTCGAGCGCCAGCGAACGGTCGGAGTCGCTTCCCTCGTCGATCGCGGTATCGGCGAACGCGCCGTCGCTGGCGATGACGCGCGCGCCGCTCGCCAGGGGAGCACCGGTGATGGAATCCGTGATCTCCACGCTGAGCGCATGCCGCCGCACCTCATGATGGCACACCGGGCCGACGATCACCGCACAGCTGTTCGTCGTGGCCGTTCCGGCGAGAACGAGCGCGGCGCACAACGTCCAGGACATGAGGCCTCCTCTACGGTTGAGGGCGCGGGTTCAGCGGATCAGGCTCCACGCCCTCACCGCGATCGCGCGGCGCGCCTCGAACGAGTGCAGCGACTCGCCGAGCGCCGCATGCTCCACCTGTCGCAGATAACGTTGAATCTCGGTCTCGCGCGCATCCGCCGCCAGCATGGCCACGATCGTGAGCGCCTGCTCGCCGTAGTAGTCCGGGCCGCCGGCCGCGGCGTCGCAGATGACGCCGGCCGGGTCCCACTCCCGCACGAGGAGCTCCCGCATCCGCGCGACCATCGCCGGATCCTCGGCGGCCCGGCGATGGTCGCGCGTCATGCGATCGCCCCCGTCATCGCTCGACCATCGTCACTGATCCCGGATGACGATGACGCGAGCCTCCGCCTGCGTCGGATATGAGAGGCGCACCGGACCGGTGAACCAGGCGTCGACGCGCTGCCCGACCTTCAGATCGGCGAACGCGACCGGCTCCACGCCGGACGTGGTCTGGCGAATCAGCCGCGCCGACTTCAACACGGTGACGTAGCTCTTGTCGTCGCCGCCAGTGCTGCCAGGCGTCTCCTCGATGAGCACCCCCTGCAGCGGGGTTCCGCTCGTGCCGCAATCGGGTGGGCACGAGATCGAGCCGTCGGGCGACCCGCTGCCACCACGAGGCATCGAGTCCAGGCCGGCCTGGAGGACGGTGATGGTGCCGCGGATGTTCGCGGCGGTCGTCGGGATCTCGACGCGCTGCCGGTCCGCGGCGAGAGGATTCGCGCCCGGGTCGCTGCCAGCGACGTTGCTGCAGCCGGTGCCCAGGAGCACGAGGGCCGAGGCGAGGAAGCCAGTACGCGACAGCAGCGGACGACGGTTCACGGTACGCATGGTGCCTCCGGTTGGGGGTGACGAGGAGACCCCGCCGGATGGGGCCGAGTCACGCACCGGCGGCCGCCCTCAGCCGCGGCCTCGCCCAGGCGTGCGGTCGATCGCCTGGGCGTCGCGCTCACCGTGGCCTCGCAGTGGCCGCTGCGGGGCGTGCAACGGCAACGGCTCACCGGGCGGTCGGTCCGCGTCCGCACGCCGACGACTGGCCGCCGTGCGGCGGCGGTCCGCGGCGATGAGGCCGACCCCCACGAGCAACACCGCCCCGCTCATCCAGAACGGGATCAGTCGCGTCCGATCCTCCTGCACGGTGAGTTGCACGGGCCCCACGCGGGCGACCGCGCGAGGCTTCGAGATCGTGAAGCCGCCCAGCGCGAGGCTGACCGCGCCCAGGACGATGAGGAAGCCGCCCAATCGGCGCATGAGACGCTCCAGGGGAGAACGGTGCCGGGTGCTCGGGGGGGGGCGGCGGCGACCGCGTGAGCCGGACGCGCCAGACACCGGCGTCGCGCGCGGAATCTGCACCGCCATCGTCACCCTCCGGAACCCTCGTCGGCCGCATACGTCAACCTCCCATCCACCACTCGCCCCGGCGCGCCGATCCGGTGCACCTCCGATACCCGCGCGTCGCGGATGTGCACCACCTGCACGCCCAGCGACGTGAGCACGTCGGCGATCAGCCGCCGGTGACACCGCCACCAGAGTACCTCCGCGCACATGATGGCGGTGCGCAGCCCACCCGCGACCACGAGCAGCTCGAACAGCCCGCCCGCGAACTCCTCGCTCG
>DATANT010000176.1:0-16463 GCA_036266115.1 Gemmatimonadaceae bacterium | reverse complement strand
TGACGTCCACGAACGGCTGCCCCAGCGAGTTGACGAGCTCCGGTCCGCGGCACTTGTTGATGAACAGCCCCGTCGGATCCTCGTCGGAGCCGATGTGCCCGATGTTGTTGATGCCGCCCGTGGCCGTCATGTCCCACGTGGGACGCCCGGACGCGCCGCGCTTGGTGAAGATCTGGATGACGCCGCCCGACGCCTCGGTGCCGTAGAGCGTCGTGGCCGCGGCCCCGCGCACGATCTCGATGCGGTCGATGTCCTGCGAGCTGATGTCGTTCATGGGCAGGTAGCCCTGGCGGCCGCCCCAGCCGGCCGGCACCAGGTCGTTGTACATCCGCACGCCGTCCACCACGAGGATGGGGTTGTTGCCCTGGCTGATGCTGTTCACGCCGCGCAGGCGGATGGTGCCGCCGGAGCCCGGCGCGCCGCCGTTGGCGATTACCGAGACGCCGGCCACGCGGCCCACGAGCGCGTCCTGCGCGTTCACCACCGGCGCATCCCGGAACTGGTCCGCCGAGATGGTGGGGATGCTCGTGGCGATGGCGCGCGAGCGCTCCTCACCGGTGGCCGTGACCACCACCTGGTCCAGCGACACGGCGCTCTGCCGCAGCGTGAAGTCCAGCGTGACGGTGCCGTTGTCCTCCACGGTGACGCTCTGCTGGCTGGGCGCGTAGCCGATGCGCACCGCGCGCAGCGAGAGCGGGCCCGCCGGCAGGTTGGTGAGCGTGTACGTGCCGTCGTCGCTGGTGACGGTGCCGCGGTTGAGGCCCGGCGCCGCGACCTGCACGGCGGCCAGCGGCTGGCGCGTCTCCGCGTCGATCACCCGGCCGCGCACGATACCCACCACCTGCTTCGCCACCACCGCCTTCTTCTTCACGAGCACCGCCCGGCCGTCGCGCGCGAGCAGCGGCTCCAGCCCGCTGTCCCGCAGCACCTCGTCGAGCGCGCGCCCGAGCCCCGTGCCGTCCAGCCGGACCGTCACCCGCGCGCGGGACTCCAGCACGTCCTCACCATAGAGGATGCGGACGCCGGACACGCGCGCCACCTCGTCGAGCGCATCGGCCATGCTGGCCCGCGTGACGGCGAGCGTCACCGGGCGCTCGAGCAGCGGCGCGCTCGCGACGTTGCGGAGCGGGGTGTACTGGGCGGCCGACGCGACGGCGATCCCGCCGCCTCCCGTGCCGCGCGTCTCCTGCGCGTGGCCGGTCGTTGCGAGACCGAGCACGAGGACGGCGGTACAGCGTGCGACGAGAGGTAGCGACCAGTGCGCGACCCGTACCCTCGTGCGATGACGTGCGTGGAGCATGGCGGACTCTCCTGATCGGTGGGACTGCGGGAGCTGGTACGACTGCGGGTGCTGGTGCGGGAGTTGGTGCGGGAGTTGGTGCGGGAGTTGGTGCTAGCGGCTCCGCTTCCTGGCGGAGAAGGTGACGGCCTGTCCGTGTCGCTCCGCGCGGGCGTCGAGCAGCAGCGCGAGCGCGGAGATCACGCGCTCGGGCGGCTCGCCCTGGAACGAGGCGGTGATGCGGCGTTCGCCGAGCGAGGAGTCGGCGAGCTGGATGGTGAGGTCGTACCAACGCTCGAGGCGCGGGAGCACCTCGCGCATCGGCGTGCGGTCGAAGGCCAGGCGCCCGTCGGTCCAGGCGAGCGCCAGGGCGACGTCCACCCCGTCCCTGACGCTCGTCTGCCCGGTGGAGTCCAGGTGCCCTGCCTGCCCGCGGGTGAGCACCGTGCCGGACGTCGATGGCGCCTCGTCGCCGCGCAGCGCCACCCGCCCGCTGCGTACCAGGACGTCCACGCCCGGCTCGTCGGCGTAGGCGCGCACGCTGAACTCGGTGCCCAGCACCTGCGTCACGGCGCGCGCGGCGTGCACGCTGAACGGCTTCGCCGCGTCGTGCGCCACCACGAAGTAGGCCTCGCCGTCGAGCTCCACGCGGCGGGTGGTGGCGTTGAAGTCCTCCGGCACGCGCAGCGTGCTGGCCGCCGCCAGCACCACGTGCGTGCCATCGCGCAGGTCCACGATGGCGCGCTCGCCCGGGGTGGTGGTGAAGGCACGCATGGGCACCGGCCCGTCCGGCGCGTCGGGGGCTCGGGGCACCGCCAGCCAGGTGAGGCCGGCCGCGACGAGCAGCCCGGCCGCCACGCGCGCGCCCCACGCCGGCAGCCCGCGCCGACGCCCGGCGGCCAGCGGCTCCCGCCGCCGCTCGCGCCCCGGCTCGCGCACGGCGGGCCGGGACTGGAGGGGCGCTGGGGGCGTGCCCGCGCGCAGCCTGGCCGCCATGCGGCCCCAGGCCGCGTCGGTGTCCACACGCTCGGCCGGCCGCGTGGCCGCGTCGGCGCGCGCCCACACGCGCCGCGCGTCGTCCACCCGGGCCCGCAGGTGTGGATCGCGCTCCAGTGCCGCCTCCAGGTCGCGTACCTCCGCCGGCGTGCATTCGCCGGCCAGGTATCGGGCCAACTGCGCCCAATCCGTCTCGTCTCGCATGGGGTCTCGTACCAGGTGCGTAACGGGTGCTCAGCCAGATGACGGGCGAGGAGGGCGGGAGGCCTACAGCGGTCCGAAATCCGGGTCGTCGCGCGGCGTTCGGGGATGTCGTGCGGAGTGGAGGGCGGGCACCGCGCCCCGCGTCCGGCCTGTGCGGGAGGGCGCGGTCGGCGGCGCTTCGCTCAGGCTGCGGGGGGTGGCGTGCGGCTCCCGGTCATCGTGGGGAGCGTGGCGCACGCGGGACGGTGCCGACGCTGTCTTCGTGCCGGAGCGAGGGGCGTGCGTGGGCACATCGCTTCCCTCGTCATCGCGCAGAAGCGAGCGACGTAGTGCGGCCCATGGTGTCATCCCGCGGGAGTGCAGCCGTTTCTTGTCATCCCGCGGGAGCGAGCCCCCAATTGTCATCCCGCAGGAGTGCGCGGCCCGCAGGGCCGCACACGAGTGTCGGGATCGCCTTCCCGTCTCGTGATGCGCGTCCGCCATGCCTGCCTCCCGCCGCCGTTGCCGGCGGACAGCGGTCGAACCGCCGCGAGGGAGAGCGATCCCGACACTCGCTCGCTGCGCTCGCTCCTGCGGGATGACAAGATAGACTGGCCTCCCCTTCGGCCGTGCTCCTGCGGGATGACAAGATAGACTGGCCTCCCCTTCGGCCGCGCTCCTGCGGGATGACAGCTTGGGCGGGCTCCTCCAACTGTCTGCTCCTGCGGGATGACCCCATGGGCCGGCACCCCATCCGGCCGCGCTCCGACGGATGACCAACCAGACCGGCCTCGCCTTCCGCCGCGCCCCTGCGACACGACCAACGTGCCCGCCCCCTACCCTCAGTGCTCCGCCGGAACCTCGGCGCCGGCCAACGGCGCGAGCGCGGCGCGCAGCGCCTTGAGGGCGCGCCCCATCTGGATCTTCACGGTCTTCACCGAGACCTCCATGGTGGCGGCGATGTCGGCGTAGCCCAGCCCGTGCACTCGGCTCAGCAGGAACGTCTGCCGGCAGCGCTCGGGGAGCTGGGCCACGGCGCGCTGGATGGCCGCGTCCAGCTCGCGGAGCTCCAGCCGCTCGTCGGCGTCCTCGGTACGCGCGCAGATGGTGCCCACCAGCGCGCGCCCTCCGGTGCGCGCCATGCGCGCCTCCCACTGCCGCACCACCAGCTGGTGCCGCGCGTAGTCGAGCGCGCGATTGCGCGTGGCCCCGTACAGATAGGCGGCCAGGGTGGTCTGCAGCTCCCACTGCGCGCGCTGCTCCCAGATGCGGAAGAACACGTCCTGCATCAGATCCTCGGCGGCCTCGCGCGGCACGCCGTACCCCATCGCGAAGCGGCAGAGCGGCTCGTAGTGCGCCCGGAACATCGCCTCGAAGCCCGCGATGTCGCCGCGCCGAACCAACTCGTACCAGTCGGTGTCCGGCGGCTCGCGGTGGAGCGAATGGATCATCGCGAACGAGTGCCTCGGGAGGGCGGCGGGAGCCTGGCGCCGCGGGGCTGGTGGGGCGGGCTGGTGGGGCGGCTGGGGGGCGGCGCCGGTCGGCGCGCTCCGCCTAGGAAGCCCCGCGGCGCGCGTTTGTCAAGAGACGCCGCGGCCGCGGGGAGGCGCCGCGACCGGCTCGGTCACCGGGCGAGGTCCAGGCGATCCAGCTCGGTGATCGCCATGAGGATGGTGCGCACGGCGTTGGCGTAGAACGGCATGGTGATGGTGCGCACCTCGTCGCTCGGCTGGTGATAGTCCGGGTGATCCTCCACGCCGAAGTACACGAACGGAATGCCCTTCGCGTGGAAGGCGCCCTGGTCGCTCTGGTTGGTCCAGTCGTCGCGCGCGGAGGGCACGGGACGATCGTGCCCCAGGCGCAGCGTCACCGGCGCGCGCGCGGCCACCCGCTCCAGCGGCGCCGTGAGCTGCGGATAGTGCGCGGCGCCGGCCGCGTACAGCTCGCCCGCGGCGCTGTGGCTCACCATGTCCATGTTGACGTCGAGCGCGATGGACGCCAGCGGCACCGGCGGCGCGGCCACGAACGCGCGGGCGCCCTGCAGCCCCATCTCCTCGGCGTCCAGCGCCGCGAAGATCATGGAATGGCGCGGCGGGTGGGCGGCGAAGTACCGCGCCAGCGTGAGCAGCGCCGCGCTGCCGCTGGCGTTGTCGTCCGCGCCATTGTAGATGGAGTCCCCGTTCACCGGCCGGCCCACGCCCACGTGGTCGTAGTGCGCGGTGACCACGATGTAGCGCTCGGGCTGCGCGGTGCCGCGCACCATGCCCAGCACGTTCGCCCCGCGCACCTCGGCGCCGCCGCCGCGGGGGGTGAAGCCGAAGTCCTGCAGCCAGCCCTGCACGCCGGGCCCCGGCACCCGCTGCAGGCCGATGGCCTGGAAGCGGCCGGCGATCCACTGGCGCGCCCGGGCGTTCTCCGGCGTGCCGGCCCTGCGGCCGCGCAGCGAGTCGTCGGCCAGCCGCGCGAGGTCGGCCACGAGCGAGTCGCCGTTCACGCCGCCCGCGTCCACCGCCGCGCCCGCGGGCGCGGCGACGGGGGGCGTGGTGGTGGCGGCGTCGTTCTGCGCCGGACTGCAGGCCGCCCCGGCCGCCGCGGCCATGCAGGCCACGGCGACCAGCAGGCGGCGCATCTCGATTGCGTATGGCATCATCTCACCAGTACGGTCTCGATGGGTACGCCGTTGGGCACGATCCTCACCACGCGATGCGGTGCGGCCGTGGTGATCCACATGGTGGCCGCCTGCTTGCCGCCGGTGACCTCCACCCGGTACGCCTCGAAGGCGCCGGCGGGCACCGTCACCTGCTCGGTGGCGGTGACCGCCATGGTCACCGTGCGCAGCTCGCCGTCCCCGGAGCCGAAGACGGGCAGGGTGAAGGTGGCCCTGGGCCCCCACGGCATGGCCGGCGTGAGGGCCATGCTCGCGTTGTCGTCCACCGCGTTGGCCGGCACCAGGGTGTCGATGGTCACCGACTTCAGCGCCCCATCCGGTGGGCTGGGCGTGGTGGCCGAGCCCTTCGCGCGGCCGTTGGCGTAGGTGACGTCGATGCTCGCCTCCTTGCCCTGCACCATGCCCTTCTGCAGCACGCGCGTGGTGCGCAGCTGCCCGTCCATGGTCACCGTGGTGCGCTGCGAGATGATGGTGGCCAGCTGCGAGTCGTCGGTGAGCTTCCACCCGTCGCCGTCCTTCTCGATCACCGAGCGCTGGAAGCCCATCGGGTTGCCCTGCACCAGGATGGCGAAGCTGTCGCGGCGGGCCACCATCCGGCGCGGGTCCAGCGTGCCGGTGGCCGCGCGCGCGGTGAGGTCGCCCGGTGCGAGCGCGTCGCCCTGCGGCGTGATCACCCGCACCGGCGCGATGGCGGCCAGCTTGTCGTACAGCGCCGCGCCGTCGCCCACCACCACCATCAGCGCCTGATCCGGCCGCACCATGGCGCGCGCGCCCGCGCGCGCCTGATCGGCGGTCACCGCGGCCAGTCGCGTGCGGTAGGTCTGCAGGTAGTTGGCCGGCAGCCCGAGCAGCTTCTGCTGCGCCACCGCGCCGGCAATCTGCTCCGCCGTCTGGATGCTGAGCGGAAAGCTGCCCACCAGCGCGCCGCGCGCCGCCGCCAGCTCGGCCGGCGACACCGGCTCGCTGGTGATGCGGCGGAGCTGCGCGAACAGCTCCGTCGCCGCCGAGTCGGTGACCGCGGTGCGCACCTCGGTGGACGCCCGGAACGAGCCCACGCCGCGCGGGCGGGTGAGCTGCGAGTAGGCGCCGTACGTCCAGCTCTTCTGCTCGCGCAGCGTCATGAACAGCCGCGAGTCCGCCGCGGCGCCCAGCACCTGATTGGCCACGGTGGCCGCGTAGCGGCGGTCGTCGGCCGGGCCGAAGGTGGTGTTGCCCACCACGATGTTGGACTGCACCGAGCCCGGACGGTGCACCAGCACGATCTCGGTGGCCTTGCGCGCCGGTGGCGCCGGGAACGCCGCGGCGGCCGGCACCGTGCCGGTCCACTCCGCGAATGCCGCCGTGGCCAGCCGCCGCGCCTCGGCGAACGGCAGGTCGCCGGCCACCACCAGCAGCGCGCCGCCCGGACGCAGGCGGCTCCGCTGGAACCGCACCAGATCGTCGCGCGTGAGCGACCGCACCGAGGCCGGCGTGGCGCTGCGCGCGTACGGGTGCGCGCCGTAGAGCCGCTCCGCGAACACGCGCGAGGCGATGGACGCCGGCTGCGAGAGCTGCAGCTCGAGCCCCGAGAGCGCCTGCGTGCGCGCCAGCTCCACCTCGGCGGCCGGGAACGTGGGACGCATCACGACGTCCGCCAGCATGGCGAACGCGAGCGGCGCGTCGGGCGTGAGCACGCCGGCGTCCACGGTGAGGAAGTCGCGGCCGGCCGACGCGCTCAGCGATCCGCCCACGCCCTCGATGGTCTCGGCGATCTGGTCGGCCGTGCGGGTGCCGGCGCCCTTGGTGAGCAGGCCCGCGACCATGTCCGCGAGCCCCTCCTTGCCCGCGGCGTCGTAGGCGTCGCCCGCCGGCAGGGAGAGCGAGATGGAGACGATGGGCTGCTCGTGGTTCTCCACCACCACCAGCTGCAGGCCGTTGGGCAGGCGCGCTTCCTGGAACGGCGGAAAGACGGCCGGCTCGATGGGCCCGGCCGGCGGCGGCTGCGTGGGATACTGCGCGTGGAGCAGCCCCGGTGCGGCGCAGAGCGCGAGCGCGAGTGCCGCGGCGTGGGCGGCGTGCATGCGGGCCGTCGTCATGAGGCGGTCTTCTCCGCGGTCACGATCATGATGAGGGAGTTCTGCGGCACGAGATACTTCGCGGCCACGCGCTTCACGTCGTCCACCGTCACCTTCATGTAGCGCTCGATGTCGGTGTTCACCGCCTCGGGCGTGCCGAAGATCGCGTTGGCCTGGAGCAGCGCGGCGCCCACGTTGTCCACCGACTGCCGCTGCTGCACCTGCGTGGCGCGATAGCCGTTCTTGGCCTTGCGCAACTCCGCCTCGCCGATGCCCTCCGCGGCCACGCGCGCCACCTCGGCGGCCACCAGCCGGTCCACGGAATCGGGGCTCACCCCCTGGTTGGCCACGGCGAACACGAGGAAGGTGCCCGGACCCTGCCGCGGGCCCATGGGGTTCACCAGGGCCTGCGCCGCGGCCGTGGCCCTGGCCTCGCGGGTGAGCCGGCGCGTGAGCCGCGAGCTCTCGCCCTGGCCCATCGCGGCGGCCAGCAGCTCGAGCGCGGGCGTGTCCGCGTCCGTGTACGCCGGCACGCGGTAGGCGTGCGCCACCGCGGGCAGGTTGGCCAGCGGGTTGACGATGTGCTTGCGGCGGGCGCCCGTGTTGAACGCCTGCTGGCAGGTGACCGGCGGCGTGGCCGCGCCGCGCGGGATGTCGCCGAAGTACTCCGTCACGAACGCGCGCGCGTCGGCGGGCTTGAAATCGCCCACGATGGCGATGGTGGCGTTGTTGGGCGCGTAGTTCTCGGCGAAGAACGCCTGCACGTCCTCGGTCTTCGCGGCGTCCAGGTCCGCCATGGAGCCGATCACCGAGTGCGCGTACGGAAAGCAGGTGGCGGAGTCCACGAGCCCGTACATGTCCTCGAAGAACACGCGGTTGTACGGCTGGTTGTCCACGCGCAGCCGCCGCTCCTCCTTCACCGCCTGCCGCTGGTTCTCGAAGTTCTCCGGCGTCACGGCCAGCGAGCGCATGCGGTCCGCCTCCAACCAGAGCGCCAGGTTGAGGCGGTTGGAGGGCACCGTCTGGAAGTACCAGGTGCGGTCCTCGTTGGTGGTGCCGTTGAGCGAGCCGCCGGCGCGCTCGATGAGCGACATGTAGTCGCCCTTCTTCACGTTCGCCGAGCCCTGGAACATCATGTGCTCGAAGAGGTGCGCGAAGCCGGTGCGCCCCGGGCGCTCGTCGCGCGAGCCCACGTCGTACCACACCCCCACGTTCACCACCTGCGCCGAGTGGTCCTCGGAGAGGATGACGGTGAGCCCGTTGGGGAGCGTGTACGTCTCGATGGGGATGCGGCCGGGCTCCTGCGCGGCGAGCGCCGCCACGGGCGGCGCGGCGAGCAGGGCGGCGGCGGCGAGCAACAGGTCGCGAGCGCGGAGGCGCATGCGGCGATGACCTCGTGAAGAGGGGAAGCGCGCGCCGCCCGAATGCGGCGCGCAATGCCGGGACGTACGGCGGGACCCGCCGGCCGGTTCCGCCACGGAATCCGGCCTGACGAGAAGCTTACGACCGGAAGCGCGGGCGGGCGAGGAGGCGGCGAGCCGCCGTCCGCCACGGCCTGACCTGCGGCTCGATGACGTCACGCATCGGCGTCACACGCACCACCTGGAAGCTCGGCCGCAGCTCGCGGATCGCGGATCGCCGCGCGGATCGTGCTCGGCTACGATGACGGAACGCGCGAGAGTCCGGCGCGCGTCCCGCCGCTCAGGGACGGTCGGCCGGGTGAGTGGCGTCGTGGTGATCGCGGTGGGGTGCGTGCTCCGCGTGCACGGCCTGCACCGTGTGCGCGCGGTGCTCGCGCCGCAGCAGCCCGGCGCGCACCAGCTGCACCACGCCGGCCAGGGCGATGGCGAAGGTGCACACCAGCACCACCCGCACGAGCAGCACGCGCACGGCGATGCCCGGCCAGTCGCCGAACGTGGCGCGCCCGGTGCCCAGCGGCTCGTGCCCGGTGGCGATGAGCAGCAGGCTGACGAGCAGCTCGGCGCCGGCCGCGACGAGGGCGAAGGCCGGCGCCCGCCAGAGCCAGGTCCGCACCGGGAAGTTGCCCAGGTGCATCGCGGCCATCACGAGCAGGAAGGCCACGCCCGCCACCAGCGCCCCGCCGAGCGCGGTGAACCCCGCCGACCCGGCCAGTCCCAGCACGAGCGCGCGGTAGAGCCGCAGCACCACGCCGGCCAGCACCCCCATCTCGAGCAGCGAGAGGGACAGCTTGCGGAGCGCCGCGGGCTCCTCGAGGTGCCACGCGGTGGCGCTACGCGGAAAGAAGTGGCGCATGGGGCGAACTTACGGCCGGGACAGCGACCTGAACAGGGCCCGGCCGGGCTCGCCATCGCTCAGGGCTCCAGCTGCCCGGCCATCCAGCGCAGACTCGCCGGCAGCTGCGCCGACCAGTACGCCCAGCTGTGCGTGCCCGGCCGCTCGGCGTACTGATGGGGCACGCCCAGCCTGGTGAGGGTGGCGTGGAAGTCGCGCGTCTGACCCAGCAGGGGATCGTCCACGCCGGCATCCAGGAAGAGCGCGGGCATGCGCGCGGGAGTGCGGCGCAGCGTGCGGCCGGCGATGCGTCCGGGGTCGCGCGCCCACCAGCCCAGGGTGTCGCGGCCGAAGGCGGGGCGCAGGAGGGGCCAGCCACGGCCCCACAGCGTCGCCATCTCCGCCTCGGTGGCGGCGTAGCGGGGTGGGGGCGCGTACGGCCGGGGGCCGGTGAGCAGTGGCGAGAGCGTGCCGGAGTGGCTGGCCGCGGCGCTGAACACGTCGGGGTAGTTGAGCGCCAGCATCACCGCGCCGTACCCGCCCATGCTCAACCCGCCGATGCCGCGATGCGCCCGTTGGGCGCGCGTGCGAAACGTGGAGTCCACCCACGCCACCAGGTCGCGCGCGATGTAGTCGTCGTAGTGCGGCCAGGCCACGCAGTAGTCGGCCGCGGACTCGCGAGCGGGCGGCTCGCGGCGGCAGGCGGCCACATTGGGCAGGGTGTTCCACGTGGTGTACCACCCATCGTCGCCGTCGGGCATCACGACGATCATCTCGGGCATGCCGGCGGCCACGAGCGAGTCCATGGTGCGCGCCATCCCGCCGTGGTCCACCCAGTTGCGCTGGTTGCCGCTCAGCCCGTGCAGGTACACCGCCACCGGGTAGCGGCGGTCGGGCCGCGCCGCGTAGGACGGTGGCAGGTAGGTGACCACGGCCTTCCGCGTGCCGAGGGACTGGGACCAGAGGGTGTCGGTACGGACGGTGCCGGCGGTGCTGTCGCGAGCGGAGCCAGCGGTGGTGGCGGTCAGCGAGCCGGGGACGGCGACGGCGAGGGCGAGAAAGACGGCGAGGAGCAAGGCAGGCGTGGGATCGGGACGCGGGGAATCGAGAAGCGGGGATCGGATGGAACGCGGTGCGCGGGAGCGCGGTGCGCTGGAATGGTGATGGCGCGCGGGCGGCGCGGTGTCAACGTTGTCGTTGGGGGGGGACCCCGCGCCGGCGACTCACGACTCCGGGTCGCACACCGCCGGCGCCGCATGTGCCCAGAGCGCCGTCACCCGCGCCGTGTCGGCGAGCGCCGAGGCGTGGGCACCGCCACGCTGCGCCGCGGCGCGGAAATCCGCCGAGGTCGCGAAGCTCACGCCGGGCAGCGCGGTGGTGGTGACCACCACCACCCCCTCGCCAATCAACACGCACAGCTCGCCGTAGGCGCGACGAAGCTCGGCCACGGAGCTCCCGACGCCCACGCCGCTCGCGGTGCGGGGCCCGGCGTCGGCGACGATCACGCGTCGCACGCTGTCGCTCGCCGTGGTGAGCGCGACCACCGGCGCGCCGCCGAGCCGCACCACCAGGCCTGTCTCGGTGAGCCCCTCGCCCAGGCTGAAGGTGGTGTCGGTCGCGGCGCATCGCGCGCGCAGGTCGCGCACCGCCATTCCCACGCGCACCGGTCCAACGCCGGCGCCGTCGACCACCGGTCGGGCGGTGGCATCGCATGCGCCCGCGGCAGTCGCCCCGGCGGCGGTCACGGGCGCACCAATACTGTCGGGCACCGGCGCGGGCGCGGAGCGGTCGGGTGCGCAGGCCAGCACCTGGATCAGGAGGGCGAGCGTGAGGGTGGGTGTTGGCGCCCAGGACCTGCGGTGGCTGTGACGGGGCATGGCGGCTCCAGCGAATCGGCTCCGGATCGCGGGGCGCGCCGATCACGCCCCGCGCGGGGGTCCCCCCCCAACAGCAAGGGTACACCCGCCCCGCCGAACCGCCACCACCCCCTGCCCGCTCCTCCCATCCCCGCACCGCACTCCACCACCCCACCCTCCACTCACCCCGCCGCCACCGGCATCGCCTGCCCCCGCAACACCGCGTACACCGCGTCCTCCAGATGCTCGAACCGGAACGGCTTCACCACGATCGCCGGCCGCGTCCCGCTCCCCGGCACGCCCCGCGCCGCCGGGCTCACCATGTCTCCGGTCACGAATACCGTGCGCGCCGCCAACCCCGGGCGCCGCTGTCGCAGCACGTCGTGCAGCGCCCAGCCGTCCATCTCCTGCATGCGCAGGTCGCACACCATGGCGTCGAAGCTCGTGGTCTCCACCGCCGCCAGCGCGCTCCTGGCGTCGGGCACCGTCACCACCGTGAAGCCGCGCAGCCGCCCGAACGCTTCCATGCCCAGCCGCAGCGCCGCCTCGTCGTCCACGAACAGCACGCGCATCCCGGCCAGCGGCGAGCGCCGCGGACGCGGCGCCTCCCCCGTCTCCTCCTCGTCCTCCGGATACACGCTCTCGGTGGTCACCGGCAGCCGCACCTCGAACCGCGTGCCCTGCGCCGACGTCCGGGCCAGCCGCAGCGAGCCGCCGTGCGCCGCCACGATGCCGTAGCTCACGCTCAACCCCAGGCCCGTGCCCTCGCCCTCTTCCTTGGTGGTGTAGAAGGGCTCGAAGACGTGCGCCCGCGCCTCGGCCGGGATGCCCGGCCCCGTGTCGGCGATCTCCAGCACCACCTGCTCGGCCACGCAGTGCGTGCCCAGCCGCAGCACGCCGCCCTCGGTGCCCCGCATCGCCTGCACCGCGTTGGTCACCAGGTTCAGCACCACCTGCTGCAGCTGCCGCGCATCGCCCAGCACCGGCGGCAGCTCCGACCACAGCGCGAGCTCCACGCGAATGCCGCTCGTGGAGAGCTGATAGCCCCGCAAGCGGATGGTGCGCTCCACCACCTGGTTCAGGTCCACCGCCTCCCGCCGCGGCTCGCTGCGCCGTGCGAACGCCAGCAGATCCTTCACCACCTGCGCGGCGCGCAGCGTCTCGGTGTGGATCACCTCCACCGACTCGCGCTGCTCGCCCTCCAGGTCGCCGTCGCGCAGCAGCAGCTGGGCGAACGCGCTGATGCTGCTGAGGGGATTGTTCACCTCGTGCGCCACCCCGGCCACCAGCTCGCCCACCGCCGCCAGCCGCTCCGTCTCCACCAGCCGCAGGCGCATCTCGCGCTCGGTGGTCATGTCGCGCGCGATCAGCAGCACCGTCGGCGGCTCCGTCTCGGCCAGGCGCCGCAGGGCGATGGCGACGTGCCGCGCGCCCCCCTCGCGCACGATGCGCACCTCGAGCCGCTCGGCGGGCGTGGCCGGCGTGGTGGCCGATGCCGCGGCCGGCGCGGCCGTGAGCGCCCGCTCCAGCGCCGGCCGATCCTCGGGCACCACGAACTCCACCAGCCGGCGTCCGGCGATCCCGTTCGCGTCCATCCCCAGCACGTCGCGCGCGCAGTCGTTGGCTTCCACGATGCTCCCGCAGGGGTAGAGCACCGTGAGCACCATGTCCGGCGCGGCGCGGAAGAGCGTGCGGAAGCGCCACTCCGCCTTGCGCAGCTCGTCCATGGACTCGGCGTTCGCCAGCGCCACCGAGAGCAGGTCCGCCATCGCCTCGATGCGCGAGAGCTCGTCGGCGCGCCAGACGCGCGGCTGATGCGTGAGCAGCGCCAGCGCGCCGATGCACTGGCCGCGGCGGTGCACCGGCACCACCGCCACGCCACGGGCGTGCTCCGCGAGCCGCTCGTCCAGCAGGCCCCTGCTCGTCGGCTCGTGCAGGTCGTTCACCCACCACGTGCGCCCCTGCCGCACCACCGAGCCGAGCGCGGCGCCCCTTCCCTCCATCGGCAGCCACTGTCCCGCCATCTCCGCGGCCAGCCCGAGCGCGCTCGTCAGGCGCAGCGTGCGGTCGTCCACGCGGAGCGCGAGCACCGCGCCCTCCACCTTGGCGATGTCGCTCACCGCCTCCATGTACCGCTCCACCACGCGCCGCGGCTGCAGCTCCTGCGTCACGTGCTGGCCCAGCGCCCACATGCGCTGCAGCACCCGCTGCGCCTCGGCCAGCTCGCGCGTGCGCTCGCTCACCCGCTGCTCCAGGGTGACGGAGAGCGCGCGCTCGGCGGCCGCGCTGTTGGCCAGGCGCTCCGAGTTGCGCTGCTGCCGCACCAGCGCGTGGCCGCCGCGCACGGCGAGCAGCGCGCCGAACATCGCCACCGCCACCGCCAGCTCGGGGCTGCGCTCCTCGCGGAACCCGATGACCAGCGTGGAGAACGCCGCGATGAGGATGGCGGCCACGAGGAAGTACGGACGCAGCCACGACGAGCCGAGCGTCACCGCGGGCTCGTCGGCCTCCCCGCGCGGGGGCAGGGGTCGGGCGCCCACCGCGAATGCGAAGCCCAGCGTGGCGAGCGCCCAGAGCACCTGGTTGGACGTCACCGCCGCCGCCTGCTCCACGATCGCCAGCCGCCCGTGGAAGATGTTGGCCACGGCGAAGGACAGCGTGCCCACGACGAGCCCCACCACCGTGCGCGGCCCGAGCCGCTCGCCGCGCGACGCGAGCAGCAGCGCGAGCAGCACCACCTCCGTGATGGGCAGGCACCGCCAGAGCAGGGCGATGGCCTTGTCCGCGGTGGTGAGCGCCCCCAGCGGCCAGTCGGCCAGGTACGTGAGCTGGATGCCCACGAGCGCCGCGGCGGTGACGAGGAGCAGCGCGTCGAGCACCGCCGCCACGTGGCCCTCGGTGCGGTGCCACCCACGCCGGCTCCAGCCCAGCGCCGCCGCGTAGCCCACGATGAGGCACGGGTGCGCGCCGAAGACGAGGAGCAGCAGCCCGGGCGATGGGAACACCGGCACCTCGCCCAGCAGCACGTAGCGCACGGTGCTGTGCAGCTGCGCGAGCAGCGAGCAGAACGCCGAGAAGGCCAGCCCGAGAAAGAAGGCGCGCCGCGCCCCCACCAGGTGCGGCACCGCCAGCACGCAGGCCGCCAGGAGCGCCGCGATGCTGGCCAGCAGCAGCAGGCTGCCCGCCGCCCGCGGGAGCGAGGAGGAAGCCGGCATGCCCAGCGCGAGCGCCACGATCAGCAGCGCGAGCAGCACGCTGCCGGCCGCGAGCTGACCCACCCGGCGCCATGGATCGCGCCGCGCCGGGGATGCTGGCGGTCGTCCGTCGGGTCGCCCAGCCGTGTCGTGCGGCGGAGCGGCCGACAGTGGCATCAACGGGTGTGGCGCCATCACCCTGGCGTGCGCACGAGGCGCACCGGTGGAGGCCACGCCCCGAGCCGGGCCCGCCCGGTGGACCGGGCGGGCAAGAGGTTCACCTGCACTTCATCTCGGATGTCCGGGAGCTCAGCGCGGGAGCGAGCGAATGGTCGTGGAGCGCGCCAACAATGGGGACGTGCCGAATCGAGCGCAAGAAGAAATGGCTGGCGCCCCGACCTCAGCGGCCCAGGCCGGCCGCGGCGGCGCGCCGCGCGAACAGCTCGCGCCAGAGCGAGTCCAGCCCGCCCTCGGCGCGCCGCTTGAACTCCTCGCGCAGCGCGGGCGGCACCTCCCGATACGTGGCGGAGTCCGAGAAGGCGGCCGCCGCCTCGCGCATGTTCTGCCGCATGCGCTCCTGCACGTCGGCCGGCTGCGTGCCGATGCCGCTCGTGTCCATGCCGGCCATCATGCTCTGCATGCCCGGGTTCATCTGCCGCCTGGCCAGGGCGCCGCCCAGCACGCTGCCCAGCTGCCGGTAGCGCTCCACCGGAATGCCCGCCTGCCGCGCGGCCTCGGGCTCGGTCTTCATGTCCAGCGCGTCGAGCATGGCGGTCATCGAGTCCTCCGCCGTCGTCGCCCTGGCCTTCCGGGCGATGGCATCGTTCACGAGCGCGATCTCCGCCGTGAGCGCGCGCTGATAGACGTCGAGGTCCGCGGCCGTGATCGGCGCGTCGGCCGGCGCACCGGCTGGCGCGTCGGACGGTACGCCGTCCGCGACGGCGGCGCCGATGCTGGTGTCGCGGGCCGCGTCGACCGCGGTGCTGTCGGCCGCCGGGTCGTCACCCCCGCCACAGCCCGCCAGCACGAGGGCGCCGAGGGTCAGGCCGAGCGCCAGGCCGCGGGCCGGGCCGCGGAACGGAGGCAGGGAACGCCGAGCGAGCACGCGCATGGGCATCTCCGGGGAGCGGGACAGGACGTGGACGAAATCGCCGCAACGTTGGGAGGATCGCCACCGCCTGTCCAGCCCGATCCCGCTACCTGATCCAGTGCCCGATGCGGCCCCAGCGGATCTCGGTGATGAAGGCGAGCGGCTGCTCGCTCTCGGCGTTCCAGGAGTAGTACACGAACAGCGGCCGGCCGCGCATGTTGTCGCGCGGCACCAGCCCCCAGTACCGGCCGTCCTTGGAGTCGTAGCGGTTGTCGCCGAGCATCAGGTAGCGCTCCGCGGGGACGAGCAGCGGCCCCCAGTGGTCGTGCGTCGGCACGGCCGGCGGCGGGCCGAAGCGCGTGCCGGAGAGCTCGTACTCGTGCTGCCAGGCGAAGAGCGGGCTCGTCTCGTCGGGATCGCCCACGCGGTTGCGCTCCGCGCCGAAGCCCTGTCGCTGCGGGATGCCGTCGATGTACAGCAGCCCGCCGCGCATGTACGCGGTGTCGCCCGGCACCGCCACCAGCCGCTTGACGAGCGTGGGGGTGGGATCCCACGGCTGATCGCGCTGCGGCGGCGACTCGAACACCACCACCTCGCCGCGCTGCGGCTCCGCGTAGCCGGGCAGCCGGATGTCCGTGCCGGGGATGTGCGGCCCGTAGCGCAGCTTGTTGACGAACAGCCAGTCCCCCACGAGCAGGGTGGGGATCATGCTCCCCGACGGGATGCGGAACGCCTCCACGAAGAGCGTGCGCACCACGAGGAAGATGAGCACCGCGCCGAGCAGCGATCTGATGAACTCCCACGTGCCGCCCCGCGATCGCCGGCGGCCGCGGCGGACCGCGGCCACCACGTTGTCGCTGGACGTGCCGGCCGACTTGCCGCCGTCGCGC
>DATANT010000175.1:0-6323 GCA_036266115.1 Gemmatimonadaceae bacterium | reverse complement strand
CGACGGCGTGCTCGCCCGCGAGATCGCGGAGGTCCGTCGCGTCACGCGGAGCCGCGGCCTCCGACGGCGGTGACCGCGGATCGCGCCTGGGCCGGGCTCGAGGTGGGCGTGGTGATCAGCGTGGTGCGCTGAGGGGCGGCGTCGCGCGACGCACCAGCTCCGCGTCCACGCGCGAATCATTCGTTCGATGAGCGAAAGCCGCCAAGCCGTCGATCATTCGTCGATCTCGGCAGATGAACGATGCTCGGCTCCGGCCATGGCCAACAACACAACCGGGAGCGCCCCACCCTGGAGCCCTCCCGGCTGCGCTGCCATCACCCTGCCCTACCTCACAGCGGGAACAGCATCTCCCGGTACTTGGGCAGGGGCCACAGCTCGTCCGTCATGAGCAGCTCCAGCGCGTCGCTCGTCTCGCGCACCCGCTGCATGGCCGTCATGCCCTCGCGCGTGAGGCGGTGCGCCTGCGCCTCGGGCGCATCGTGCTGCGCGTCCACCTCCACGATCACCGCGGCCAGCGCGTCGCGTCGCTGCTGCAACTCCTCCAGGAGCCGCGCGACGTCCGTGGCCGCCCGCACCGGCGCGGCGTTCGGAACGCCCGCCGCCTTTGCCGTGGCTGCGGTCTCGGTGAGCCGCCCCAGATACGCGAAGCCCGCCGGCAGCACGAGCGTGTCCACCATCTGCTGCAGCGTGTGCAGCTCGATCTGCAGGTCCTTCACGTAGCGCTCCATGCGCACGTGAAAGCGCGACTCCAGCTCGGCCTCGGTGAGCACGCCGAGCGTGGTGAGGAGCTCGCGCGACGCGGGGGTGATGAGCTGGCCGAGGGCGTCCGGGCTGTGGCGGAAGTTGGGCAGGCCGCGGCGCTCGGCCTCCTCCACCCAGGCGTCGCTGTAGTTGTTGCCCTCGAAGCGCACCGCCGCCGTCTCGCGGAACGCCTCGCGCACCGCCACCAGCGCCGCGTCGTCGCTGCTCTTGCCCGTCGCCATCTCGGCACGCAGCCGGTCGGTGAGCTCACCGATGGCGCCGGCCACCGCGGCGTTCAGCAGCATCACCGGGAAGGCGATGGACTGCGAGCCGCCCACGGCGCGGAACTCGAACTTGTTGCCCGTGAACGCGAAGGGCGATGTGCGGTTGCGGTCGGTGTTGTCCTGCGTCACCTCGGGCAGCTTGGCCACGCCCAGGCGCAGCATCTGCCGCGCGGCGTCGCCGTTCTGCGCGCGGCCGTCGGCGATCTGCTCGATCACCTGCGTGAGCATGCGCCCCATGAACACCGAGATGATGGCCGGCGGCGCCTCGTTGGCGCCCAGGCGATGCTCGTTGCCCGACGTGGCGATGCCGGCGCGCAGCAGCCCGGCGTGCTTGTGCACCGCCTTGAGCACCGCCGCCAGGAAGAGCAGGAAGCGCACGTTCTGGTGCGGCGTCTTGCCCGGCGAGAGCAGGTTGACGCCGTCCAGCTCCGGCGCGTCCGACGCGATCGCCATCGCCCAGTTGCAGTGCTTGCCGCTGCCGTTGATGCCGGCGAACGGCTTCTCGTGCACGATGGCCTGCAGCCCGTGGCGCAGCGCGACCTTGCGGAGCGTGGCCATCACCAGCTGGTTGTGGTCCACCGCGAGGTCCGTCTCCTCGTAGAACGGCGCCATCTCGTACTGCGACGGCGCCACCTCGTTGTGCCGCGTCACGATCGGCACGGCCAGCTTGTACAGCTCGTGCTCCACCTCGGCGATGCACGCCTGGATGCGCTCGGGAATGCCGCCGAAGTAGTGGTCCTCGAGCTGCTGCCCGCGCGGCGGCGCGGCGCCCAGCAGCGTGCGGTTGGCCATCAGCAGGTCGGGACGCAGCGCGAAGTGCGCGCGGTCGATGAGGAAGTACTCCTGCTCCGCGCCCAGCGTCGTGTAGACGCGGAAGAGGTCCTTGTCGCCGATCAGCTCGAGCAGCTCCACCGCCTTCTCCGAGAGCACGTCCAGGCTGCGCAGCAGCGGCGTCATCTCGTCCAGCGCCTCACCGTTGTAGCCGATGAAGACGGATGGCACGCACAGCGTCCGCGAGCCGGCGCTCTCCATGATGAACACCGGGCTGGCCGGGTTCCACGCCGTGTAGCCGCGCGCCTCCCACGTGTTGCGCAGCCCGCCCGAGGGAAAGCTGGACGCGTCCGGCTCGCTCTGGATGAGCTGCGACGCGGAGAACTTCTCCAGCGGCTTCCCCTCCTCACCGAACGACAGGAAGGCGTCGTGCTTCTCGGCGGTGAGCCCCGTCTGCGGCAGGAACCAGTGCGTGAAGTGCGTGGCGCCATGCTCGATCGCCCACTCCCGGATGGCCTGCGCCACCACCGGCGCGATGTCGATGTCCAGCTTCTTTCCCTGCCGGATGGAGGCCACCAGCTTCGTGTACACGTCCTTCGGCAACCGCTCGCGCATCTGGCGCGCGCCAAAGGTGTTCATTCCGTAGTAGGCGGACGTCTGCTGCGGCATTCCGTTGCCCGACGCCGTGGGCGGAACGGGTGACTGAATGACGCGGGCCAGCACTTCGCGAAGTGCTGCACGGCGCGGCGTGACGGAGGGAGCGGACATGGGAGGGACGGGTCCAGTAAGGGGCGAGATGGCGCGCGAGGATCGACTGTCTGGCGGTTGTTGCGTGCGTTGCAAATATATGGGGACATTCTGACGCATCGCAACAGAAAATTGCGCGAATGTCACGAGACTTCTGCAGATCATGCAGGATTCCCGGAGCGGTACGGCGGCGAGCACCCCCGGGGTCCGCCCGCATCCTATAGATGCGACGCGTCAGAAGGCCCAGCGGTGTGCCGGGCGGCCCCGGGTACGTGACGGAGGGCAGGGGCTTCGGGGTCTCGGGAAGGCTGCTGGCACCGTGGCGCCGCCTCGACAACCTCTTACTTTTCCGGGCGCCCATCGGGGCGGCTCGGCCCGCCTGCACGAGACCCAACAGTCAACCCGGTGCCGTTGAGCGCTTTTCGGCTGGAGACGCTGGGCGGCCTCGTGCTCCTGGCACCCGATGGCACACCGGAGCCGTCGCTCTCCACGCGGCGGCGAAAGCTGGCCGTGCTCGCGGTGCTGGCCCTGGCCTCGAGGCCCGTGGAGCGCGACACGCTGCTGGGCCTCTTCTGGCCCGAGCAGTTGGAGGACCGGGCTCGCCACTCCCTCTCCGACACGCTCTCCCATCTGCGCCGGGTGCTCGGGCGCGACGTCGTGGTGGCTACCGGCTCCACGGTCACGCTGGACGCCCGCGGCCGGCTGGTGGTGGACGCCCTGGCCCTGGCCGAGGCGGTGCGCGCCGAGCAGTGGACCGAGGCCGTGACCTGGTACGGGGGGCCGTTCCTCGGCACCACGAGCTTTGCCGGCGCGAGCGCGAGCTTCGAGCACTGGGCCGATGGCGAGCGGGCGCGCCTGCAGCGGCTCTTCGTCACCGCATGCGAGGCGGAGTGCCTGGCGCTCATGCGCAAGCGGTCCTTCGGGCAGTGCGCCGCCGTGGCGGCGCGGTGGCTGGACGCCGCCCCGTACTCCACCGACGCCGCGCTCTATCGGCTGAACGCCCTCAAGGGGCCGGGTACGCCCGCCGCGCGGCAGGAGGCGCTGGCGGAGCACGCTCGGCTCACCCGATGGCTGGCCACGGAGTACGAGGCCACCCCGGCGCCCGCGGTGGAGGAGCTCGCCGAGCGGCTTCGCAAGCAACAGCTCCAGACGCCAGGCTCGCCGACCGGCCCGTCGCCGGGTCGGCGCCCGGCGGAACGCACTCCCGCCGGGGTGCCAGCCGGCGCGGCGACCAGCGCGCCCGCGGGGCAGGGCTCCCTCAGCGAGAGCTACACCTGGGCCGTGCCGTCCCCCTCGCCGGCGAGGTCCGCCACGCCCGTTGCACCGGCCGCCGCGCCGCCCGTCGTGCCACCACCGGCCGTATCGCCGGGCGCCAGGGAGGCCGCGCGTTCGCGCCGCCACCGCGTCTGGCGCCTCGTGGAGATGGTGGGCGTCCTGCTCGTCATCGCCGGAGGGTGGGCGTGGTACCAGCGCGCCGCGCCCACCGGCAGCCGGGCTCCGGTGATCGCCATCGTGGCGGTGTACGACGTGGCCGGCGACACCGCGGCATCGTGGCAGGCGAGCGGGCTCACCCAGATGATCGCCGCCAAGCTGGGTCGGAGCCCGGCGGTGGGCATCGTCGCGCCGGAGCGCGTGCGCTTCGTGCGGCGGCGCGCGGAGCTGCCCGAGCAGGGCCCGCTCGAGCTGGATCAGCTGCGCGACGTGGGGCGGCGCATCGGGGCGAGCTGGGTGGTGAGCGGTGGGCTGGTGCGCGGCGACTCGGTGCTGATGTTCGAGCTCAACGTGCACGACGTGCGCACCGGCAAGCAGGTGCGGGTGGATGCCGTGACCGGCACCACCCTGCTCACCCTGGCCGATGCCGTCGCCGCTCGGCTGCTCGACGCGGCCGGCGCGGCGGGGCCGGGGCCCAGGCTGGCCGACGTGGAGACGGCCAACCTGGACGCGTACGAGCACTACGTGCGCGCGCGCGAGCTGCTGGACGAGGGCCGGAGCAACGAGGGGCGCGACGAGCTGGATCGCGCCATCGCGCTGGACTCGGGCTTCGTGAGCGCCCTGCGCGAGCGGGCGCGGCTGGCCGTGAACGACCGCGACGGCGACGTGGTGACCCGGCTGGCGGCGGTATTTCCCCGCTACGCCGACCGAGCCACGGAATGGGACCGCGTGGAGCTGGCGCTGCACACCGCCTTCCAGCGCGGCGAGCACGCACGCTCCGAGGCGCTGGGGCGCGCGCTGGTGGCCCACTATCCCAGCGACCCGCGCGCCTACCAGCTGCTGCGCAACGTCTACGTGGCGCACGGCCGCTGGGCGGAGGCGGAGCGCACGGTGCTCGCGCAGCTCGCCCTGGACTCGCTGGCCACCGCCGCCGGACGCGGCGCCTGCGTGCCGTGCACGGCGTACGCCGGGTTGGCCGAGGTGCGGGTGCTACGCGGCGACCTGCTGGGCGCGGAGCGTGCGTTGCGCCGCCTGCTCGCGCTGCAGCCGGACCTGGCGAGCGCCTGGAGCTCGCTGGGTCTCGTCTTCGCCTACCAGGGGCGCGACGCCGAGGCCGTGGAGTCGATGCGCCGCGCGCTCACCCTGGACGGCGAGAGCTCGGTGGTGCGCAGCACGTACTGGCAGGTGCTGCTCATGGCGCGCCAGCTCGAGGCCGTGGACAGCGTCGCCGCGCGCTGGGCCGCGGACACGCTGCGCTCCACCGCCCCGCGTCGCATTGCCCTGGACATGCAGGTGATGCTCGCCCGCGAGCGGGGGCAGTTCCGTCGCTCTACCCGACTGCTCGAGGCGGCGGTGCGCGAGTATCCCACCATGGAGCGCCTGCTCCCGCTGGTGGGAGACAACATGGCGCGGGTGGGGGACTACGCGGGCGCGCGCCGCTACGTGGAGCGCATCTCCCACGATCTCCGGCCCACTCCGCCGCCCGGCGCGCCACTCGGCACCTCGCTGGAGGGCGATCGGGCGCGTGACTTCGTGGGCAACCACGCCACGCTCGCCGACCTCATCGCCCCGGCCGGCGACACCGTGCTCCTGCTGGCGATGGCCGACTCCATCGAGCGGCTCGCCGGGCGGAGCTACGCGGGCGAGGACTGGGGGCTGCACCACCACGTGCGCGGGCTCGTGGCCATGCGGGCCCAGCGCTGGGACGACGCCGAGCGGGAGCTGCGGCAGGCGCGCTGGGGGGTGGCCGGCTTCACCCGGACGCTCACCGCGCTGGCCGAGGTGCAGCTGGCGCAGCGGCAGCCGGCCGCCGCCGTGGCCACCCTGCGCGACGCGTACAAGACCCAGCCCCTGTTCCGCGCCCGTCATCTGCCGCGCAGCGAGCTGGATTACCGCATGGCCCTCGCCATGTCCGCCGCCCGCATGCCCGACAGCGCGCGGGTCTACGGCGATCGCGTGCGCCGCGCCTGGCGCGACGCGGATCCGGAGGTCAGGCGGCTGCTCGCCGCTCTGCCGTGAGTCTGGACGAACAGTAAGGGTACAGGCACGCGACAGCATCGCGGCTCGTGAGTGCCAGCGATGAGTTGGCGAGCGATCGGCGGGAGGGAGGGCCTTCCCCTGTCCTCGTGTTGGGGCGTGGCTGGAGGGGTGTCGGTCCAGGCTGTCATTCGGCGGGAGGGAGCTCTCGCGCGTTGTCCTCCCGCAGGCGCGCGCGGCCCGGAGGGCATCCCCCTTGTGTCATCGCGCAGGAGCGCAGTCGGGAGAGGGGTCAACCTTCTTCCTTGTCATCCCGCAGGAGTGCGCGGCCCGCAGGGCATCCCACCTCTTGTCATCCCGCAGGAGCGTCGA
>DATANT010000174.1:0-3314 GCA_036266115.1 Gemmatimonadaceae bacterium | reverse complement strand
GATCGAGCAGTTGGCGCACGCCCTCGAACACCTCGTCCAGCGCCACGGGCTTGGCGTAGATCTCGTTCACGCCCATCGCGCGCATCCGGTCGCGCAGGTGGGGGTCATCCACGTCCGCCAGCCCCACCACCGGCCGTCCCTCCCAGAGCTGCAGGCGCGCCAGCTCCAGGTTGCCGGGGTCCAGCAACCCGCCGGTGATCACCACGACGTCGGGCTGCGCGCGGCGCCAGCTCCCCCGCACGTCGTCCAGGGGCGACACGAGCGTCGTCTCCACGCCGGCGGCTTCCAGCATGGCGTTGAGCCGCACCGCGGGCTCCACGTCGGTGAGGGTGAGCAACACCTTCATGGCGCCGCTCCAGCGGAGCGCCGCCCACTGTGATCGGTGGGCTCGTCACGCACGATGGCACAGGCGTGGTCCACGATGGCCTCCAGTGCCTGGAGCGCGTCGCGTACGCCGCCCGGCGAACCGGGCAGGTTGACGACGAGCGTGCGCGCGCGGACCCCGGCAGTGCCGCGCGAGAGCGCGGCGCGCGGCACTCGCTCCATGCCCAGCACCCGGAGCCGCTCGGCGATTCCCGGCGCCTCGCGCTCCAGCACCGCGCGGGTGGCCTCGGGGGTGACGTCGGCGGGCCCCAGGCCGGTGCCGCCGGTGGTCAGCACGAGGTCGGCCACGTCGGCGTCGCACCACGCGGCCAGCTGGCCCGCGATGCGCTCCGAGCGATCGGGCACCATCGCCCGCGCGGCCACGGTGCCGCCGCGCGCCGTGGCCCAGGCCACGATGGCGTCGCCGGACGAATCCAGCCGCTCGCCACGCGAGCCAGCGTCGCTCACGGTGAGCACGGCGATCCGCATGGCGACACCCGACTCCGGCGCGAGCGCCTCAGCGATGGGACGCGTGCTTGTAGAAGGGCGGCTTGACCACCCGCGCGGGCACGCGCTTGCCGCGCACCTCGATCTCCAGCGCCGTGCCTTCCGCCGTGGCGCCGAGCGGCAGGTACGCGGTGCCGATCCCCTGCGCCACGCTGGGGCCCATGGTGCCGCTGCGCACCTCGCCGCTGGACACGCCATCCACGAGCACCGGGTAGCCGTGCCGCGGGATCGCGCGCTCCTCCATGACGAATGCGGCGAGCTTGCGCGTGACGCCGGCCTCCTTCTGCCGCACCAGCGCCTCGCGTCCCACGAAGTCACCCTTGGCCAGCTTGACGATCCAGCCCATGTTCGCCTCGTACGGCGTGACCGTGTCGTCGATGTCGTTACCGTACAGTGCCATCCCCATCTCCAGCCGCAGCGTGTCGCGCGCACCCAGGCCCGCCGGCGTCACCCGGCCGGTGGCCATGAGCGCGTCCCACACGCCCTTCGCGTCCGCGCCGTTCAGGTAGAGCTCGAAGCCATCCTCACCGGTGTAGCCGGTGCGCGAGACGACGACGTCGGCCACCCCGGCCACCGTGCCGATCACGAAGTGATAGTACGGGATGGCCGCGAGGTCCACGTCGGTGAGCGTGGCCAGGATCTCCGATGCCTGCGGCCCCTGCAGGGCGAGCAGTGCGATGCGGTCGCTCGCGTCCTCCAGCTCGGCGCCGAAGCGCGCGGCGTGGGGAGCGATGTGGGCCCAGTCCTTGGCCGCGTTGGACGCGTTCACCACGAGCATGAAGTGATCGGGCCCGCGATACACCAGGCAGTCGTCCTCGATGGTGCCGCGCTCGTTCAGGAACGCGGAGTACTGCGCCTGCCCCACCGCCAGCTTGGACGCGTCGTTGGTGGTGACGTGGTTGACGAAGCCCAGCGCGCCCTCGCCGCGGACCACGAACTCCCCCATGTGACTCACGTCGAACAGCCCGCACGCGGTGCGCACCGCCACATGCTCGGCCGTGATGCCGCTGGGATACTGAACGGGCATCTCGTAGCCGGCAAAGGGCACCATCTTGGCGCCCAGCGCGACGTGGACGTCGTGGAGGGGAGTGCGCTTGAGCGTGGAGGCGGAGGCCTGCTGCACCATCGGGTGATGCTCCGGACAAGGGGTGGAAGGAGCGGAATATGGCGTGGCGGCAGGGGGCGGGCCAGTGGAGCCCGGGCGGGGGACGCGCCACGGGCCGGAACGGAAGCGGGCACCGCGCGATCCCTCGCGCGGCGCCCGCTGGCCCGATGCGTCGCGCCAGGGGATCAGAGCGTCCGGTTGCGCTCGTACGTGAGGTTGCGCGGCGAGAAGCGCCATTCCACCGCTCGCTCCAGCGGCGCTCCCCCGTTCACCCGGGAATGGATGCGATCCGCCCGGAGCGTGACGCGAATGCGGACCGCCGAGATGTCGTCGTAGTCGTTCGTGGGGTCGATATCGGTGGGGTTCGCCTCGTCGTGCTCGTCACCATCGGTGAAGATGAGCGAGACGTCGAACGCCAGCACGTGCTCCGCGATCACCACGCCGTCCAACGTGCCGTCGGCGTTGAATCGCTCGGCGCGCATCAGAGTACTGTCCTCCAGCCAGTAGACCGACATCTTCATCTTCTGGACGGACGTGGCCGTGCTGAGCAGCAGCCCGTCGGCGAACGTCGCCGGCCGGTGCACCAGGGAGTCGACGTTGGCGAATCGCACGGCCGTGGAGTCCGCGCGCGGGGTCACGCCGTTCACCAGGATCAGCCGGCGCTCGCCCGTGACGGTCATCACGGCGAGATCGCCTTTCTCGAGCTCCACCGTGCCCCCGGACGGGAGCTTGACGTCGACACAGCGGATCCCGCACGTGCCCATGGGATCCACGAACGGCGCCACGGTCCGCGGGGCCAGGCTGAAGACCGGCGCGCCGCTGGTCGCGCCGTCGTCGTACGGCAAACTGAGGATGGAGAGCGTGTCGTTGCGCACGGCGAGCGAGCCGAACTCCGGCATGCTCCCGAAGTCCACGCCCGTTTCCTGCAGGTCGCGGTCGAACGACATGCCGAGGAAGCGCGCGTTCCGGGCGACACCCTCGCGGATCTGCGCCCCGTCCAGACTCTGCCAGGTGGTCACCGCGAAGCCAGTGGCACTCGTCACGATGACGATGCCGATGAGCATGGCGATGAGGATCTCGACGAGCGTGAAGCCGCGGCGGCTCCGGCGCCGGCTGCGTCGCATCACGCCCCCTTGTAGATGTAGGTGACGAGCTCCACCGGCTCGCTGGCGCGCGGGAAGTCCACCGTCACGTGCACGCGCAGCAGGTTGGCGGCCTCGGGCGACACCGTCATGGCCCGGACGTACATGCCGGCGGCGCCCTCCTCGCCCTGCCCGTTCACCTTCACGCCCGCCTCGCTCACCAGCTCATCCGGGGGCGTGGCGCGCACCTGCTCCAT
>DATANT010000173.1:0-4225 GCA_036266115.1 Gemmatimonadaceae bacterium | reverse complement strand
CGCCCGCGCGGCCAACGGCGCGATCATCATCACCACCAAGCGCGGCAAGGGCGCCGAGGGGCTCGGCATCACGGCGAGCGCCAACGTGACGTTCGACTCGCCGCTCCGCCTGCCCGAGTACCAGAACCAGTACGGCCAGGGTTCGGGCGGCAACTTCGCGTGGGTGAACGGCGCCGGCGGTGGCACGAACGACGGCGTGGACGAGAGCTGGGGCCCGCGGCTGGACGGTGAGGTGCGGGATCAGTTCTTCGGCTCCGGCCCGTGGGTGGCCACCCCCGACAACGTGCGCGACTTCTTCCGCACCGGGCAGACCAACACGTTCAACGTCGGGGTGACCGGCTCGTCGGAGAAGGCCAACTTCCGCGGCTCGTTCACCAGCCAGGACGTGAGCGGCATCATCCCCAACAACTCGCTCAAGCGCCTCACCACCAGCCTGGCCGGCGGCGCGCAGCTCCACGAGCGCCTGAACGTGGACGCGAGCGTGCAGTACAGCAAGAACCAGGGCGCGAACCGCCCGGGCACCGGCTACGACGGCGCCAACCCGATGCAGCAGTTCATCTGGTTCGGCCGTCAGGTGGACCTGAGCAAGCTCCGGAACCCGCGGGACGCGGACGGCAACCAGTACAACTGGAACTACAACTACCACAACAACCCGTACTGGCTGGCGCAGGAGAATCACCAGGAGGACGTCCGCGACCGCATCATCGGCGTGGCATCGGTGAACTACAAGATCGTGGAGGGGGTGACCGCCACGTTCCGGACCGGCACCGACTACTACCGGGACCGCCGCCAGTTCAACATCGCGGCCGGCACCATCGGCAACCCGTTCGGCGGCGACTACAGCCAGGGCGGCTTCGGCACCAGGCAGCTCTTCAACCGTGAGACGAACACCGACTTCCTCGTCACCGCGCAGCGCGCGCTGAACGAGACGCTCGATTTCAACGCCACGGTCGGCACCAACCTGCGCCGCTCCAGCTTCTCCAACGACTTCGTCGGCACGGACAAGCTGGTGATCCCCGGCACGTACAACATCGGCAACTCGGCCGTGCCGCCCACGGTGGATCAGTACAGCGAGCAGAAGCGCGTCAACGGCGTCTACGGCCAGTTCGGCGTGGGCTACAAGGACTACCTGTTCGTGGACGTCACGGGCCGCAACGACTGGTCGTCCACGCTGCCCGACGGAAACAACTCGTACTTCTATCCCTCCATCTCGTCCAGCTTCGTCTTCACCGAGGCCATCCCCGCGCTCTCCTTCGGCGGGAACCTGGGCTACGGCAAGCTGCGCGCGGCGTGGACCCGCGTGGGTAACGACGCCGACGCGTACCAGCTGTACGACATCGCCACGCAGAACACGCTCTTCGGCGACGTGCCGCGCCTGGGCATCGGCAACCGGCTGCTCAACCAGCACCTGAAGCCCGAGCAGATCGACGCGTGGGAGGTGGGCGCGGAGCTCCAGTTCCTGGACAACCGCGTCGGCCTGGACGTGTCGTACTACGACAAGAAGTCCACCAACCAGATCCTGCCGCTGCAGGTCTCGGCCACCTCCGGCTACACGAGCGCGGTGGTGAACGCCGGCCAGCTGTCCAACAAGGGCGTCGAGGCGCAGCTCAACCTGGTGCCGGTGCGGCTGGACAACGGCTTCGAGTGGGACATGACGGTCAACTTTGCGAAGAACAAGAGCAAGGTGTCCAACCTGCCCACGGGCTTCGAGAGCATCCAGCTCGGCAGCTACTGGAGCCTCTCGGTGGAGGCGCGCGAGGGTGAGCAGTACGGCGCCCTGTACGGTAACCCGTACCTGCGCGACGACGCCGGCAACCTCGTGGTCGACGGCGACGGACTGCCGCAGGCCGATCCGCAGCGCCGGGTGCTGGGCAACTTCACGCCCGACTGGACCGGCGGCATGAACAACCGGCTCCGCTACAAGAACTTCGAGTTCAGCGCGCTGGTCGACATGCAGCGGGGCGGCGACATCTTCTCGGTCACCAACATGTTCGGCCGCTACTCCGGCGTGCTCGAGGAGTCGCTGGTGGGCCGTGAGGAGAGCGCCACGCAGCAGACGCTCATCATCCCCGGCGTGAAGGCGGACGGCTCGGTGAACGACATCGCGACGACCGCCGAGGGTTACAACCACTCGCTGTACGGGATCCACGAGGCGCACATCTTCGACGCGAGCTGGATCAAGCTGCGCGAGCTCCGCGTGGGCTACAACGCGTCGGCCGATCTCGCCCGTCGGATGAAGGTCTCGGGCTTCAACATCGCGCTCGTCGGCCGCAACCTGTGGCTGGGCACGGACGTGCCGCACATCGACCCGGAGACCGCCTTCAGCACGGGGAACGTCCAGGGCATCGAGTTCGGCCAGCTTCCCACCGTGCGCAGCGTCGGTTTCCAGCTGAGCGTCACCCCGTAACCCGGTCCAAGGATATCAGTAGATGCGACTCAAGACTCTCGCGACCGCGGCCGCCGGGCTCACGCTGGCCCTCGGCACCGTGGCGTGCAACGACGACCTGACGGGCATCAACGTCTCGCCGAATGCCCCGTCCTCCACCGACCCGCAGCTCCTCTTCCCCGACGGCGTCACGGCGTCGGTGGGGCGGATCCGCGGCGCCAACTTCGACCTCACCTTCTCCGCCCTCTGGGCGCAGTTCTACGCCAAGATCCAGTACGTGGACGAGGACTGGTACCAGATCCGTCCGGCCACCATCGACACGCACTGGAGCCAGCTCTACGCGGGCCCGCTCAAGAACTTCCAGGTGGCGGCCCAGGTAGCCACCGAGGAAGGCAAGCCCGAGATGGCGGCGCCGGCGATCATCATGCGCAACTGGACCGTGGGCGTGATGACCGACGTGTGGGGTGACATCCCCTTCACCGAGGCGCTGCAGGCGTCCACCGAGAACCCGTCCTTCCTGCCGGCGTACGACCCGCAGGAGGTGGTGTACGACAGCATCCTCACCTCGCTGGCCAGCTCGGCGGCGGCGCTCGAGGGTCTGGCGTCCAACGGCTACGGCAATGCCGACGTGATCTACGGCGGTGACGCCGCGAAGTGGCGCAAGTTCGCCAACTCGCTGCGCGCCCGGTACGGGATGCGCCTGAGCAAGGTGAACCCGGAGCGGGCCAGGGCCGAGGTGGAGGCCGCGCTGGCGGCCGGCGTCATGGAGAGCAACGCGGACAACGCGGTGCTCGTGTGGCCCGGCGACGGCGTGAACAACAGCCCGTACTACGACAACTTCCTCGGTCGCGATGACCATCGTCTCTCGAAGACGATGGTGGATACGCTGAGCGGTCGGAATGATCCGCGCCTGGCCGTGTACGCCATGCCGACGCAGGACGATCCCACCAAGTACGTGGGCATTCCGAACGGTCTCTCGAACGTGGAAGCCGCCAAGCTCGGACTCTCGAAGACCTCGCGCCCGGGAGAGTTCTTCTCCAAGGCGACATCGCCATCGTACCTGATGACGTACTCCGAGGTGCTGTTCATCAAGGCCGAGGCGGCGGCGCGAGGCTGGGCCGTGCCCGGTGGGACGGCGAAGAGCTTCTACGACGCCGGTGTCGTTGCCTCGTTCGAGCAGTTCGGGGTGCCCAGTGCCAGCGCCGCGGCGGCCACGTACCTGGCGCAGCCGAGCGTGGCCACGGCAAGCCTGGAGAACATCGCGCTTCAGAAGTGGATCGCGCTGTTCGGCCAGGGCACGGAAGGTTGGGCGGAGTGGCGTCGCACGGGTGTGCCGGTGCTGACACCGGCCGTGCAGGCCCGCACCGCGTCGAAGGGGGTCGCCCGACGGTTGGCCTACCCGAGCAGCGAGCAGTCGCTGAACAACGCGAGCCTGCAGGCTGCGATCGCCGGCCAGGGTGGCGTCCAGAACACGACGATCAACGGTCGCGTGTGGTGGGACACGGGCGCCGTGCCGTGACCGATCGCGGCTGATCGGTGATCCAAACGCGAGCCCCCGGGGAGAGATCTCCGGGGGCTCGTGCTGTCTGGGCGGTGTCGGTGGCGGGAGTGCGGGCGCGGGCGAGTCGATCGCGTCGGCTCGCTGGGGGCGGCATGGTGGCGAGGTCGGTCGAGCCAGTCATCCCGCCGGAGCGGGGCGTCGGCAGGGCATGCTCACTCCTCTTCCCGCAGGAGCGCGCGGCACGGAGCGTATCCCGCCTCGTATCATCCCGCAGGGGCGAGCCGGGAGAGGGATCAACCTCCTTCCTTGTCATCCCGCAGGAGCGTCGAAGACGCGAG
>DATANT010000172.1:0-5785 GCA_036266115.1 Gemmatimonadaceae bacterium | reverse complement strand
CTCCTCCCAGAGCGGCGTGCCGGAGAATCCGAGTGTGACGGCGGCGCTGAAGACGAAGGCCACCGTGATGGCGAGCGCGATGAGCGTCATCATCCCCGGCAGCCGCGCGCGGATCTCGCCCACGGCGCCCTGGATGAAAGGCCAGCCACCGTAGAGGAACACCGCCGTGCCGAGCACGGGCGGGATCCAGCGGGCGCCAGGGATCGCGGGCGGCGTGTAGCCGATGGCGCGCGGCAGCATGTGCCCCCAGACGAGGATCGGGACCGTCATCGCCAGCGACAGCCAGAACTTGTCCCGGAACATTGCGACCGAGTGGCCGGCGTGCTTGTCGTGCGCGGCGTGGTCGTCGGGCGGCGCGGGCTCGTCGCGCGCGTCGTGGTCGTGCGTGGCCGTCCCGCCGGCGGCGTGACCGCCGTGATGGTCGTGCGGATGGGTGGCGCTCATGCGCGAAACTCCGCGAGAAGGGCTCGGGTTGCCGATGGCCGTGCGGCGCGTGGGCGCCTCGCGCCGGCGCGCTGCCATCCGCAGACGAGCGGACCCCGGCGCGAGATCTCGCGCCGGGGTCCGCTCCCGTTCCGGTGCCACCGTTCGCACGTCGGCGGGGGCGCCGACGCGGGTCGTCCGTCGCACCCGCCGACGAGCTGCTGTCTCAGCGTCCGGTCACGCGATCCCAGGCATCCCGCACCGCGTCCTTGACGTTGTCCCACGTGCTCTGGCCGCGATGCTCGTATCGGTCCCAGCCGCTGCGGAG
Organism: Gemmatimonadaceae bacterium; assembly: GCA_036266115.1. Lineage (GTDB taxonomy): Bacteria > Gemmatimonadota > Gemmatimonadetes > Gemmatimonadales > Gemmatimonadaceae > DATANT01. Next base: position 5,034 of record DATANT010000172.1, on the reverse strand, counting down.
ATCGCCTTCCACGTCGTTCCACCCGCGGCCGCGATACCGGCTGGCCGATTCGAACCCGTAGCGGTAGCCGGGACTGTAGTACTCGAAGTTGCGATCGCCGGACACGTAGGGGCGGGAGGAGTAGTTGTCGCGCCAGTAGGTCTCCTCGCTGCTCCAGTTGCTCGCTCCGGTGGACGTGCTGCCGGTGGTGCTCCGGTTCGGGTCGTTGCGGTCCGCCATGAATCACCTCCTGATGAGACGACTGCCTGCTGCGATGTTCCGCGGATCGGCGCGACGTTGCAATCCACAGACCGATGGGTGGAGCGCCGGTCGACTCCGGCGCGTACACCGTCACGTGTGGTACAGCCACCCCGTGCTGTCGAAGCCGACGTCCAGCGCCGAGAGGAAGTCCGCGCGCCCCACGAGCCCGTGCTGCCCGCTGCCGAAGAGGCAGGAGCACTGCTGCACGAGCTTGCCTTCCATCTCCAGCTCCAGGTCGTCGTGCCGGTCCAGGTCCACCGAGCCGGCCACGCCGTCCACGGTGATGGCGCTCCCCGCGCCCACCGTCAGCCCGATGTCCGTCGCGACGTCCTCGTCGAAGATGGAGTAGTCGGCGCCGCTGTCGATGAGGCACCAGAGCCGGATGGCGCGAGCGGGTCCCGCCACCAACACCTCGATGTACGGCCGCTGCTGGAACGAGGGATCGGTGGACACACCCCAGTCGCGATGCTCGTCGTAGTCCACGCGAATGGCGGTCATGCGCGCGGCCTCCGCGAGACGAACGCGTAGAGCGGCCGCGCCGCCGCGTCGGCCCGCATGCGACGCCGGCGCTGCACCTCCGCCAGTACCTGCTGGTACGACTGCAGCACCACGTCCTCGCCGTGCCACGGTCGGATGGTGAAGGGCACGTCCTCCGGCCATTCCGCATGGGCGAGCACCGTGGCCGTGCCGGTGCCGCGCGACTCGGTCAGGCCGCCGGCGCTCTCGCCGCCACCCGGCAGCCAGCGCGGCTGCGTGTCGCGCTCGAGGCCGACCTCCGGCCCCACGAGCGGGCCGCGGCGCCCGCCGGGGCCGCGCTCCGGCCCCACGGGCGTGCCCGGGCCGCCGCGCTGGCCGCCGGGCTGGGGCGGCGGCGGTCCTTCCACGTCCCGGATCAGGGCGGCGAGCCGCTCGTGCGCGCCCACGATCTCGGTGCCGCGCACGGCGATCCACCGCCCGTCGAAGTCGTTGATGAGGGATGGGTTGGCGCGCCACTGCTCGCGCAGCCAGGCAGCCTCGATGCTCTCCGGCATCAGTGCTTGCTCCGCGTCCTGGCCCGCTCGGCCACGTCCACCGCCCGTCCCTTGTCCGGCAGCGGTGGCGGCAGCTCCTCCGCGGTGGTGCCCGGCAGCGCCAGGGCGTTCCGACCCTGCGGCGCGCGGAAGGTGACCTTCACCCGGCTCACGGTCTCGGACGCCACCGATGCGTCGGCCGACACGATGTAGAACCGGATCCCCGCCTTCCCTTCGCTCTTCAGGGTGACCGCGAGCTCGAGCTCGCAGCCCGTGAACTCGATCACGGGATCGTTCACCCGCGGCTGGACCCTGCGCAGCTCCGCTGCCGTGCTCTCGATGAGCTCCGAGAGGGTCACTCCGTCGGTCATCGCCATGCGGTCTCCCGCGAAACGGTGAGGCGTGCTCCTGTCACGGGCGGCGCCGGCGCCCCCGTCGTGCGCTCCCTGGAGCGCGCTCCAAGCTAGGAGCCCGCCACGCGCCGTCAACCGACCGGGTACGGCCGGATGGCCGCGGGCGGGCGGGGCGCTCGGGATGCGTGGGGCCGCGCCATGGCGCGGGGCGTGCGGACGAGAGCACGCGAGCCATCTGCCTCGTGGCGGGTCTCCAGACGAACCCGCCGCCGCACGACGCCCAGTACCCGAAACGGCCGGCCATGAGCGACGCCATTGCTGACTCACCCGCGGATTCACCCGCGGATTCACCGTCCCCGAACGAGATCCCGCACGAGGTGGACCGCGACCTCATCGCCTCGGTGTGCCAGGGCCGGCGCGAGTACGCGCTGCCGCCCTTCGTGCGCGCGCGCGCGGAGGACGTGGCGCGCGGCACGCTCATGCTCCTCTTTCCGCACTTCGCGTCCGAGGCATCGGCCGCGCCCACCGCCGTGGCCGAGGAGGTGGCGGTGCTGGAGCGCGCGGTGCGGGCCGCGCTCGGGCCCGAGTCGCCCGACGTGAGCGCGGCGTACATCGCGGCGCTGGCCGGCATTCGCGCCGAGCTGCTGCTGGACGCCCGGGCCACGTGGGAGGGCGATCCCGCGGCGCAGAGCGTGGACGAGGTGATTCTCGCGTACCCGGGCTTCCTCGCCACCGCCATCTACCGGTTGGCGCACACGCTGGCCGAACTCGGCGCACCGCTCCTCCCGCGCCTGTTCACGGAGCTCGCGCACCGCAAGACGGGGATCGACATCCATCCCGGGGCGCGCATCGGCCACTCGCTCTCCATCGACCATGGCACCGGCACCGTGATCGGCGAGACGGCGGTGCTGGGCGACCGGGTGAAGCTGTATCAGGGGGTGACGCTGGGCGCCCTGAGCGTGAGCAAGGGGCTGGCGCGGCGCAAGCGGCATCCCACCATCGGCAGCGACGTGGTGATCTACGCCAATGCCACCATCCTAGGCGGCGAGACCGTGGTGGGCGACGGCAGCGTGATCGGCGGCAACGTGTGGCTCACGCACAGCGTGCCTGCCGGCTCCATCGTCACGCACGCCGGCATGAGCGAACGGCGGCGGAGCGCGGACGACGATCTGCTGGAATACCACATCTAACCCCTGGGGTCGTATGCGCGCGCAGACCATCCTCGACGTCATCGGCGGCACGCCGCACCTTCGGATCAACCGCCTGTTCCCGGATGCCGCGGCGCGCGGCGTGACGGTGTGGCTCAAGATGGAGCGGCAGAATCCCGGCGCGAGCATCAAGGACCGCATCGCGCTGGGCATGGTGGAGGACGCCGAGCGGCGCGGGGTGCTGGGCCCGGGCTCGGTGATCATCGAGCCCACCTCCGGCAACACCGGCATCGGGCTCGCGATGGTGGCCGCGGTGAAGGGCTACCGGCTCATCCTCGTCATGCCGGAGTCCATGTCCGTCGAGCGGCGGAGCGTGATGGCCGCGTACGGCGCGGAGCTGGAGCTCACGCCGCGCGAGGTGGGCATGCCGGGCGCCATCGCGCGCGCCGAGGAGCTGGTGGCGTCCACGCCGGGGGCGTGGATGCCGCAGCAGTTCACGAACCCGGCGAACATCGAGGCCCACCGCCGCACGACGGCGCAGGAGATCCTCACCGACTTTCCGTACGGCGTGGACTACCTGATCACCGGCGTGGGCACCGGTGGCCACATCACCGCCGTGAGCGAGGTGCTCAAGGCGCGCTTTCCCAAGCTCAAGACGTTCGCCGTGGAGCCGGCGAAGAGCCCCGTGCTGAGCGGCGGGACGCACAGCCCGCACAAGCTGCAGGGCATCGGCGCCGGCTTCGTGCCCGCCAACCTGCACTCCGAGACGCTGGACGGCGTGATCCTGGTGACCGAGGAGGACGCATTCGAGATGGCGCGTCGCGCCGCGCGCGAGGAGGGGCTGTTCGTGGGCCCCTCCTCCGGAGCCGCGCTCGCCGCGGTGGCGCAGACGCTACCCGACGTGCGCGACAACGGCAACGTGCTGACGTTCTGCTACGACACGGGGGAGCGGTACCTGTCGGTGGAGGGGTTGTTCTGAAGCGGTCATGCCGCACGAGCGCGGGGCTGGGGTGGCGTCAACCGGTCGTCGCAACATACGTCGCCAGCCGCGCGGCGGGCGTTTGCCACTGCAACGTCTCTCGCGGACGCGTATTCAGGCGCTGGGCGATCGCATCGAGCTGGCGTTGACTGAACGGCGCGAGGTCCATCCCTTTGGGAAAGTACTGGCGCAGCAGCCCATTCGTGTTCTCGTTGCTGCCGCGCTGCCAGGGACTGCGCGGATCGCAGAAATAGACCGCCACCTGCGTCGCCAGCGTGAACGCCTTATGCTGCGTCAGCTCGGAGCCCCGATCCCACGTGAGCGAAGCCTTGAGCCCCGCCGGCAAGCGGCGGACGCGGCGCGCCAGGGCCCGGGCGACCAGCACACTGTCCTTGCTCGGCACCTTCACGAGGATCACGTACCGCGACGACCGTTCGACCAGCGTCGCGATGTAGGACGCCTGCCCGCCCACGAGGAGATCCCCCTCCCAGTGGCCGGGGACGGCGCGATCGGCACTCTCCGGCGGCCGCTGGCTGATCGCGATCGCATCGACGATCCCGCTCGGCGTCGCCCGCTGCCGCCGGCGGAGGCTCCGCCGCATCGTCTGCCCCCGCCGCAGGTGCCCGGTCAGCTCCCGGCGCAGCACCCCGCGGGCCTGGACGTAGAGGCTCTGGTAGATCGTTTCCGCCGACACCTGCATCGTCTCGTCCTCCGGATACGTCTGCCGCAGCCAGGCGGCGATCTGCCGCGGCGACCAGTCCCGCAGCAGCTTCGCGGCCACCAGGCGCCGCAGGCGCGGCTGCTGAGCCAAGCGACACGGCTTGGGCCGCCGCGCCGCGCGCCAGGCCCGCGCGTCGGCGGTCGCCGCCTGATAGCCGCGCTGCTGGCCCGTGCGGGCGCCGTTCCGGGCAATCTCGCGACTGATCGTCGAGGGGGCGCGGGCCAACGTCTGCGCCAGCTGCCGGATCGACTGTCGCGCCCGCAAGCCGCGCTCGATCACCTCGCGCTCCGCCCGGCTCAGCGTCGCGGCGTTCCGACTCGGCACCGCGGGGCGAATCCCGCCGGCCGCCGTCAGCACGCGGGAGGCGCCGCCCGAGGAGATGGCCAACGCGCGGCTGATCGTCTCGAGCGTCTCCCCGGCATGCCACCGCTGCCAGAGTTCGGTCACCTGGTCGCGCGTGAATCGCTTCCGCCCCATCGCCATGTCCGCCTCTCCGGTCAGTGTAAACCAGACCACAACCTGTTGCACTGACCGGTTGACGCCACCTGGGAGCAATGCCGGCCCATGGTGTCAGCCCGCCGGA
>DATANT010000171.1:0-6100 GCA_036266115.1 Gemmatimonadaceae bacterium | reverse complement strand
CGCCGCGCACGCCGCGCGCCGAGGGCAGCGGGGCATGAGCCGACGGGCGGAGTGGCTCATGGCGCTGGCGCTCGCGATGGTGGTGGGCTTCGGATTCCAGGGCAGCCGCGGCCTCTTCGAGACCACCGAGGGACGGTACGCGGAGAGCGCCAGGGAGATGCTGGCGAGCGGCGACTATCTGGAGCCCACGCTCGCCGGCCGCCCGCACTGGACCAAGCCGCCGCCGGTGTACTGGAGCATCGCGGCCGGGCTGCGGCTCGCGGGCCACAACGCCTGGGGCGCGCGCCTCGCGAACGCGGCGGCGTTCGTGGCGACGGTCATGCTCGTGGCCGGCCTCGGGGCCTCGCTGTGGGACGTGCGCACGGGCCTCGTCGCGGCCCTGGTGTATGCCACCTCGCTGTTTCCCGTGGTCGCGGCCAACGTCGTGTCGGCCGACACGCTGCTTACCCTCGTCGAGACCGGCGCCATGCTGGCCTACGTGCGCGCGTATCGCGCGCCCGATCCGGCGGGCGCGCGCTGGTGGGTGCGCGCGATGTGGGCCGCGTTCGGCCTCGCGTTCTTCGTGAAGGGGCCGCCGGGCCTGCTGCCGCTGGCGGCCGTGATCGCGTTCCAGCGCATGCACCGGCGCCCCTCCCCGCGGCTGCTGGACGGCTGGGGGTTCCTGCTCTTCCTTGGCATCGGTGGCTGGTGGTACGTGGCATCGGCGCTTCGGCATCCCGGCCTGCTCGGCTACTTCGTGGGTGACGAGGTGGTGGGGCGGGTGCTGACCGCCGAGCATCATCGGAACCCGGAGTGGTACAAGCCGGCGCTCATCTACCTGCCCGTGCTCCTGTTCGGGTCGGGCGCCTGGCTGGTGTACGCCATGCCGACGCTGCGACGCGCGCAACTGCTCGATAGGGGAGCGTGGCGGCGGCGGCGCGAGCGTGGTGGCGCTGCGGCGTTGCTGGCGCTCTGGCTCCTCGTCCCTCTGCTCGTCTTCTCGCTGGCGCGCAGTCGGCTGCCGCTCTACGTGCTCCCCCTGTACGTCCCCATCGCGCTCGGCCTCGCCCGCGCGGTGGCGGTGCGCTGGCCGGCGCCAGGCGGTCGGCTCCCGCGGCCGGTGGTCCGGCTCGCCCTCCTGTCCGCCATGGGATTGGTGCTGTTGAAGGGGGTCGCGGCGCAGCTACCCTCGCCGTCCGACATGGGCGCGCTGGCGGGCGACATCAGGGCACGCGCCGGCCGCGATGCCGGCGTGTGGCTCGTGGCGGAGGACAAGATGTTCGGGCTGGACTTCTACCTGGACGGCCGCGTGCGGCGGGTGAGCCGCGACGGAAGGGAACGCTGGGCCGACGAGCGCCTGGACGCGCTCCTGCGCGACGTGGCGGAGGGGCGCACCCCGCCGCGCAACCTGATCGCGACCGGGGCATGGAGCGACTCGCTCCGTCAGGTGCTGTCGCACACTTCCGTGGCGTGGACGGTGATCCCGCTGCGTGGCCGGGACCTGTTCGTGGTGGATCCGCCGGTGACCAGCGTCCAGGCGCCGCGAATGCGGGAGAGCGCGGCGCGCCACGTAGCGATCACCGCCGCGAACGCCCGGACGTCCGGCGTTCGCGGCCGTCCGGTATCACGATCCGCCGGCGGCACGTCGCGTCACTGACCGCCCACAGGCGATTCCCGCGTCGATCACCTCTCGCGCCCGCCACGTGCGTATCCTCCTTGCCGAAGACGACCAGCAGCTCCGCGACGCGCTCGCCCGCGGATTGCGCGAGCAGGCGTGCGAGGTGGACGCGGTGGCGGACGGCGATGCGGCGCTGGCCCAGGCGCTGGGGCGGGAGTACGACGTGCTCGTGCTCGATGTGCTGATGCCGGGGCGCGACGGCTTCACCGTCTGTCGCGAGCTGCGCCGGCAGGGGCTGCACACGCCCATCCTGCTGCTCACCGCTCGCGACGCCGTCGACGACCGGATCGCGGGGCTGGATGCCGGCGCCGACGACTATCTCACGAAGCCGTTCGCGTTCGGCGAGCTGCTGGCGCGGCTGCGCGCGCTGCTCCGGCGAGGAGGGGAGATGCTCCCCTCCTCGCTCGTCGTGGGCGATCTCCTGGTGGATACGCGCCTGCGCGAGGTGCGACGGCGTGGGCGCGTCGTGCCGCTGGCGGCCAAGGAATACGCCTTTCTCGAGTATCTCGCGCGGAACGCGGGGCGCGTCGTGAGCCGCGCGGAGATCGCGGCGCACGTCTGGGACGAGGAGCACGATCCGGCGTCCAACCTGATCGACGTCTATGTGAGCCGCCTGCGGCGGAAGGTGGACGGGGGGGAGCGCGTCTCGCTGCTCCACACGCGCCGCAACCTCGGCGTCGTACTGGCTCCCGAGAGCGACGCGGACAGGGACGACGCCGAGAGCCGGGCGCGGGGCGACCCGAGCGCGTAGTCGCTCGGGTGCCGGCACCCGGGCGGCGGGTGCGACCGCGCCGTCAGCCGGGGATCGCGTTCGGGTCCATCCAGAAGACCTCCCAGTGGTGCCCGTCGAGATCGTAGAAGCTCCAGCCATACATGAACCCGTGGTCCTGCGGGTCGAGGGCGTGCGAGCCACCGGCGGCCACCGCCTTCCGTACCATCTCGTCCACCTCCTCCCGGCTGTTCACACCCACGGCGAACAGCGCGCTCGTCTCCCGGGTCGGGTCACCCACCGGGCGCCTGGTGAACCCGGCGAAGCGGTCGCGGACGAGCAGCATGAAGTACGCGTCATCGCCCACCAGCATGCAGGTCGCGGTGGCATCGGTGAAGTGGGGATTGAAGGTGAAGCCGAGCTGCTCGAAGAAGGTGATGGAACGCTGCAGGTCGCTCACCGGGATGTTCACGAACAGCTTGCGCGGCGTCGTGGGCGTGCTGCCGGAGTTCCGGATGGTGGGCGCGGGGGTCTGGGCCGTGGACATGGTGTGTTCTCCGTGGTGGAAGGGGAGTGTGGTCAGCGGGCGGGGCGCAGCAGCGCGCGCACGCGCTCGTCGCGCAGGTACAGTCCGCCCCACACGAAGGCGGCGACGTAGATGGGGAACAGCGTGTGTGTGAAGAGCGGGTTGTCGAGCCGCAGGTGCGTCGCGATCGCGCCGCCGAGGTACCCCGTCCAGAGCACGGCCCCGAGCACCGCGGTGCGCGGAACGACGAAGAGGAGCAGGCACACGGCGGCGATCGTCCCGATGATCGGGAGGTGGTGCGCCTGCCAGCCGAGCTGCGCGGTCCCCTCGAGGGCTTCCTTCGTGACGGCGAACTTCATCACCGTGTCGAAGGTGAGAAAGAGCACGGCGATGCCGGTGATGATGCGGCCGGCCCAGAGTGTCCGGCGGGACGTGCGGGGAGTGGCGGCGGATGCGAGCAGCGATGCGGACATGGCGACCTCGGTATGGGTTCACAGCCATAGACCGAGCCACTCCCGGATAATCATCGGTCCCGCCGAAAACGTCCTCGGCGGGACCGCAAGTCGTTCCGTGACCGCGCGTCAGCTCGGGAGCTGCATCGGCAGGCCGAACCGCGGGAAGAGCGTCTCGACGTCCAGATACGACGTCATGCTCGTGATCCGGTCGCCCCGGACCTCGAGCATGATCAGCGCCCACGGCTCCGCGCCGCCCTGACGATACTGCGCGAACGCGGGCGTACCGCCGCACGCCTCCACCGGGATGAGCCGCGAGCCCCGGCAGCCGATCCCCTTGCCGAGCAGCCACTGCGCGATCGACTCGTGGCCCTGCAGCCAGAGGTCGTAGGGCGGCATCGAGAGCGTCGCCTCCTCATGCAACAGTTTCGTGAGTGCGCCCACGTCGTACTGCTCGAACGCCTCCACGTACCGCGACACGAGCCGGGTCTGCTCGTCGGATAGCGCGCGCGGCATGACGGCGGGATTGCGCGTCTCGAGCGTCGCGCGGGCGCGCTGCAGCGCGCTGTTCACCGCCGCCACGCTCATGTCCAGGTGGGCGGCCACCTCCGCCGCGGACCAGCTCAACACCTGGGTGAGGAGCAGCACCGCGCGCTGGCGCGCCGGGAGATACTGCAGCGCGGCGACGAAGGCGAGTCGGATGCTCTCGCGCAGGATCGCGTGCTCCTCGGGATCGCAGCCCTCGGCGGCCGGCAACGCCATGGCGTCGGGGATCGGCTCCACCCAGTGCTCGCGCGGGCGCTCGTGCAGCACCATGTCGTCGCGCACGTCGCCCGGCGTGTCGGAGAGCTCCACCGGGCGCGTGCGCCGGCGGTTCGTGGCGGAGATCGCATCGAGGCAGACGTTCGTGGCGATGCGGTAGAGCCAGGTCTTGAGCGAGGACTGCTCCTGGAACCGGTCGAGGCCTTTCCAGGCGCGGAGCATGGCTTCCTGCACCGCGTCCTCGGCGTCGACGACGGAGCCGAGCATGCGATAGCAATGGCCGGTGAGGGCCGGGCGGTACTGCTCGAGAAGGGCGGCGGTGGACATGGTTCTACGGTATCGCCGCGAGGCCGCCGATGCCACCGGGGCCGAGCCCCTGTATCGGCTGCCCCGCGATGCGCGCTGACGGTGCTCGCGGCGCCCGCCGTCCGTGGAGGGCGATGTCCCGTATCGAGATACCGATCATTGCCAAAAAGAGAACGATAGGTTACATACATGCCAGCGGACGGAACCGCCCAGAGCCGACCCCCCTCATTCAGGAATGCCGCATGACCGGTTCGATCGACTCGCGTTCGGAGAGGTATCTCCGGTTCAGCCACCGAAGCATGGTGGCCGTCCTCGTGCTGATGGTGATGATCGGGACCGTCGCGCTCGTGGTGGCGCTCCGGCCCGACGGCGTGATCTCGCAGTGGCTGCCACGGGTGTCCGTTCTGGTGCCCGTGGCGATCGTGCTCATCGCGGGCGCACTGCGCGCGACGCTCGGGGGCGACCGCTGGACGCCGGATGCGCCGGAAGCGCGGGCGATCCTGCAGGACGAATGGCGGCGCATGAACATGGCTCGCGCGTCGCGCGCGGCGTTCGTCGTGGTGCTCGCGGCCCAGGTACCCCTGGGACTGTGGCTCGGGATGCTGCCGTCCCCCCGCGGCGTCATGGCCATGGCCGTCACGACCATGACGTTCGGCCTGGCCGCCTTCATCGCGCTCTTCCTCTACTTCGAGAGGAGCGCGCACGATGGGGGATGAGGTGCTGCACAACACCCTGAAGGTGCAGCGGGCCATGCGCGACCTCACGCAGGCCGACCTGGCCACCATGGCCGGCGTGACGCGCAAGTCGGTGAACGCCATCGAGACCGGGCGGATGGTGCCGTCGGTGCTGCTGGCACTCAAGCTGGCCGGCGCGCTCGGCGTGCCGGTGGACGCGCTCTTCAGCATCCGCGGTGGTCCCGATCATCGGTGACGCAGCTAGGTTACCGGCCGACACGGGTGCCCCGCTCGCCGTGCGGCTCGGGCGGACGCGATCATCGACGAGGACATGAGGCGGGAGCGATCGTGAGGGCTGAGCGGACGTTCGTCAATGGCAAGGTCTTCACGGGGCACGGTGAGGACGATTTCGTCAGCGCCTTCCGGGTGGCCGACGGCCGCTTCACCTGGATCGGGGATGCCGCCGACGTCGCGGATGCTGCGGCCATCGACCTGGGCGGCAGGACTGTGCTGCCGGGATTCGTCGACATCCACACCCACCCCACCTACGTGGCGATGACCGTCGACGCGATCCCCTGCATCGTGCCGGCGGTGAACGACATTCCCGGGATGATCGCGGCCCTCCGCACACATCCCAACGTCGGGAAGGGGCCGGAGGCCTGGATCGAGGGCTGGGGCTACGACGAGTCCAAGCTCGCCGAGCGCCGAACGCCGACCACCGAGGATCTGGACCTCGTCTCGACCACCCAGCCGGTGTACGTGCTGCGCTCCGACTGTCACTCGGGCATCTGCAACACCCGGGCGCTGCAGCTCGCCGGCATCACGCGCGAGACCCCGGATCCCGACGGTGCGCGCTTCGGCCGCTACGCGGACGGCGAGCCCAATGGCGTGCTGCAGGAGCATGCCGCTAACGACGTCGTGATGCGCGCCAAGTCGTCGCGGGACTTTCAGGGCAGGGTAGACGCCCTCCGCCGTACCCGGGAGCACTACGCCGAGCGCGGCATCGTCGCCATG
>DATANT010000170.1:0-3625 GCA_036266115.1 Gemmatimonadaceae bacterium | reverse complement strand
GCCACCAGGTGGGAACGGCGCTCCAGGAAGCGCGGCGTCGGGTCGCGCAGCGACGTCGAGACGAGCAGTGCGCCGCCAAGTCCGATCGCCGCGACGACCGCGCGCCCGATCCGGGCGCCGGTTCGCCGGCTGCGTGGCGCTGCGCGCGGTCGTGATGAGTCGATCATTGTCGCGGGGGCGGGCATGCCGGCTCGCCGCAAACTTCTCGCCATCCACCCCGCGCAGTGCGTGAGCGGCCTCGTCCACGCATCGGGCCGCCGCTCAGCGTCGTGCAATCGTTCAGTCGTCCGGCCGGACGCCGCGAGTGGTCGCGCGCTGGTCGGCGTGGCCTGGCTTGCGGGTGAGCGCACTGGATATCTTGCGAGTAGCGATAGAGTCGGCAAGCGCGCGGCTCCGCGCCACGCGGGCCGCCGTTGCCGGTACGGCAGTTCCTCGCCGTGTGCGCATCGCTCAGACTCCGTTCACCCACCAGCATCCTGGAGAAGTCATGAAGAAGCGTGATCCAAAGCAGTCAGAGCCCGCCGACAATCAGGACACGGACCGGACGCTGACGAACCGCCAGGGCCACCCGGTGGTGAACAACCAGTCGCAGCGCACGGTGGGCAGCCGTGGGCCGGCCACCCTGGAGAACTACCAGTTCCTGGAGAAGATCAGCCATTTCGACCGCGAGCGGATTCCCGAGCGCGTGGTGCACGCGCGCGGCTTCGTGTGCTACGGCGAGTTCGAGGCGACGGGGAAGATCGGCGACGAGCCGGCATCGAAGTACACGCGGGCGAAGCTCTTCCAGGAGGAAGGCAAGACGACGCCGCTCGCCATCCGCTTCTCCACGGTGATCGGCGGTCGTGACTCGAGCGAGGTGGCGCGCGACCCGCGCGGCTTCGCGGTGAAGTTCTACACCGAGGACGGCAACTGGGACCTCGTGGGGAACAACCTCGCGATCTTCTTCATCCGCGACGCCATCAAGTTCCCGGACGTCATCCACTCGCTGAAGCCGGACCCGGTGACGTTCCGTCAGGAGCCGAACCGCATCTTCGACTTCATGAGCCAGACGCCGGAGTCCATGCACATGCTGACGCACCTGTTCAGCCCGCGCGGCATTCCGGCCAGCTACCGGCACATGGAGGGCTTCGGCGTCAACACGTACAAGATGGTGAACGCCGAGGGCGGCACGGTGCTCGTGAAGTACCACTTCCATCCGCGGCAGGGCGTCGCCAGCCTCACCGCCGAGGAGGCGGCGAAGGTGCAGGGGCAGGACCTGGGCTCCGCGTCCAAGGACCTGTTCGAGGCCATCGAGCGCGGTGAGTTCCCACAGTGGGACGTCTACGTGCAGCTCATGGAGGACCACGACCATCCGGAGCTGGACTGGGACCCGCTGGACGACACCAAGACGTGGCCGGAAGACGACTACCCGCTGCGCAAGATCGGCGTGATGACGCTCAATCGGAACGTGCAGGACCGCTTCGCCGAGAACGACCAGATTGCGATGGGCACCGGCGTGCTCGTGGACGGCCTGGACTTCTCCGACGACAAGATGCTCGTGGGGCGGACGTTCTCGTATTCCGACACCCAGCGCTACCGCGTGGGCACCAACTATCTGCAGCTCCCGGTGAACCAGGCGAAGAACGCGCGCGTGGCCACCAACCAGCGCGACGGCCAGATGGCGTACTACACGGACGGCGTCGAGGGCCAGAATCCACACGTCAACTACGAGCCCTCGATCCACAGCGGGCTGCACGAGGCGACGCGCGAGGAGCCGCACAATGGGCCGGTGGTCTCGGGCCGCCTGACCCGCAGCGTGCTGGAGCGCCGCAACGACTACGCGCAGCCGCGAATCCGCTACATCACCATGCAGGAGTGGGAGCGCGACGACCTGGTGGCGAACATGAGCAACCTGCTCGGCCAGTGCGAGCGCGACGTGCAGGAGCGCATGCTCTGGCACTTCTTCCTCATCCACGACGACTACGGCACCCGGGTGGGCGACGCGCTCGGAATCGCGGCGGACGACGTGCGCGAGCTCGGCCCGCTGCCCAAGCAGGTGCTCACCGACGAGGATCAGGCCCGGCTGAGGAAGCTGGGGAGCAATGGCGACACGCTCGACGCCTCCGTCTACGGGCAGTGGACGAGCGCGGTGCCCAACCGCCAGGCGACCGCCGAGGAGGTGCTCGGCGGCATGATGGAGACGGCCAACCCCCTCAAGTAGGGCGCTCGGCCAGGTGCGACAGCGGGCCCGGGGGACGTCCCCCGGGCCCGCTGTCGTGGTGCACCTCTCACGATGCCGACACATCGCCACGCGGGAGATCACCCGCGGTGCTCGCGCCGTCAGCTGCCATGCCATAGCGATCGGCCGGGATGCGGCCAGTGATCTGCTGCGCGCGCACCTCGTGGTCCTGCGGGCACGGCGTGCTCTCGATGCGGAAGTAGCCGGGGCGATGAATTTCACCTGCACGCTGAAGCGCGCCCATGCGTTGGTGAGCGCCGCGGTCAGTCGCGGGGCCGCGGGCCTGCTAGCGTTGTACGAAGGCACGTGATGCCTTAATTGGACGCGAGCGGCGAGGCCACCTTGACGAGCTTGCCGCTCCTGCGCCCCACCCTCGCTCGCTCGTCCAACTCTCTGCGAGAGGTGGAGCACGGAAGCCACATCGGTGCGCAGCGCCGCATCCCAGGCTCCGAGCGACGGCCGTGCCTGGCTGCGTGACGCTTGCACAGTCTGGCGCCCGCTGTTGACCATCTGGATAACGAACCGTATCCTGGTTGTCCGACTGGTTGATAGACGTAGCGAGTGCCCGAGCGTCGGAGAGAGTCATGACGGATTCCAACGAGCAGAAGAAGGGCGGATTCGGAGCGTTCGAGAAGAAGTACAAGGAACGGTGGGAGGCTGCCCGCCACCCGGAATCGCACAAGGACGAGGCGGGCAGCTCTGCGCCTGCTCCAGCGCCGCCGCCCGCCACCGACAAGCCCACCGACCCAGATCCCGAGGCCGCGCGATAGGTCAGGATCGGCGACCTCGGCCACCCCTGCGTTCGACCACCCATCGCCCCAACACTGCAGCCCCGTTTTCGGGCCGGCGTTGCTCATTGAGGACCACCGCAACGGTGACGCCGATGCCAAACAACACGGGTGCGTTCGAGATCGGTGATGGCGGTCGGGCGAACCCGGGCCGCCCGGACATGGGGCTGCGCCGATGACACCGCTGAAACCATTCGCCGTCTACCGCGACACCCGGTTGTGGAACGCGGTGGCGAAGGCGCTGGAGGAGCTCGAGTCCACGCGGGAGATATCGATCGCCACGGCTCCGGAGTACGTGATCGGCTATCTCTGCGAGCGGCTCACTGACCGACATCTGGTGGCGCCCGCGGCGCTTGGCGACGAGCCGTAGAAGGTCGAGCGCTCGCGGAGGCTCACGCAGGCCCGGGCATCCCACCTCGTGCGCGGTGCTGCGCCGGAGCGCTCCATTCCGTTCCCGTCGCTCGCGCCGCTGGCCGACGTGCCCGGGGGCACGCTCCGCGTGCTCCAGCGTGGCGCGCGCTCGCCGAGTGCGGCGATGCCGTCGGCATCGTGTCCGGCCGCGACGCCGCGCTCGAGGCCGCGCGCGTCGTCCGGTCGCTCGACCCGGTCAGCTCGGTGG
>DATANT010000169.1:0-15769 GCA_036266115.1 Gemmatimonadaceae bacterium | reverse complement strand
ACGCCTCTGGCACGATGAGCTCGTGCGCGCCGTCGCCGTAGTCCACCCAGTCCAGCGGCCGCTGGTAGCGCCAGCCCGCGAGCGCCTCCCCGGGCATCGTGCCCACCACGTCCCAGCGGTCGCGCCAGTCCTCGCCCAGCGCACCGGCCACGCGCGACTCGGCGAGCAGCAGCGTGCGCGGATCGCCGCCGCGGCGGCGCAGCTCCACGTAGGTGAGGGCGGGGTTCACCGCCAGCGCCACGTTGGAGACGAGCGTCCACGGCGTGGTGGTCCACACGAGGATGCGCCGCGAGGCACGCTCCTGCCCGTCGTCCAGCCGCACGGTGGGCACGGGCGCGCCGGCGGCCTCCACGAGGTCCAGCGCCACGTACACGCTGGGGCCGTCCACGTCCTCGTAGCCCTGCGCCACCTCGTGACTGGAGAGCGAGGTGCCGCAGCGGGGGCAGTACGGCAGGATCTTGTGGCCGCGGTACAGCAGGCCGCGCTCGTGCAGGGTCTTGAGCGCCCACCACACGCTCTCCACGTACGTGTTGCTGTACGTGGCGTAGGCATTCTCGTAGTCCAGCCAGAAGCCGATGCGCGCGGAGAGCTCCTCCCACTCGCCGCGGTACTTCCACACGCTCTCGCGGCACAGCTGGTTGAAGCGCTCCACGCCGATGCGCTCGATGTCCTGCTTGCCGCTGATGCCGAGCTGCTTCTCCACCTCGATCTCCACCGGCAGCCCATGCGTGTCCCAGCCCGCCTTGCGCGGCACCGCGAAGCCCTGCATGGCGCGGTGGCGGCAGAACAGGTCCTTGATCGTGCGCGCGAACACGTGGTGGATGCCGGGCCGGCCGTTGGCCGTGGGCGGTCCTTCGAAGAACACGAACTTCGGGGCGCCCTCCCGCGCCTCGAGCGTGCGCTGGAACAGCTGCTCGGCGTTCCACAACGCGAGCAGCTCCTGCTCCAGGGCGTTCGCGGGCAGCTCCGCGGGCAGCGCGGCGAACCGGCGGGCGTCGGGCGACGTCGTGGTGCCGGTCATCCGAGCCGCTCCACCACGCCGGTGACGAGCGCCGAGAGGTGTGGCTCCGCGGCGTGCGCGACGGCGAGGATCTGCTCCACCGACACCGGCTCCAGCGCATCGGGCAGGCAGCGGTCGGTGATGATGGAGATGCCGAGCACGCGCATGCCGCCATGCACGGCCACGATCACCTCGGGCACGGTGGACATCCCCACCACGTCCGCGCCCATCTGGCGCAGCATGCGGTACTCGGCGCGCGTCTCCAGGCTGGGGCCCGTCACCGCCGCATACACGCCCTCGCGCAGCACGAACCGCCGCTCCGCCGCCACCTCGCGGGCCACCGCGCGCAACTCCGCGTCGTACGGCGCCGACATGTCGGGAAAGCGCGGGCCGAGCGTGGCGTCGTTGGCTCCCACCAGCGGGTTGTCGCCCAGCAGATTCAGGTGATCGGCGATCAGCATCAGGTCGCCCGTGTTCCACAGCGGGTGCATGCCGCCGCACGCGTTGGACACGATGAGCGTGGGCGCCCCCAGCGACCGCAGCACGCGGATGGGAAAGGTCACGTGCTGCAGCGAGTAGCCTTCGTAGCGATGGAAGCGCCCCTGCATGGCCACCACCGGGCGACCGGCGAGCGTGCCGCACAATAGCCGCCCGGCGTGCGACTCCACCGTGGACATCGGGAAGCCCGGGATGTCCGCGTAGTCGATGGCCGCGTCCACCGAGATCTCGCGCGCGAGCGCTCCCAGGCCGGTGCCCAGCACGATCGCCGCGACAGGCTGGCCCTGCCACCGCTCGCGCACCACGCCCGCGGAGGCCTCCACGCGCTCGCGCACGTGCGCCCAGAGCGGCAGCTCGCCGGTGGCGGCCGGATGTTGCAGCGTGTGCTGCAGCTGCGGGTGGATCATTCGGCTTCCACCTTGCCCAACCAGGCCGGGGTGGGATGCGAAGGACGCGGCAGCTCGCCACCCTGCTCGAGCCCCGTCTCGGCCACCACCTCCATGGCCTCGATGTCCGAGAGCTGCCGCTCGGCCAGCGCGCGGAGCTGCGCCAGGTGCGCGCGCCGCATGCGCGCGAGCGACTGGATGTCCTCCTCCAGCCGGCGCGCCTCGGCGCGCACCGACGACACGGCGCGCTCGGCCTCGGCCTGCGCCTCGCGCACGATGAGCTGTGCCTCGCGTTCCGCCTGCTCGCGCATCTCGCCGCGCAGCTGCTGCGCGCTCACCAGCGCCTCGTTGAGCGCCTTGTCGCGCTCGCGGAACGCGCGCAGTTGCTCGTGGAAGCCGCGGGCCTTGGCCTCCAGATCCTGGTTCGCGCGCGCCAGGCGCTCCAGCTCCGCGGCCACCTGCTCGCGAAACTGATCCACGCGTGCCTTGTCGTAGCCGCGCAGCGCCGAGCCGAAGTCGTAGCGGCGGACGTCCAGCGGCGTCAGATGAAATGCATTGTCCATTACGCCGGCCTCGAGCCGAAGAGGATCGTACCCAGACGAACCATCGTTGCGCCCTCCTCCACCGCGATCTCGTAGTCCCCGGACATGCCCATGGACAGCTCGTCCGCCGGATGCCCCGCCTCACGCAGCACCTCGCGCGCCTCGCGCGCGCCGCGAAACGTGGCCCGTAGCACCGCCTCCGGGGCCTCGTAGGGCGCCATCGTCATCACGCCGCGCACGCACACGCCCGCGAGGCCCACCAGACGCTCCGCCTCGGCGCGAACCTCGTGCGGCTCGAAGCCGCCCTTGGTCTCCTCGCCGGCCACGTTCACCTGCAGCAGCGCATCCACCGGGTTCCCCGTCTGCACGCCCACCGCGCAGACGGCGTCCGCCAGCCGCGCGCTGTCGAGTGCGTGCAACATGGCGAACCGCTCCAGCGAGCGCGCCTTGTTGCGCTGCAGATGCCCGATCAGGTGCCAGCGTACCGGAACGGTGACCTCCTGCATCTTGGACAGCGCCTCCTGCACGCGATTCTCGCCCACGTCGTGAATGCCCGCCGCCCACGCCGCCGCCACCGCGTCGGCGCCATGTGTCTTGGTGACGGCGACGATGGTCACGCGCTGTCCATGCCCTCCGCGCGCCACGGCATCACGAATCCGATCCCGGATTTCTGCGGCCCGCTCGGAAAGGTCTGGAAAAGGCATAACATGGTACACTATCGGACGTTGCACGCCGAATCAAGGGACACGTCCCGGCCGCGCGCCGGGCTCGCCGCCCGGTTGGCACAGCCGAGGAGCCGACGCATGGACCGTGGCCCACCGTCGGTGGTGGCACCGGCCGGACGGACGGCGGCCACCTGCCGAGCCACCCGTGCGGCCACGGCCGCCGACAGCTCGCCGTCGGCGGCGGTCGCGGCGCCCTGGCGCCAGACTACCCCGCGCGGCGTCCAGGTCGCGCCGAGTGCCGCTCGTCGTGCGGCCGGCAGCGCCGCGCTGGCCACCAGGGGTCGCCCCTGCTCGGCCGCGTCGGCGGCCAGTGCACCGAGCGTGGCGTCGGGACCGAGCCAGGCCCCGGCGCCCCCGCCCAGCCGCCAGCGGCGCGCCAGCTCGGCGCGGTACCAGGGCGCGGGCAGCAGGGGCACGGCCACCACGGTGACGTCCGTCCGCACCCCCTCCACCTGCTGCAGGTACCAGGTTGGGTAGCTGTCGTTGTCGGCGGCCGTGAGCAGCACGGCGCGCGGCGGCGCGGATGCCAGCAGCGCGGCCGCGACGTCACGCGCGAGGGTGGTGTCGGGTGCGCGCCTGCGGTCCACGGCGCTCCAGTTGAGGGCGAGCGGGACTGTCGCGAGCAGCGCACCCGCCCAGGGCCGGCCGAGCCAGCGCCGGCCGAGTGCCACGAACCCCATGGCCGCCCAGGCGCCCCAGATCCAGAACGCGAAGACGAAGAAGTAGTCGCGCTCGCGCGCCTCGTGCGGCGCGTCGCCGGGCAGCACCCCCCATCCGTACGACGGCCCAGCCTTGAGGTTGAGGTAGAGCACCACACCCACGCTGGCGCCGGCGAGCAGCACGAGCAGCGCGCGCCAACTCCGCCGGTCCAGCCCGCGGTGCGCCCGCGCGCCCACCACCGCCAGCAGCGCCCAGAGTACCGAGACCGGCGTACGCGCCCACGAGGGTATCACTCCTGGGGCGAGCCCGAGTGCCACCTGCCAGTCCGCCCACTGCAGCACGTTGCCCAATTGAAGCCAGAGCGGCGCCTCGCGTTGCCAGAGCGGCGCCACGTCGTACTGGCGGCGCGCGATGACGTCCGCCAACGCCGCGAGGGTGGCCGGGTTGCCCTGGTTGAGCGCCGGGTCCGCCCGGGCGCGCACGAGCATCACCAGCAACGCGGTGGCCGCGAGCGCCACCAGGCCGACAACGGCCGCGGGTCGCGGTAGCCGGCGGGCGCCGCGCGGCAGCGATGCGTCCCCGGCGGCAGGTGGGAGCGCCAGCTCGACCAGCAGCAGCGCGGCACCCGCCGCGAGCAGCGACAGCCGCAGCGTGCCCGCGCCCATGGCCAGCACGCCTGCGGCCAGCGGCGGCAGCGCGCGCCGCCAGTGGAACGCCCCCGTGGCATCGCTGGCCGCCAGCACGATCACGCCGGGCGCGACCACGAGCGCGAATGGGTGCAGCGGCACGGCGAGCGCCAGCGCGTAGCAGGCGAGCAGCAACCAGCGACGCTGGCCAGTGCGCCCGGCCAGGTCGCCCGCCCAGAGCGCGAGCGCGCCGGCGAGCAGGGTGACGGCGTAGACCTCGGTCTCGGTGGCGTTGCGCCACACCGTGGCCAGCGCGCCGCCGCCGATGCCGGCGGCCACTCCCATCCAGCCGCTCCGCGTCCAGCGGCCCACGAGCCCGCCCAGCACACCGCACGCGGTCGCCGTGCACATCGCCGAGAGCAGGTTGAGCGCGACCGCCGGCCCCAGCAGCGGCGACCAGAGCACGATCCACGCGCGCCCGAGCAGCACGAACAGCGGCGTTCCCGGCGGGTGGGGAATGCCCAGGCCGTATGCCGCGGCCACCAGTTCGCCGGCGTCCCAGAGTGTGACGTCCGGCGCGAGCGTGGCCACGTAGACGGCCAGGAGCACGGCCGCTGCGGCCACTCCGGCGGCCAGGGGGCCGCGCGTCGGAACCTCGCGCGGCGCTGATGCTGGTGCCACGGCGCGCGCGGCGGTGGTGCCGGCTATGCGGGGATCTCCACCACGGGGTGCTCCGACGTCTGACGCATGGGGCGGCCGGAGAGCAGGTTGCGCACCTGTGACGGCGTGAGCCCGCGGTCCAGGCGGCCGAGGCTCGCCACGGAGATGGTCGCCGTCTCCTCGCTCACCACGATCACGAACGCGTCGGTCTCCTCGGTGAGGCCGAGGGCGGCGCGATGGCGCGTGCCCAGCGAGCGGTCGTCGATCTGCGCCTGCGAGAGCGGCAGGATGCAGCCGGCGCCGATGATCGTGTCGCCTCGTACGATCACCGCGCCATCGTGCAGCGGCGAGTACGGCGTGAAGATGGTGGTGAGCAGGTCCGTGGAGACCTTGGCCTGCATCTCGGAGCCGGACTGCACGTAGTCACCCAGATTCACCTCGCGCTCCACCGCGATGATGGCTCCGATGCCCGAGCGGCTCAGCCGCTCCACGGCGTCGGCGATCTCCTCCGCCACCTCCTTCATCTCCAGGCGTCGGAAGAACCGCGTCACGCGCGACTGGCCGAGGTGGGTGAGCGCCGCCCTGATCTCCGGGGCGAAGATGACGACTGCGGCGATGGGCGCGAACTGGAACGCCTTGGCCAGCAGGTACGTGATCATCGTGAGCTTGAACAGCCACGCGAGCGCGTACACGAAGGCGAGCACCACGATGCCGGTGAGCATCTGCACCGCCCGGGTGCCGTGCAGCAGGAGCAGCACGCGGTACAGCACGTACGCCACGATCGCGACCTCGAGCACGTCGCGCCATCCCGCCTCCACGAAGCGGAACTGGTCCAGGATGCTCGTCATGGAGTGGCGATCACGGTTGGCGGCTCATGCCGAAGCTCATGCTGGTGCCTGGTTCTCCAGAGACGTTGCGTCGATCGATGCCGGCGGTGTCGCGTGGCGCTCCACCATACCGCTGCGGGCCACCGCCCAGGCCACGTCGAGCGCCTGCCGGTGCAACTGGACGTCGTGTACGCGAAACAGCCGTGCGCCCGCCGCCAGGGCGGCCACGGCGGCCCCCACCGAGCCGGCCGCGCGCGCCGCCGGCACCGACTCGCCGGTGATCTCGCCCACGAACCGCTTGCGTGACACGCCCACCAGCAGCGGCCGACCCAGCCGCTCCACGAGCCGCGCGAGCTCACCGAGCACGCGGAGCGAGTGCTCCGAGCGCTTGCCGAACCCGATGCCGGGGTCCACCACCAGTGCCTCGCGCGCCACGCCCGCGGCCACCGCGCGATCCACGGCCTGCTGCAGCTCGTCGCCCACCTCGGCCGTCACGTCCGCGCCGTAGGTCGCATGCGCGTACGTGGCCATCTCGGCCACGGTGCCACGCGAGTGCATCAGGATCGCGCCCGCGCGTGCCGCCGCCACAATCTGGCCCATGCGGGGGTCGAGGCGAAACCCCGAGACGTCGTTCACCACGTCGGCGCCGGCGTCCAGCGCCGCGCGCGCCACCTCCGCCTTCACCGTATCCACCGAGAGGAGCGTGTCGGGATGCGCCCGCCGCAGGCGCTCCACCACCGGCGCCACGCGCCGGATCTCGGCCGCCACGTCCACCGGCGCGGCGCCCGGGCGGGTGGACTCGCCGCCCACGTCGATCCCGTTCGCCCCTTCGGCCAGCAGGCGCTCGACGTGGGCCGCGGCCGCGTCGGGGGAAACGAACGAACCCCCGTCGCTGAAGCTGTCGGGGGTCACGTTGAGGATGCCGAGCACGAACGGGCGATCGAGGACGATCGCCCGTTCGCGCAGCTGCCAGACGAGGGCCGGAGCCGTCACGCCGGCGGTCCTTATGCCGGCGCGACCTCCGGGCCGCCAAGGAGCGGCGGGTTGGCGCGCCGCGGCTCGGCGGCCGGCGTCGGCGAGGCCGGCGCCGGCGACTCCGGCGGGAACGTGCGGGGCGGCAGCTTCTCGCCGCGCATGAGCACGTGGATGTCGTCGCGCGTCAGCGTCTCGCGCTCCAGCAGCGAGGCGGCCACCGCGTGCAGCAGCGACATGTTGTCGGTGAGCACCTGCTTGGCGCGGTTGAACGCCTGGCTGATGACCCGCGACACCTCGCTGTCCACCAGCTGCGACGTCTTCTCGGAGACCTCGCGCCGGTGGCCCAGCTCACGGCCCAGGAAGACTTCCTGCTCGTTCTCGCCCACGAGGATCGGGCCGATGGCGTCGGAGAGCCCCCACTGCGAGACGTAGCGGCGCGCGATGCCGGTGGCCTGCTGGATGTCGCTGGCCGCGCCGGTGGTCACGTGCTCGTGCCCGAAGATCAGCTCCTCGGCCACGCGGCCGCCGTAGGCCATGGCCATGCGCGCCTCGATCTGCTCGCGCGTCACGGACACGCGGTCGTCCTCGGGCAGCGTGAACGCCAGCCCCAGGGCACGGCCGCGCGGTACGATGGTCACCTTGTGCAGCGGGTCGTTGCCCTTGACCATGATGGCGCACACGGCGTGACCGGCCTCGTGGTAGGCCGTGAGCCGCCGCTCCTCCTCGCGCATCACCAGCGACTTGCGCTCCGCGCCCAGCATCACCTTGTCCTTGGCCTCCTCGAGGTCGGCCATGTAGATGCGGTCGTGGTTGCGGCGGGCGGCCAGCAGCGCGCCCTCGTTCACCAGGTTCGCGAGGTCTGCCCCCGACATGCCCGGCGTGCCGCGCGCGAGCGCGGTCACCTGCACGTCCTCGGCGATCGGCTTGTTGCGCAGGTGCACCTTGAGGATGCCCTCGCGGCCGCGCAGGTCCGGCGCGTCCACCACGATCTGCCGGTCGAAACGGCCCGGGCGCAGCAGCGCCGGATCGAGCACGTCGGGGCGGTTGGTGGCCGCGATGAGGATCACGCCCTCGTTGGACTCGAAGCCGTCCATCTCCACGAGCAGCTGGTTGAGCGTCTGCTCGCGCTCATCGTGCCCGCCGCCCAGGCCGGCGCCGCGATGCCGGCCCACGGCGTCGATCTCGTCGATGAAGATGATGCACGGCGCGTTGGCCTTGCCCTGCTCGAACAGGTCGCGCACGCGGCTCGCGCCCACGCCCACGAACATCTCCACGAAGTCGGAGCCCGACATCGAGAAGAACGGCCGTCCCGCCTCGCCAGCCACGGCGCGGGCGAGCAGCGTCTTGCCCGTGCCCGGCGGGCCCACCAACAGCGCGCCCTTGGGCAGGCGGCCGCCCAGCTTGGTGAACTTCTGCGGATCCTTGAGGAACTCGATGATCTCCTGCAGCTCGATCTTCGCCTCATCGGCGCCGGCCACGTCGGCGAAGGTCACCTTGGGGGTGTCGCCCGTGAGCAGCTTCGCCTTGGACTTGCCGAAGGAGAACGCCTTGGCACCCCCAGCCTGCATCTGCTTGAACAGGAAGATCCAGAAGCCGATGAGCAGCAGATACGGCAGGAACGTGAAGAGCATGCCGCCGATGGACGGACGCTCCTCCTGCGCGTCGATGGTCACGTTGTGCTGCCGCAGCTTCTGCAGCTCCTGCTCGGAGTCGGCGATGGGCAGCAGCACCGTGAAGCGCCGGGCCTGCCGGCCGCTCACGGTGATGGGCTGCTTGAAGTCACCGCTCAGGGAGCGACCGCCGGTCCACGTCACCTTGGAGATGTTGTCGCTCTGCTCCAGCTCCTGGAGGTAGCGGGAGTAATCGATCTTCGACCCCTGCTCCGTCCCCCGGCTCGTGAACTGGATGAAGGCGACGGGCACGAGGATGACGAGGATCCAGAACGAGAGCTGCTTGGAGAGGCGGCCCCAGTTGAAGCTGCGCTTTGGAGGCGTTGGTGGCATTAGAACTCGCTGTTACTGGCTGTTACTGCAGGCTCGCGATATACGGGAGGTGACGGTAGTTCTCGGCATGATCGAGACCGTACCCCACCAGGAACTCGTTCGGCGCGTCGAACCCCACGAACCGCGTCGGATGGCGCAGCTCGGTCGCAATGTGCTTGTGGAGCAGCGCGCAGATCTCGAGCGATTGTGGCTTGCGCTCACCGAGGAGGTCCATCAGCCGGTTCAGGGTCCGCCCCGAATCCACGATGTCCTCCACCAGCAGGATGTGCTTGCCCTCCAGGACCGTCTCCGGATCGTAGACCAGCCGCACCGTGCCGCTGGAGACCGTGCCCTCCCCGTAGCTGGCGGCCACGAGAAAATCCACCTGAAGCGGGCGGGCGACCTGCCGCACCAGGTCGCTCAGGAAGATGAAGCTCCCCTTGAGCAGCCCCAGCACCAGCAGCTCGCCGTCCGGATAGGCGTCGGTGATCTCCGCGCCCAGCTCGCGCACGCGTGCGGCGATGGTCGCCTCGTCCAGGGCGATCCGGCGCACGGCGCGCCCGTCCAGACGCGGGTCAGCGGTGACAACGCTCACACAGATATGGTACGGCCGGCCGTCCGGGCCGGGCGGTCGCCGCGTCGCTGCGGCATACGCCGGGAATCCAGAGCACCTCACGGCCGGCGACGATCACCGGCCACCCCGCTCGCAGCGGCCCCGGAATGCCGGCCTCCGCGAGAAACCGTTTCACACGTCGTGCCGTGGGTCGTCCGGCGGACCTGATGCGGTCCCCGGGCTGCCACGATCGGACGATCAACTCCTGCCCCGGCGGCAGATGCGCCATCCAGTCGCCCGCCTCCGGCATCGCATCGGCCGGCGCCGGCCGGAATCGCCAGCCGTCCACCCGCACCTCGCCATGCAGCGCCCGGGCGGCGAAGGGCCGCGCGACGTGCCGGCGCAAAACAAACCGATCCCGCAAGCAGACGACGTCACCGCCGCCGGCCAGCGGGATTCGGCCGATCTTCGCTCTCGCCATAGTAACCTCGGCCAGCCGCGAGGTTCCGCGGCGGTCGAGCCGCAGCCCCGCCCGCGCCGCGAGGGCCGGCCAGAGCACGGCGAGTTCCGTACGAGAATACCCCTTCAGCGAGGCCGAGGCAACGCTCCAACTCCCATCTGGCTCGCGCGCGAGGCCGATCGCGTCCACCACGCGCTCCATCTCGACGCGCCACGCGGCGGCCCGGGCCCCGAGGGCGAGCAGCTCCTCGTCGAACCCGGGACGCACCGCGCGGAGCGCCGGCAACAGCTCGTGGCGCACCCGGTTGCGCAGGAAGCGGGAGCTGGCGTTGCTGGGATCCTCGCGCCAGTCGAGCCCGCGCGCCTCCGCGTACGCGGCCAGCTGTGCCCGCGTGAGCGCCACGAGCGGCCGGCGAACCGGCGAGGGCGCCGCGAGCCCCGCGAGCCCGCGGGCGCCGGCTCCACGCAGCACGCGCATGAGCACCGTCTCCACCTGATCGTCGCGCGAATGCGCCGTGGCCACGGCCGAGGCCCCGCGACGCCGCGCCACGTGGTGCAGGAAGTCCCACCGTGCACGGCGCCAGGCACTCTCGCCGTCCGTTGCCCGGCGCACGCGACCACTCGTCACGGGCAGGCCCCGTGCGCGCGCCTCCCGGCGCACGAAGGCCACGGCCTCGGTGGCCCACGGGCCGGTGCCGTGATCGAAGGTGGCCACCACGAACCGCCGCGCCGCCTCCGGCAGCCGGGCCGCGGCATCGAGCAGCACCATGGAGTCCAGCCCCCCCGAGACGGCGAGCACCGTCACGCCCGGCGCGCCCGCGAAGGCGCCGACGACGGCGGCGTCGACCGCGCGCACGGCCGCACCAGGGGCCGCGTCGACGGAATGGGAACCAGCGCGTGCGGGCGGCATCTGGGCGAAAGATGCCTCGTGCCATCACCCTCTGGAACCCACGCGCCTGCGCCGCTAGTTTATCGGGCGAACCACTCACACGGGGCATCCCTTGGAGACGCACTCTGTAGCCGGCACCCTCTGGGCCGGCCTGGGAATGGGCGCTTTTTACGGAGCGCTCCTCTGGATCAACATCCTCCTCGCGTCGTTCCTGACGCCGCTCATCATCCTGCCGACCACGTGGCTGCTGGACCGGGTGAACGGCACGTTCCGCCGGCGCTGAGCCTCACGCTTCACCAACGCTCCGTGTAGAACGGGGGCCCCGGCGGCATGTCGGGGCCCCCGTTCCGCGTCCACCCGCGTCCACCTGCATGCTCCGCATGTCTCGCCTCACCACGCGCCGTCCGGGCGCGCTGCTGGCCGCGTGCCTGCTGCCGCTGCTCATCGCCGCGTGGCCGACGGCGGCCACGGCCCAGTACCTCACCCGCCCGGAGCGGGCCTGGCGTTCGCTGTCCACCGCGCACTTCGACGTCTTCTTTCCCGCCGAGATGGAGGAGTGGACGCGGGACGTGGCCAGCCGCCTGGACGCGGTGCACGCCGGTGTGGACGCGCTCGTGGGCTTCGCGCCGCGGCAGCGCATCACCGTGTTGGTGGAAGACCCCCTGAACGTGTCCAACGGCTTCGCGCTGCCCTTCCGCGACCAGCCGACGATCTTCCTCTGGCCCACGCCGCCCGATCCCACCTCGCTCATCGCGAACAACCGCGGCTGGGGTGAGCTGCTCGCCGTGCACGAGTACGCCCACATCGCGCACCTCGTGCGCCCCTCGCGCAACGCGCGCCAGCGGCTGATCTGGCGGCTGCTCCCGGTGGACGTGGGCCCCATCGCGCGCCGCGCGCCGCGCTGGGTCACCGAGGGCTACGCCACGGTGATCGAGGGGCAGCTCACCGGCTCCGGGCGTCCGAGCTCCGCCGGGCGCGCCGCCGTGCTGCGCGCGCGGGCGCTGGAGGGCCAGCTGCCCACCTACGCGCAGCTCGACGCGAGCGGCACCTTCCAGGGGGGCGCGATGGCCTACCTGGCCGGCTCCGCGTTTCTGGAGTGGCTGCAGGCGGCACGCGGCGACTCCAGCCTGGTGTCCCTGTGGCGGCGCATGACGGCCCGCCAGGACCGTGGCTTCGCCGCGGCGTTCACCGGCGTCTATGGCGCCTCGCCGGACGAGCTCTACGGCCGGTTCTCCGCCGAGCTCACGGGCCAGGCCCTGGAGGCCGAGCGGCGGCTGCGGAGCGAGGGGCTGAGTACCGGAAGGCTGGTGCAGCACCGTGGCTGGAGCAGCGGCGACCCGGCCGTGTCGGCCGACGGCGCGCTACTCGCGCTCGCGCTGCGCTCGCGCGACCTGCCCTCGCGCGTGGTGGTCTGGCGAACATCGGACTCCGCCGAGACCGCGGCGGCGCGCCGGGCTCGCGAGCGCTTGATGCAGCGCGACCCGGACGACGTGCCCGCCGTGCTGGAGCGGCCACTGCCCAAGGCGGCGATCGCGACGCTGCACGCGGTGAATGGCGCCGCATACGAATATCCGCGCTTCCTGCCCGATGGCCGGCAGCTGCTCGTGTCGCGCTCGGTGCCGGTGGGCGACGGCACGGCGCGCCCCGACCTGTTCGTCTGGGATCGCGAGAGCGGGCACGTGCGCCGGCTGACGTACGGCGCGGGCATTCGCTGGGCTGATCCCTCTCCGGACGGACGCCAGGCCGCCGCGGTGCGTTGCACGGCCGGCGTCTGCGACCTGGTGCGAGTGGACCTCGCCAGCGGCGCCGTGACGCTGCTCTCGGCGGGCTCCCCCGCGGTCGCCTGGTTCCGGCCGCGCTGGTCGCCCGGCGGCCGCGAGATCGTGGCCAGCGTGCAGAGCGCCGGACGCTGGCGGCTGGCCGTCGTGCCAGCCGACGGCGGCGCGCCGCGCATGATCGGTGACGGTGAGTGGAGCCGGTACGGCGCGGACTGGGCGCCCGACGGCCGCTCCGTCGTGGCCACCTCGGAGCGTGGCGGCATCCCACACCTCGCGCGGGTGGACGCGGCCACCGGCGCCGAGCGGCCGCTCACCCGCACCACCGGTGCGTCGCTGGCGTCGGACGTCGGTCACGACGGCACCACCTACTTTCTGGAGCTGCACGCACGCGGCCACGACGTGCGCGAGGTACACGCCGACAGCGTGCTGGCGCCCGGGGCCCCGGCGCTGCTCGCCGCGCTCACGCCGGCCGTGCCGCCCCTCGCGCCTCCGTCCGCCGACTCCTTCGCCACCGCCACGCTGCCCCCGTCCGAGCTCTACGGCTGGGGCCCGCGCCGCTGGCGCGTGCTCCCGGGCGCCAGCGCGTCGCCGGAGGGGTGGACCGTGTCGCTGATGGCGGCCAACCTGGACCCGATTGCCCGGTTCACCTGGCTCGCGCAGGCCGGACTGGGTGAGCCAGGCGCGTGGCGCGGCGGCGCGCTCTCGGCGGCCTGGCGCGGCCTCGCGCCCACACTGTCCGCCGAGGCGTTCTGGACGGAGCAGCGCCCGTCCACGCTGCGGGACGGCGACGTGGTACCCACGTCGCTGGACGCGGTCTACGCGGGCGTCCATGCGTTCGCGGACGCGAGCCGCAGCTACGCGCGCACGAGCTGGCGCGCCGCCGCGGGTGCGTCCGCCGGCTCGGTGGATCCAGACGCCGAGGGCGCGGAGCGGGTGGGCCGGGTACTCGGCTACGGCGAGGTGGGCGGCAGCTTTCTGGTGTCGGGCGATCGGTGGTCGGTGGGCGGCGCCCTTTCCCCGCAGCTCGCCACCGGCCGCACCGGCGCCGATCAGTGGACGCGGGCGCGCGTGGGATCGAGCGCCGCGGTGCGGGTGGCGGGCGTCCGCGTGGCGGCCAGCGGCACGTACGCCGAGGTGGGGCGCGACGCGCCCGCCTACGAGCAGATCGCGGTGGGTGGGATGGCGCCGCCGTTCTTCGACGAGCGGCTGCTGGGCCAGCGCCTCGCCATGCCCGTACTCCCGCCGGGCACGCTCGGTGGCCGGCGCGCGGGGACGCTGCGCCTCGCGCTGCCGGTGCTCGGGGCCGAGGCGTACTACTGGCTGGGGAGCGCGGGCGATCGGCTGGAGCGATGGCACCGCGTGGTGGGGGCCGAGTACGGCGAGCGGTTCCCTGCCATTGGCTTCGTCCGGCTGCCGCAGACCGCGGTGCGGGCGGGTGCGGGCTATTCGCTGGACGAGCCGTTTCGGCACCGGCTGCGGGGGTATCTGTCCGTGGTGTACCGGCCGTAGGCGGGAGGGTCTGTCGGGTGGAGCTGACGCAGGTGATCGCGGATGGGCGGCGGGGGCCCGTGGGTGACGACTCGCGGCCCGCGCCTCTGCCCCGATCCCGGTTCACCTCGCCCCGCTCACCTGCCCCCGCCCACCGGCCTCAGTAATTTTCCGCCCGTCGGCAGCGAACACCCGAACTCATGTTCCCACCACCTCCCCAACCGGAGCACGCATGGCATCCGACGTGATCGACTACCGCCTCATCGGCGACGACCTGCAGGCCGTCATCGTGACCCTGGACCCTGGCGAGGCCGTGGTCGCCGAGGCCGGCTCCATGATGTACATGCAGGACAGCATCCGCATGTTGACCACGCTGGACGCCAGCGGCCAGCAGAACTCGCTCATGGGCAAGCTGCTCGGCGCCGGCAAGCGGATGCTCACCGGCGAGTCGTTCTTCATCACGATGTTCGTCAACGAGGGCAACCGGCGGCGCGACGTCGGCTTCGCGGCGCCCTTCCCGGGCAAGATCCACCCCATCGACCTTGCCGAGTGGGGCGGCACCATGCTCGCGCAGAAGGACTCCTTCCTGTGCGCGGCGCGTGGCACCGAGATCGGCATCGCCTTCACGCGCCGCATCGGCGCCGGGTTCTTCGGCGGCGAGGGCTTCATCCTGCAGAAGCTCACCGGTGACGGCCTGGCGTTCCTGCACGCCTGCGGGTCGCTCATCACGCACGATCTCGCACCCAACGAGACCATCCGCGTGGACACCGGGTGCCTCGTGGCGTTGCAGCCCTCGGTGAACTACGACATCCGGATGGTGCCGGGTGTGAAGACCGCGCTGTTCGGCGGCGAGGGGCTCTTCTTCGCGGAGCTCACCGGACCGGGCCGCGTGATCCTGCAGACGCTGCCCTTCTCGCGTCTCGCAGATCGCATCATCGCGGCCGCGCCACGCGCTGGCGGCAAGCGCGTGGGCGAGGGCAGCGTGCTGGGTGCGCTGGGCGGTCTGCTCGACGGCGACAACTGACCGGCCAGCCCGGCGTCCTAGAGTTGGGCGCCGGGCTCGGCCCCGGGCGGAAGCGCGCCGTCGGCGTCCACCGCGTCCTCGGCCGATGCGTCCGCCGGCGGCACCTCGCCCGCGTCCGCTTCCATGATCGGCAGATAGATCTCACCCGCGTCCACCTCGCCGATGAGGTGCGGATGCTCGTCGTCCCCGCGCATGGCGCCGCCCACGCCGGCCAGCTCGGAGACGTCGTCGGCGGTGGTATGCGGGGCCGCGCCCTCGGGAATGCCCGCGCGGGCCACGGCGTCGGTGTCCGTGCCGGTATCCGCACCGGTGTCCGCATTGGTGCGCCGCTCGATCGGGCGCTCTGCATCGTTCGTCATGAAGTCTCCTCGACTGCTCGGTGAGCGTGCCTGGTGAACGAGCGGCGCCACCCGGACTGCGGTGGCGCTCGCCGTCGGCTCCCTCACCAACGCACGCCGCAGGCCAGCGCCGCGGCGGGCCGGCGCTCCCGCGGCGCCTCGATCATTGCGGCGGCAGCTCCAGCGGCACCGTGCGTCCCAGCTTCGCCGCCTCGATGGCCGGCGCGATGGTCGCGCGGTCGCCCACCACGACCATGGTGAAGGCGGCCGGGTTCAGGTACTGCCGCGCCACCCGCTGCACGTCCGCCTGCGTCACCGCCTGCACGCGCGCCGAGTACCCGTCGTAGTAGTCCAGCGGC
>DATANT010000168.1:0-10932 GCA_036266115.1 Gemmatimonadaceae bacterium | reverse complement strand
CGACGGAGAAGAAGAAGCTGCGGCTCGGCGGGAACGGCGCGAGGTCCACGAAGCGCGCGACGGTCTGGTTGCCGAAGTTGTTCACCTCGGGATCGCTGCCCCAGTAGTCCGACCACGTCATCAGGTTCCGCCCGCTCAGGCTGACGCGGAGGTTGCGCACGCCGAGGCCCACGCGCTGCGTCAGCGTCTCGGGCACCTGGTAGCCGAGCGTCAGCTCGCGAAGCTTGACGTACGAGCCGTCCTGGATGTAGAGGCGGGCATCCGACCCCTGGTTCCAGGCCTGGTAGCGGTAGTCGCCGCGGCGGTAGGTGGTGTCCGCCAGGCCCTCGCGCTTCACGGTGACCTTCTCGTCGAAGTCGTACGACGTCTTGCCCTCGTCGAACAGGTTGTTCGTGAGGTTGGAGACGAAGCCGCCCTTCTTCCAGTCGAGGAGGAAGTTGAGCGTGAAGTTGCCGTACGTGAAGTCGTTCGGGAACGCGATCTGGAAGTCGGGCGTCGACTCGGCGATCACCACTTCCTGGCGCACGACGCGGCCAGCGGCGACCGCCGCCTTATCCGTGACGTACACACCCACCGGCGCCGGCGTCAGGCTACCGTCCGCCGCCTTGTAGAAGGGCATGTTGCCCCAGATCGCGGTGGGCGAGTGGCCCTCGCGAATGCGTGCGCGACCGAACGCCACGCCGAAACCGCTGCTCCCCACCGGGAAGCTCGGGATGGGCAGCTCGGTGATCTTCTGGTCGATCGTGTAGTAGTTGGCGCGCGACACCCACGTGATCCCGTGCCAGTTGCGCAGCGGGTTCACCGTGAGGCCCAGCTCGAAGCCGTTGGACGTCAGCTCGCCGCCGTTGAAGATCTGCGTCGTGAGCCCGGTGCTCTGGGCGAGCGGAGCGCGCAGGTACAGGTCCTTGATGGACCGGTCGAAGTACGTCGCCTCGAGGCCGATCCGGTCGTCCAGGAACGTGGCGTCGATGCCGAACTCCTGCTCCGTCATGACCTCCGGCTTCACGTTCGGGTTGCCGAGCGTGCCGTTCGCGCCGATGCCGCCCACGCCGCCGATGCGGCCGTTGTTGAGGAGCGTGATGTTACGCACGCCGAAGTCCGGGCGGTTGCCGGACTGGGCGAGGGCCGCACGGAACTTGACGCGGTCCACGCCGCTGACCGGGGCGCGGAACACGTAGGCCGCCGACCCCTTCGGGAAGAAGTAGAACTTCTCCACGTCCCCGTTGGCCGAGCTGCGGTCGGCGCGCACGCCAAGGTTGAACTGCAGGCGGTCGTCGAAGGCGCTGATCTCTTCCTGGGCGTAGAACGCCTGATCGACAATCCGCGTGTGGTTGTCGTCGAGCGTCGTCTTACCCTGGTTGGTGAGCTCGATCCCGGGGATCAGCCCTTCCGCCAGCACGCGGTTCACGCGCAGGTCGGCGTACTCCTGCGACACGCCGGCCGACGTGGTGAAGACCGCGGGGAAGGCGCGCGGCGAGAAGGCGTGGACGGCGTTCAGCGAGCCGTTCATCAGGAGGCTGTTGCCCGAACCGCGAACCGCCGTGCCGAGCAGGTCGTCATTCCCCTCGAACTGCAGGAAGTTGGGCGAGTAGATGTTGTTCGCCTGGTTGAACCGGTCCACGCCGCCGTTGAAGCTGAAGCGCAGGTTGTGGACGTCCGTCTGCACCGCCTCGTACGAGACGCGGGCCGAGCCGATCATGCGCCAGACGTCCTCGTTGTTCTTGAGGTACGCGATCGTCTGGAACGGGTTGGACGCGTTGGAGCCGCCGCCGCCCGGGAACGGGTTCTCGGGGTAGTTGCCGTTCGCGTCCCGCGTCTTCAGATCGAGGATGTTGGGCGTGTAGCCGAACGCGTAGAGCGGGCTGATGAAGCCGTTGTCGTTGTTCGACACACCGCGGTCGGTGGTCGAGCGCACGATGTTGGAGCCGGCGCTCACCGACCACTTGTCGCCGAAGTCCTGATCCAGGTTGATGCGCAGCCCCGACTGGCGGGCGCCCGTGTTGGGCATGATGCCGCCGTCGCGCTTGGTGCTGGCCGAGACGAAGTAGCGGGTGCCCGTCTCCGTGCCGCCGGTGACCGTGGCCACGGTCTCGTAGGCCAGCGGCCGCGCGTCGTACAGCTCGTCCAGGTAGTTGCGGGACGGGTTCGGATTCAGGGCCCACACGGAATCCACGATCGCCTGCGCGTCCGGACGGGCCCCGATCGCCTCCAGCGCGTCCTCCTTGGACAGGAAGCGGCGCATGCCGATCGGGTTGAGCGGCGTGTAGGTGCCCAGCCGCTGCGTGACGTCGAACCGCGGCGCACCGGACTGGCCGCGCTTGGTGGTGATGACCACCACGCCGTTGGTCGCGCGCGATCCGTAGATCGCCGACGCCGCGGCGCCCTTCAGGATCTCGATGCTCTCGATGCTGGACGGGTTGATGTCCGCGAGGCGGTTGGAGGCGTTGTCCTGGGCACCCGCGATGGAGCTGCCCGCGGAGCCTCCGGCACCGGTGACGGCGTTCATGCCCGACTGGATCTGGGCGTTGGAGATGATGACGCCATCCACCACGTAGAGCGGCTCGCCGTTGCCGAGGATCGTCGTGACGCCGCGGATCTGGATCTGGCCGCCGCCGCCGGGCGCGCCCGAGTTCATGTTGATCTGGGCGCCCACGACCTTACCCTGGAGCGCGCTCTCGAGCGCCTGGGAGGGCACGCGGTTCAGCTGCTCGGTGTTCACCGAGGAGACGGCCACGGCGGCGTTCTGCCGCTCCACCGTCGTCGCCTGGCCCGTGACCACCACGCCTTCCAGCTGGAGCACGTCGCGCTCGAGCGCGAAGTTGACCGTCGCCTGTCCCGCCGGCACGGCGGTGAGCTGGCGCTTGTAGCCGATCGCGCGGGCGGCCACG
The DNA here is from genome assembly GCA_036266115.1 of Gemmatimonadaceae bacterium. Lineage (GTDB taxonomy): Bacteria > Gemmatimonadota > Gemmatimonadetes > Gemmatimonadales > Gemmatimonadaceae > DATANT01. The sequence goes on along the minus strand of DATANT010000168.1, from coordinate 8,044 downwards.
GTGACCTCCCCGGCCGGGGCCTGGAGCCGGAACTGTCCCTGCTGGTTCGTGCGTGTCACCGCCGTGGTCCCGATTACCGAGACCGTTGCGTCGGCGAGGGGGACGGTGGTGCCGGAGACGGTGACCGTTCCGGTGATGTCCCGCGTCTGAGCTTGCAGCGTTTGCGGCGATGCGAGCACAGCCACGAGGGCCATCGCAGACAGAATTCTGCGCAAGTGACCTCCTGGGTGTGTTAGAGACGAGCCCCGAGAGGGCCCGCCGGTTTTTCGGTGCTGATGTCGTGGTGCGCGACCTGGGATCGGTCACGGACTGGCGGTAGGCACCCGAACTTGGTGATGCCAGTACGCACCATGTCACGATTCCGCTGCGCGCGCTCCGGGCTGGGGGCCGCGGTGGCCGATGCGCGCGTGGCCGGCGAGGGATGCCGGTGGCCCGACGAGGGCAGACGCAGACGAGACTGAGTTCGCGGAACCTCCGAGTATGACAGACGCTGGGATGGAGTGCGGGAGTGAGAAGGACTAATCAGGGAGGGATTGGTCTGTCAACAACCCGCGCGAATGCGAGCGCACCTGCGCGCGGGTGCGCGCCCGCTCTGGCGAGCCGCCGCGGGAGGCTCGCGCGCGTGACCCGCGTCACGCGCGCGCACGCCCCGCCCGTTCCACGATGCGCGCGGGGCCCCGACCATCACTGGTCGGGGCCCCGCGGAAGTTCACCCTGCGTCGAGCGGGCGGCGTCGATCAGCCGCCATCTCGATCAGGCATTTCGATCCATGCAACCACCACCGGCCTGCGGGTTGTTCTGCTCCGCCTGCGGGATCGGGAAGTTCACGTCGGTCCCGTAGTCCCCTCCCTTGTGCCACGTGCCGGAGGGGAACACGGTGTTCGCCGCGCGGCCGTACTGTCGCACCAGCCGGCGCATGTCGCCCACCCGCGCGCCACGGCCGAAGTTCCAGAACGCGCGCTCGCGGAACAGCTGGTCCACGCGCGCCGCCGGGGTCCCCGCAATGACCAGCGGCGCGAGCCCGGCGACCGTCGTACGGGCCTGGTTGAGGAGGACGAGCGCACCGACGCCGGTGGGATCGGAGGCGAGCAGCGCCTCCGCCTGGATCATCAGCGCTTCCTGTCCCCGCAGCACCGAGACGGTGCTCTCACGCAATGGCCAGAGCATCTGGACGTTGAGGGGGCCGGTGAGATCGTCGCGCACCGCGGAGGTGACGCCGATCGCCCTGCACTCGGCCGAGCCGCCCACGCACACCGGCACGCGCGGATCGCCAGCCGACGCGAAGTTCAGTCCATTCGCGCCCTCGTTGTTGGCCACGCTGTACCGGCGCTCGAGGTTCCCGCGCAGCCACGCATAGTTGCTGCTCGTGGTCAGCGAGTGCCGGTTGAGATACTCGAAGCTGCTCGGCACGCCCGCGACGGCCGTGGCGGCCTCGGCGTACCGGTTGAGGTTGAGCAGGATGCGGCCCTGGATGACCTGCAACGCGTACTTCACGCGGAGGTCGTCCGCGGTGGTGCCGGTGATGAGCGCCAGGCCGGCGCTCGTGTTCGCGAGCGCCCGCTCGAACGCCGCGATCGTCGTGACCGGCGTCCCGAACTCCTCGCGCCCGTTGACCACCGTGCTGAACACCAGGCCGTTGCAGTAGTGCTCGGCCAGCAGGTTCTCGACGTAGGCCTGCACGAAGTGCATCTCCGCCTTCTGCCAGCCCGGCGCGGTGGGGCTGAACTCCCCCAGCAGCCCGACCGCCTGCTCGGCGGCGAGCCGCGCGCGGTAGACGGCCCGGTTGGCGGTCAGCAGGAAGCTGTTCTCGGCGTTCACGGACCGCTTGTCCACGAAATGGCGGTCGAGGAACGAGTCGCCGTTGATCCACTCGTCGGCGAACAGCCCGCTCAGCATGAAGAACTCGCCGTCGCCACTCGTGCCGGTGGCGAACTGCGCCAGCGCCCCGAGGCGCACCGCGTTGGCGCCCGCGGCGGACCGCACGTCGCTCGGGTTGATGATGTCCTTGTCCGTCACCTCGAGGATGTCGGTGGGCGAGCACGCGCTGGCCACGAGCATTCCCACGGCGAGCGTGGCGAGCGAGGCTGCCCGCACCGCGCCGCGAGCCGTCTGCCGCAGCGCCGGGGCCTTCGTATGTGTAAGCATGCGTGACGTCATGTCAGAAGCCCATGGAGATGCGGAAGGTGTAGTACGACGGCGGAGCGAAGGCCTGGAACGTGGAGGGGGCGTCACCCGTTGTGCCGAACGCCTCGGGGTCCACGCCGCTGAACTTCGTCCAGAGGATGCCCAGGTTCCGCGCCGCGAGCGTGGCCGTCATGTTGCGGCCGCGGAAGAGCCGGGACGCCCACTCCTCGGGAGCGGTGAGCGTGAGCGAGAGCTCGCGGAAGCGAATGAAGTCGCCCTCCTCGAAGAAGCCCGCCTGCGACCGGCTCGGATGCTCGCGCACCATCACCACGCGCGCCTGCTCGCCCAGCGGCGCGTTGGGGTTGATGAGCCCCTCGCAGTTGTTGCGGCTCGCGCAGCGGATGCGCTCGGTGTTGTTGTACACCATGTGCCCGCCCTTGTAGTCCACCATCGCCGCGAGGCGGAGACGCCGGCCCCAGAACTCGATCCCGTTGGTCACGGCGAGCTCGTACTTGGGCATGTTGGTGCCGTGGTACTCCGAGGAATCGCTGACCGTGATCTCGGACAGCGCGGCATCGGCGTTGTACTCGATGATCCCGTTGCCGTTCTTGTCCTCGTAGCCCATCAGGCGACGCGACCAGTAGCCGTTGACCGGGAATCCCTCTATCTGCCGCGTCGTGGTCCCCACGATCGGCGGAACGCCGCCGAGCGAGACCAACTCGTTCTGGTTGCTCGCGCCGTTGAGCGACACGTCCCAGCCGAACGCGTCACGCTGGAGCAGCGTCGCGTTCACCATCATCTCCCACCCCTTGTTGCTCACCTCGCCGATGTTCTCGAGGCGCGTCGTGGCGCCGGTGCCGAGCGACGGGGGCAGGATGCGGCTGATGAGCGCGTCCCTGGACGACTTGTTGTAGTACGTGAGCTCCGCCGACAGGCGGTTGTCCCAGAAGGACCCGTCCACGCCCACCTCGAACTCGGTGGAGCGCTCCGGCTTCAGATTGGTGTTGCCAAGCCGGTCGAATACGAGGCCGGACTGCTCACCGCTCTCGCCAAGCGTGATCCTGGTCGAGTAGTACTGCACGGCATCGATGGTGCCCGGCTGCACGCCGGACGCACCGTAGGCCGAGCGGAGACGGAGCTGGTTGATGAAGTCCGTGGCACCGAAGAACGGCTCTTCGGAGACGACCCACGACACCGAGAACTTCGGGTAGAACACCGTCTTGAAGTCCGCGCCGAAGGCGCTGTTGCGATCGGAGCGCACCGCACCGGTGACGAAGAGGCGGTCACGGAAGGCGAGGCGCTGCTCCAGGTACGCGCCGAGCGTGCGGGTCTCGGAGCTCGTCTCCTCGGCGAGCTTCTCGGCGCCGGAGGTGACGGTCGTGGCGCCGGGAGGCAGCTTGAGCGCGGCGGCACCATTGCGGTTGAAGCTGTTCCGGTAGAACTGCACGCCCGCCGTGGTCTCCGACTCCAGCGACTCGGAGATCTGGCGCGTCGCCGTGCCTCCCGCATCCAGGGTGTAGACGAAGAAGCTCGTCCGGTTGTCGGTCTTGAAGCCCTGGCGATCGGCCGTGTTCGTGCACTCGTCGAAGCGGCAGAGCTGCGTCTCGTTCCGGCTGATGTAGTCGAGCCCCACGTTGCCGCGGAACGACAGCCAGTCCGTGGGACGCCAGTTGGTGTTGGCCGACGAGATGAACCGCTCGATGGCCTGGTTCGTCTCCGTCTGGTAGACGGTGCGCGGGGTGAACTCGCGCCAGCCGAACAGGGTGTCGCCGGCCGCGTTGAGGTTGTTCTTGTGGCCAGGGCCGCCGTAGATGTTCGCGGCGATGCCGGCGGTGCCGGAGTCGTCGCTGCGCGACAGCTGCATGTCCGACGAGATGTAGCCGGTGCTGATGGCGACGTCCAGATTGTCCGCGGGCGTGATGTTCAGGTTCGCGCGCGCCGTGATCCGGGTGAGGCCGTTGGGATCCCGCTGCTCGCTGCTGCGCGTGAGATTGTTGCGCGCCAGGTAGCGCTTCTCGAACTCGGGGAGCTTCGTGACGCCGTCCTCGTTCTCCCACTCGCCGTGCAGGAAGTACCGGATGGCATCCGAGCCGCCGCGGAGCTGCAGCCCGTGCTGCTGCCGGTAGCCGGTGCCGAACGGCGTGGTATCCTTGTCGTCCACCACGTTGAAGCTCGTGAGGCTGTCCTGCACGCAGGCGCCGGACGCCACCTGGTTGAGGAAGCACTGCACCGTGTTGGAGGCCGTGGAGTTCGTGGTGCTGGTGGTGCCGGTACGCCAGCCGCGGAACGCCGTGGGATAGTCGTTCTCGTCCCGGATCGCCGTCTGCTCGGTGTAGTACGTCCACTGCGGCTTGCCGGCCACGCCGCGCTTGGTGGTGATCACGATGACGCCGTTGGCCGCATCGGTACCATAGAGCGTGGCCGCCGAGGGGCCGCGCACGATCTCCATGGACTCGATCTCTTCCGGGTTCAGGTCGCCCACCCGGCTGGCCGTCGAGCCGCCCACGCTGATCGAGGACGAGCCCGTGGTGCCCTCCACCCGGACGCCATCGATGATGTAGATCGGGTCGTTGGAGAGCGAGAGCGAGCTGTTGCCGCGGATGCGGATGCGGATGCCGGCGCCCGTCTGGGTGGCCGGCGTCACCATCACGCCCGCGGCACGCGACGCGAGCAGGTCGCCCACGTTGGTCACCGCGCTGCTCTCCACGACCTTGGCGGCGTTCACCTGCGCGATCGCGTTGCCCACTTCCACGCGCCGCTGCTCGCCGGTGGCCGTCGTGACCACGGGGGAGAGCGCCATCGCCACGGCCGTCATCCGGAAGTCGACGGTCGCCTGCTCGGTGGCGGTCACCGTCACGCGCTGCCGCTGCTCGGCGAAGCCCACGCGGAGCGCGCGGACCTCCACGCTGCCGGGGGTGATGCCGCGGATGGTGTAGACGCCTTCGCTATTGGTCTGCGAACCCAGCGTCGTGCCGACGATCCCCACCTGCACCGATCCGATCGGCTGACCACTCGTGGCGTCGAGCACGCGACCGCTGATGCGTCCCTGCGGCTGGCCCTGGGCGACTGCGGCCTCGACCGCGACAACTCCCAGGACTGCGGCGTGCGCGAGCACGTGCAGAACTCTGCACAATCTCAATGTACACCTCTCTGTTGTGGGGCCGACCAGGAGAGCATCAGACGAGTGCCGGCGGGCGGGCACCGCGATGATGCACTACGCGGCGGGGCAGTGGCGTGTTGAGGGGAAGCGACTCGCGCGCCACTGAGGATTGGGCCTTGCGGCGTCACGCGCCGATCGGATCTCGGCACCGACGCGGCGATTCTACGACTCCAGGCGGTCGAGCGCCAGCCCCGTACCCGAATCGAGGTCCGGCCGATGGCCGCGCGGCGCCCGCGCATCCTTTCCCACGGCCCCCCGGGCTACGGAACGACGAAGGCCGGCACCCTGATCGGGTGCCGGCCTTCCCTGCCGCGCTACGGGGTCCTGCCTTCGCGCGGCAGCGCTACGCGCTCCTCACCCGCCGATGGAGCACGGGTCTTCGAGCCCGCGCGCGTCGCATTCCGCGGCGGGGATCAGCATGTGCGGGTGGACCACGTCACCCGGACGGTCGAGCGGCAGCGTGCCGATCCGCCCGTACCGGCGGGCGTCCACCCAGCGCGTGCCCTGCGTGAACATCAGCGAGTACAGTCGGTTGTAGAGCAGCTCCGTGACGAAGTCGGCGTCCGGGCTGCCCGCCGTCAGCGTCGTCGGGGCGAGCCCGCCGGCGTGCTGCCGCACCAGATTGATGTCGGCCAGCGCGCCCGCCTTGTCGGTGGTGTTCCACCGGATCTCGGCGCGGAGCAGGAGCAGCTCCTCGTTGATGATCCAGGGGATGTCGGCGCCGATATCGGGCGCCGACAGGTTGGCGGGGTTGTTGAACAGCACCGGCTTGTGCGTCGCGGTGATGTCATTGAGGTTTCGCGCGGCCGCGGCGGCCATGGTCTTGGTGGTCAGCCGGAGGTCCGGCGCGCCACCGACCCGGAGCTGCGCCCCGGTCACGATGGACTGGTGCGCCCAGTACCGGAGCGAGGTGAGCGCCTCGGTGACCGGGTTATTCAGCTCGTTCGCGGCGCCCGTGTAGCCGTAGTAGACACCCGTCTTCAGCGACGCCGGCAGGTCGTTCGTCGTGACGAACGACGCGTTCATCGCCGTCGCGGCCTGCGCCCAGCACGTCGTGCAGGAGTTGAAGGTGGCGCGGTGCACCAGCACCTTGGCCGCCAGCGCCCGGTTGAACTGGATGAAGCTCGTGGGCGTGGTGAATCCGGTGTAGCCGGGCACGAACTGGAACGGGAACGTCGCGCCACCGGCCTGGAGATCGGCCATCGCCTCGTCGAGCATCGCGGACACCGCTTCCATCGCGGCCGCCGACGTCACCAGCGGCGCCGGGCCCTCCGAGATGGGACGGTCCACGTCGATCGGCAGCCCGGTGGGACCGCTACGCACGGCCAGCTTGTGCAGGTGCCACGCCTTGAGCGTCTTGGCGAAGCCGCGCGACGCGCGCACCGGCTGCTCCGCCATGGCGGTCGTGTTGCTGAGCGCCCGGAGGTAGGTGTTGATCGTCAGGATCGCCCCGTACTTCCCCACCCAGCTCCCGCCCGCGCGGCCGCCCGGGTCCTGCGGGCCGGCCATCTCCTCCCCGGTCTCGCGCGGATCGGTGCCGGCCAGCATCAGGAGCTCGCGCCCGTAGATCCCCCAACTCTGGATCTCGCCACCGAGATCGTTGAACGCCTCTCGCTGGATCCCCACGGCGGTGCGATTCAGGATCGCCTCCGACGGCGCGTTGGTCAGGTTGTCCGCGGTGGGCGCGTTGATGTTCTGGACATCGAGGTCATTGCACGACGCGAGCAGCAGCGTACTCACGGCGGCGGCCATCACCCGGCCGGCGCGACGGTGCACGCTGGCCGCGTGAGTCGGTCTTGTCATGGCAGTCATCAGAACCCCACGGCGATATCGAGGAAGATGCTCCGGCTCGGCGGGTAGGCCGCGACGTCCAGGTTGTTACGGACGGCAGCGGAGCCAAGGTTGCCCACCTCCGGGTCGAGACCCGAGTACTTGGACCAGGTGAAGAGATTGCGGCCGGTGAGGCTGATCCGGGCGTTGTCGAGGCCCATGTTCGCGCGCTGGATCCACGCGTTGGGCAGCGTGACGCCCACGCTCAGCTCGCGCACCTTGAGGAACGTGGCCGGCTCGATGTACGGCGACATGACGCCGGCGTCGAAGCCCAGCATGCGCTTCTCCCACGCCGGCGAGCCGTAGTCGTGCGACAGACCCGCATCGTCGTACAGGTACTGCGTGAGGTTGATGATGTCGCCGCCCTGCTGGTAGTCGAGCACCAGGCTCACGGTCATCGCCTTGTACGTCAGGTCGTTCACGAAGCCCATGCGGTAGTCGGGCGCGGTGTTGCCCAGCTGGACGTTGCCCGCCGTCACGTTGCCGTTGGCGTCGAAGCCGCGGCCGACGAGCTGCGTGAGCGGCTGGCCCACCTCGATGAACGTCACCCCGAGTCCGCCGAAGCCGGAGAGCGGCGGGCGGAACGACGGGAGGCCCGCCAGATCCTTCACCTCGCTCTTGTACGTGGTGAAGGTCCCGCGCGACACCCAGAGCAGGTCGTTGGTCTGGATGGGCGTGACACCCAGTCCGGCCTCGAAGCCGCGGTTCTCGATCTTGCCGCCGTTGAAGACCTGGCTGGTGAAGCCGGTCGACGGCGCCGGAACGCGCTGGAGCAGCAGGTTCGTCGTGTTCCGGTTGAAGCCCGTGAGCTCCCAGGTGAGGTGGCCGTCCAGCGCGATGCCGTCGATGCCGACCTCGATCTCCTTCACGCGCTCCGGGGACACGTCGGGGCTGCCCGAGGCGCCGTTGACGGTGAAGCCCGTGAGGCCG
>DATANT010000167.1:0-2015 GCA_036266115.1 Gemmatimonadaceae bacterium | reverse complement strand
GCCTTCACCCGCGGCCCGAACTCCACCACCGCCACGAAGCTGTTGCCCCGGTTGCCGTAGATCCGCTTCGTCGTGCGCTCGCCGGTCTCGCCGAACGCGGCGAGCGAACCCCACGTGGCCGACGTGAACGGGATGGGCAGGCTGGGCTTCGCGTCGTCGAAGCGCGGCTTCACGTCGCCGGTGAGCCGCTGGAAGCGGTTGATCTCGCCCCACGGCGTGCGCCAGTTGCCGAAGTCCCGCTCCAGCCGGGCCGACGCGCGCGCCAGCGCCTCCAGCCGCGCGCGCGGCGTGGTGTTCTTCGCCATGTAGTCGAGCACCGGCACGCCGCTCTCGCGCGCGGCCGAGCGCACCTGGCCCATCAGATCCTCACCCCAGAAGATGGCGAGCGACGTGGGCACCGACTCGGCTCCGAAGCGCAGGTCCCACGCCCGGAGCACCGCCACCTGCTCGGCCAGCGCCTTCTTCAGCGAGTCGCCGGCCGGCGCGGCGTCGTAGGCCGCGAGCAGCGACGGGATCAGCGGCTCGAACGCGGTGAGATAGCTGTCGTACGCGGCCGCGATCAGCCCGTCGAGGGTGAAGTCCTTGCGGCCCTCCAGCACGCGCACCGCGTGCAGCCCGCGCGCGTTCTCGGGCGCGTTCCACATGTACGCCGGATAGCGGTTCTGGCGCGGGCTCTGCCGGCCCGCCGCCGAGAACGGCCAGTTGTTCGTGTTCTGGATCCAGCCGTTCGCCGGGTTCTTCAGCGTGATGGTCTCCTCCACGCGGTGCAGCCCCTTCCACTCCGTGCGCGGGTCGCTGCCGTCCACCGGCTGCTCCCAGTCGAAGCTCGTGTCGCGCACCGGTATGAAGTTGCCGTGCCAGTACGCGATGGTGCCGTCGGCGTCCGCGTACACGGTGTTGTTGCTCGAGTTGGTGCGCAGGTCCATGACCTCGGCGAACTGCGCGTAGGTGCGCGCCTTGGTGCGCTGGTACGACTGCGTGAGCGCCTTCAGCGGCTCCTGCATCATCCGCACGGCGATCCACTTGCCGTCCGCGGCGCGCACGATGGGTCCGTGGTGGCTGAAGTACGCGGTCACGGTCCGCTCGCCCATGCCGCCCGAGGGCAGCTTGTAGGGCAGCGTGATGGACTTCGCCGTGAGCGGTCGCTCCTCGGCGCCGTACTTGTAGTACCAGCTGCCGTTCCGCTCCGTCACCGTCTCCAGGTACTCGTCGATCACGTCGCCGCCGCCGGAGGTGTGCATCCAGCCCAGGCGGTCGTTGAAGCCCTGGTAGACGAAGAACTGCCCCCACGTCACCGCGCCGTAGGCGTTGAGCCCCTGCTCGCTCACCACGTGCACCTCGGGACGGAAGTAGAACGAGGTGTGCGGGTTGATGAGAAGCATCGCGTGGCCCGTGGTCGTGTTGCCCGGCGCGATGGCGAAGCCGTTGGACCCGCCCGGCTCCGCGGCGGCCAGTAGGGCGTCCTCGCCGCGCGGCGTCATGCCGGTCTGCCCGTCCGCCGCGGGACGCTTACCGTAGAACTCCTCGAGCGGCCGCAGTGCCACGCTCTCGATGTCGCCGCCGATGCTCCCCTCGCTGAACGAGAGCGCCATCCACGGCTCGAAACGCGTGATGAGCTTGGGCTTCACCGCGGGGTGCGTGGCCAGGTAGTAGTTCAGCCCATCCGCCCACGCGTCCATCAGCTCGCGCAGCCACTCGGGGCTCGCGGCGTACTGCGCGCGCAGGTCCGCGGGGTCGATGAAGAGCTTCATCCGCAGGTCGCGCCAGATCTCGGCCTCGCCTTCGACCTCCGCCAGCCGCCCCATGGCGTTGATGAAGTTGAGCTCCACCCGGTTGAAGTCGTCCTCCGCCTGCGCGTACACCAGGCCGAAGACGGCGTTCGCGTCCGTCTTGCCGTACACGTGGGGCACGCCCCACGTATCGCGGATGATGGTGACGCTGTCGGCGCGGGCCTCGAGGCGGGCGAGGTCTCCGGTGTCGGCGGACGACGCCGAGCAGCCGGCCAGGCTGACGGC
>DATANT010000166.1:0-3881 GCA_036266115.1 Gemmatimonadaceae bacterium | reverse complement strand
CCCCGATGCCGATCGTGGAGTCGGTGAGCGCCCGGTGCGGCAGCTACGCGGAGATGCGCGAGGTGCTCGAACGCATCCTCGGGGGCCAGTACGTGGCCACCGATGCGCTCCGCAACACGGTGAGCGGCGTCGTCGCCGACTGGTTCTATCGCGTGGACGGCGAGGCGCACCGCCGCGTGGCCGATCGGGTGCTCGCCCACCTTCCAGACAGGCGCGAGGTGGACGACCGCCAGTGCTCGGCACTGCTCCATGGGCTGGACGGCCGCCGTGAGCGGCTCGCTCGTCGGGCGCCGCGTCTGGTACGGCGGCAGCTCGGGCTGCCGCCCGAATGGTCCTTCCGTCAGCTGCGGACCGTGCAGCCCGCGAAGTGGCTGGCCAGCGATCAGCACTTCACCGCGGCCGACGCGCAGGGCATTGCCGACGCCATCGTGCGCCACCGGCGCGCGGACGGCGAGCGCACGAGAGCCGTCCGCGCCATGGCGGCGCATCTGCACCCCGCGTTCACGCACCGCTTCCCCACGTACTCGGTCGCCGTCGCGGCCGAGCGTTCCACCGCCGAGTGACATCGGTGAACCATACGCTCTCGTCCTCCAACGCCACCCCCCACGCGATGCCGCGCGCCGTGACCGTCATTCCCGCTCGAGGCGGGAGCAAGGGCATTCCCCGGAAGAACCTGGTGGACCTCAACGGGCAGCCGCTCATCTACTACGCCATCACGGCCTCGCTCGCGTCGGGCGTGGACGAGACGTGGGTGAGCTCGGAGGACGAGGAGATCCTGGAGGTGGCGGCGTCCCTGGGCGCGTGCACGCTGCGCCGGCCGGACGAGCTGGCCACGGACACGGCGAGCAGCGAGTCGGCGCTACTGCACTTCGCCGAGCACGTGGACTTCGATCGCCTCGTCTTCCTCCAGGCCACCGCGCCGCTCGTGCTGGCCGAGGACATCGACCGCGCGGTCGCGCTGCTGGACGAGTACGACTCGGTGCTGAGCGTGGCCGAGTTCACGCAGTTCGTGTGGATCGACGGCGTTCCCAACTACGACATCAATCATCGCCGGCGGCGTCAGGACTCGGCGCCGGCGTACCTGGAGACGGGGTCGCTGTTCGCCACCACGCGCGAGGCCCTCCTGCGCAGCCGCAACCGGCTGAGCGGACGCATCGGGTACTGCGTGGTGCCCAAGCTGCGATCGTACGACGTGGACAGCGAGGACGATCTGGAAGTGGCGCGCCACCTCGTGCCGCTGGTCCGCCCCGCGGGGGTGCGGTGAGGCCCGACGTCCTGCGCGGCCGCGCCTGCGTGGTCACCGCCGCCACCGGCGGCATCGGCTCGTCCATCGCGCGCGAGCTGGCCGGCCGCGGCTGCCGGCTGCTGCTCACGTCACGTTCCCCGGACCGCCTGGCCGCGCTGCAGCAGGAGCTGGCGCTCCAGGGCGGTGGCGCGTGCGTGGCCCACCATGCGGCGGACCTGCGCGATCCCGGCGCCGTGGCGCGGCTCGCCGAGGAGGCCGAACGAGTGCTCGGCCCGTGCGACGTGCTGGTGAACTGCGCGGGCGCGTTCCTCTCGCGACCGTTCGCCGAGTGCGGCGTCGCCGACTTCGACGACATCTTCGCCCTCAACGTGCGCGCGCCCATGCTGCTCAGCCAGGCGCTCGTGCCCGGGATGGCGGCGCGGGGATGGGGACGGGTGGTCAACATCGGCTCGTCCTCTGCCTACGCGGGATTCGCCGGCAGCGCGCTCTACTGCGCCAGCAAGCACGCCCTGCTCGGGCTCTCGCGGGCGCTGCACGCGGAGTACCGGGAGCGTGGGGTGCGGGTGTACTGCATCTCGCCCGGCTCGGTGCGCACCGCCATGGGCCGCCAGGTGCCGGGCCAGGACTTCGAGTCGTTCATCGAGCCGGCCGAAGTGGCCGAGTACGTGGCCTTCGCGCTGTCGTTCGATGGTGCACTGGTCTCCGAGGAGATCCGCCTCAACCGCATGGTGATGCGATGAGCGCGCCGCTGCCGCTCGGGATCATGCAGGGCCGGCTGGTGCCGCCCGAGACGGACTTCGTGCAGACCTTCCCGCGCGAGCGGTGGCGGGAGGAGTTCCCGCGCGCCGCCGCGGCCGGCATCTGCGCCATCGAGTGGATCTACGACTCGTACGGCGAGAGCGCGAACCCGCTCGCCTCGGACGAGGGCGTGGCGGAGATGGCCGCGCTCGCCGCGTGCCACGGCGTGGCCGTGCGGTCGCTGTGCGCGGACTGGCTCATGGAGCATCCGCTGGTGACGGCCGATGCCGCTGGACGCGCGGCATGGGTCGAGCGGCTGGGCTGGCTGGTGGCGCGGGCGAGCGTGGCTGGCATGCGACGGATCGTGCTGCCCTTCGTGGACGCCGCCGCCATCCGCGACGAGCACGACGAGCGCGTGGTGGTGGACGCGCTGCTCGCGGTGCTGCCGGCCACCGAGGCGGCGCGCGTGGAGCTGCACCTGGAGACGGCGCTGGGGCCGGAGGCGTTCGCCGCGCTGCTCGCGCGGGTGCCGCACCCCCTGGTGCGCGCCAACTACGACGCCGGCAACAGCGCGGCACTGGGCTATGCGCCGCGCGACGAGTTCGCCGCGTACGGTGAGCGCGTGGGCAGCGTGCACGTGAAGGATCGGCGGCGGGGCGGCGGCACGGTGCCGCTGGGCACGGGCGACGCGGACCTCGTGGCGGTCGGCGAATGCCTGCGCCGCGTGCGGTACCGCGGTGACGTGGTGTTGCAGGTGGCGCGCGGGGTGCCCGAGTGCGAGGTCGCCTGGGCCGCGCACAACCGCGGGGTGATCGAGCGGCTCTGGCGCGAGGTGCCGGCATGGAGCTGAACCTTCGCGACCGGGTGGCGTTCGTCGCGGGCTCGTCCCGCGGCATCGGCCAGGGCATCGCGCAGGCCTTCCTGGCCGAAGGCGCGCGCGTGGTACTCACCGGCCGGGACGCCGGTTGCCTGGCGGTGGCCGCACGCGAGCTGCAGGCTGTCGCTGGCGGTGAGAACCGGGTCCTCGACATCGCGGGCGACCTGAGCGACGCCGAGCACGCGCGCGGCGCCGTCGCCCGGACCCTCGGTGAGTGGGGACGCCTGGACTGCCTGGTGGCCAACGTGGGCAGCGGCACCTCGGTGCGCGGCTGGGAGGTGGGGCTCGAGGAATGGAACCGGGTGTTCCGGGAGAACGTCTGGAGCGGCGTGGCCACCGTGGAGGCGGCGCTCCCCGCCATGCTGGAGGCGGGCGCCGGCAGCATCGTGATGATCGGCTCCATCACCGGCGTGGAGGCCGTGGGCGCGCCCATCGCCTATGGCGCGGCCAAGGCGGCGCTCGTCGCGTACACCAAGGGGCTGGCGCACGCCGTGGGGCCGCGTGGCGTGCGTGTGAACTGCGTGGCGCCGGGCAACATCCTGTTTCCGGGGGGAAGCTGGGCGCGCAGGATCGAGCAGGATCCGGAGCGGGTTCGAGAGGCGATCGAGCGAGAGGTGCCGCTCCGCCGATTCGGGACGCCGGCCGAGGTCGCGGCGGTGGTGGTGTTCCTCGCGTCCGACCGGGCCGCGTTCATCACCGGGAGTTGTGTGATTGCCGACGGGGGACAGACACGTGGCTACTGACGCAACGGATCGGGCCGGACTGCCCGGAGTTGGCGTGCGCGCCGACGCTCGCACCGCCACCGAGCAGCTGTTCGACCTCACGGGCCGGGTGGCCGTGATCACCGGCGGCGCCGGTATGCTGGGCGGCAAGCATGCCGAGGCCATCGTGGAGCTCGGCGGCACCGTCGTGCTGCTGGACGTGCACGAGGCGGCGAGCACCGCGGCCGCCGAACGCATCCGGGCGAGCGGCGGCGACGCCTGGGGCGTTGGCGCGGACATCACCGACGCGGCGCAGGTG
>DATANT010000165.1:0-6788 GCA_036266115.1 Gemmatimonadaceae bacterium | reverse complement strand
TGGGCGTCGACCGGTATTTAACCGTTGTGTTATTTAATGAAGATGTTAAATAAACAGATGACCGCCGACCATCTCAGCACCACCCTCGCCGCCCTCGCCGACCCGACGCGTCGCGCCATCCTCGCGCGCCTGGCCTCGGGCGACGCCACGGTCAACGAACTGGCCGCGCCCTTCGCGATGAGCCTGCCCGCGGTCTCCCGGCACCTCAAGGTGCTGGAGCGGGCGGGACTGGTCAGCCGCGGCCGCGAGGCGCAGTGGCGCCCCGCGCGCCTCGAGCCGGCGCCGCTGCGCGAGGTGGCCGACTTCGTGGCGCAGTACCGCCAGCTCTGGGAGGCGCGGTTGGACCGCCTCGATGATTACCTCACCGAACTGCAGTCCAAGGAGCAGGAGAGAAAGCCGCCGGCCGACGCGACCACGCGAGGTTCGGCACCGGTCACCGACGTCCCGCCACGGAGCTGAGCCCGTCCCATGCTCGACCTTCGCTACGCCCTACGCAGCCTCGCCCGCGCCCGCGGCTTCGTGCTCGCCGTGGTACTCACGTTGGGCCTCGGCATCGGGGCCAACACCGCCATCTTCAGCGTGGTGCGCGGCGTGTTGCTCCGCCCCCTGCCGCACCACGACGGCGGCCGCCTGATGTACCTGCGCCACTCCTTCGACGGCCCGGGCGGCGAGAACACGCTCTTCTCCGTTCCCGAGATCGAGGATTTCCGCACCGCCTCGCGCGCGCTCGGCGGCATCGCGGAATACTCGCCGATCACGTTCAGCCTCGTGCGCGAGCGCGACGCGGTGCGCATCGACGTGGGGCTGGTCACCGGGAACTACTTCTCGGTGATGGGGCTGGCCCCGGTGCTCGGCCGCCCCTTCGACTCGGGCGACGACGGCACCGGCGCGGCGCCGGTGATGATGCTGACGCACGAGTTCTGGCAGCGCCACTTCGGCGGCGACAGCGCGATCGTGGGCCGGTCGCTGCGCGTGGGCGGGAAGAGCGTCACGGTGGTGGGTGTGCTGCAGCCGGCGCCGTACTTCCCGGCGCGCATCGACGCGCTGATGAACATGGTGAACAGCGAGCACCACCTGAGCGCCACCATGGTCACGGGTCGCACCCACCGGATGACGGAGATGATCGCCCGACTGGCGCCCGGCGCCACGGTGCAGCAGGCGCGCGCCGAGGTCACCGCCATCACCAACCGGGCCCATGCCGATCATCCGGAGGCGTACGACGCGGGCTCGGCCTTCCGCGTCACCCTCACGCCATTCCAGGAAGTGCTGGGGCAGAAGGCGCGGCTCACCCTCTGGCTCCTCATGGGTGCCGCGGCGTTCGTGCTCGTCATCGCCTGCGCCAACGTGGCCAACCTGACGCTCATGCGCGGGGTGCGGCGGCACCACGAGCTGGTGGTGCGCGCCGCGCTGGGCGCGGGCACCGGCCGGCTGCGGCGGCTGCTGCTGGTGGAGAACCTGCTGCTCGCGCTGGCCGGTGGTGTGCTCGGGCTGCTGCTGGCCGTGGGCGGCGTGGGGATGCTCATCGCGTTCGCCGAGCGATTCAGCCCGCGCGCCGGGGAGATCCGCATCGATGGCGCGGTGCTGGGCTTCACCGTCGGGATGGTGGTGCTGGTGGCGGTGCTGCTCTCCTTCGCGCCCAGGCTCGCGCGCGACCATGCGCTCGGCGCCGCGCTCGCGGCCGGTGCCAGGCGCACCACGGCCGGCGTCCGCCGCCAGCGGCTGCAGCAGGCGCTGGTGGTGGCGCAGGTGGCCGTCTCGGTGATGTTGCTCACCGGTGCCGGGCTGCTCACGCGCACCATGCAGCGGCTCGCGGTGGTGGACACCGGGCTGAATGCCGAGAACGTGCTCACCATGGAAGTGCCGCTCGACTTCGAGACGCAGACGGACGTGCCCGCGGCAATCGCGATGTACGAGCGGATGCAGCGCGAGCTGGCCGCCCTGCCCGGGGTGAGCCAGGTGGCCTTCGGCTCCACCGTGCCGCTGCGGGCCGCCGGCTTCGTGCTCGACATCAAGGCCGAGAACCGACCCCTGGCCCCCGGCGAGCCGATGCCGCGCTCCGAGTATCGCACCGTGAGCCCGGACTACTTCCGCACCGCCGGCATCCCGATGCTCCTGGGCCGGGAGTTCACGTCCACGGACCGCGACGGCAGCGCGCGGGTGGTGATCCTCAACAAGGCGCTCGCCGACCGGCTGTTCCCGGGCCAGGACCCGATTGGCCGGCGGGTGGCGTGGACGGGTGAGGTGCTGCAGTTCGTGCCGATCTCGGGCGACTGGCGCACCGTGGTGGGCGTGGTGGGCACCACGCGCGACGGCGGGCTCGACGCCGCGGACCTGCCGGTGACGTTCATGCCGTTCGCGCAGGAGCCGTTCCCGTCCGGCGGCCTGGTGCTGCGCGCGCGGAGCGACGCGGCGGCCATCGCGCCGGCCGCCACTCGCATCGTGCGGTCGATCGCGCCGCAGCAGCCTGTCGAGAACGTGCTCACCCTGGACCAGATCCGCGACGAGAGCGTGGGCCCGCGCCGGCTCAACGCGCTGCTCGTGGCGTCGTTCGGCGGGCTGGCCATGATCGTCGCGGCCATCGGCATCGCCGCGGTACTGGCCTTCTCGGTGAGCGCCCGCGCCAACGAGATCGGTATCCGCATGAGTCTCGGTGCCGACTCCTGGCGGGTACAGCGGATGGTGCTGGCCGAGGGCGGCGTGCTGGTGGCGCTGGGGCTCGCGCTGGGCGTGGCGGGCGCGCTGCTGCTCTCGCGGCTGATGCGGGGCCTGCTCTTCGGCGTGGCGCCGCACGATCCGCTCACGCTGGCGGGGGTCGTGGCACTCATGGCGGTGGTGGGCGTCGCCGCGTGCTGGCTGCCGGCCGTGAGGGCGGCGCGCATCGATCCGGGAGTGGCGATCCGGGCGCAGTAGGCGCCGCCGGCACGGCACGCACGGTAGCTCTCCGGCGGGTGCGTCTCGCTCGCCGATCCTGCAGGACCAACAACGGGAGGAACGCATCATGACCACGAGAGTAGGCACCGCAGGCTACGCCGCGACCGTGACGACGCCCTCGGAGCGCGAGATCCTCATCACGCGCGACTTCGACGCGCCGCGCCGGCTGGTGTTCGAGGCCTGGACCACGCCCGAGCACGTGCGCCGCTGGTACGGCTGCGGCACCATGACGCTGAGCGTCTGCGAGATCGACCTCCGCCCGGATGGCGCCTGGCGCTACGTCCTGCGCGAGGCCGACGGCACGGAGCACCGATTCCGGGGGACGTATGGCGAGGTGGTGCCACACGAGCGCCTCGTCTACACCGAGAGCTACGACCTGCCGGGCATGGGATGGACCCCGGAGGCCCTCGTCACGCTCACTCTGGAGGAGGTCGACGGGACGACCCGGATGACGACGCGGGTGCTGCACCAGTCGGTCGAGATGCGCGACGGGCACCTGGGCGCGGGCATGGAGGTCGGGACGCAGGAGAGCCTCAACCGGCTCGCCGAGCTGCTGGCGGCGCTGGCATGAGCGTGCGTACGGCGGCGGCAGATCGGGAGATGGTGATCACGCGGGTCCTCGCCGCGCCGCGCGAGCTGGTCTTCGACGCGTGGACCGACGCGGAGCACATCGGGCGGTGGTGGGGGCCGAATGGGTTCACCACCACCACCTTCGAGATGGACGTGCGGCCGGGCGGCACGTGGCGCTACGTCATGCACGGCCCGGACGGCACGGACTACCCCAACCGGATGCGCTACCTCGAGGTCGTGAGGCCGGAGCGCATCGTGTACGACCACGACGACGACGTGGAGGACGATCCCCGGCGGTTCCGCACCACGGTGACGTTCACCGAGGAAGGAGAAGGAACCAGGATCACCATGCGGTCGCTCTTCTCGTCGGTGGAGCAGTACGAGCAGGTGAAGGCGTTCGGCGCCGTGGAGGGCGGGCACCAGACGCTCGCGCGGCTGGAGGAGTATCTGGCGGGGAGGTAGGACGAGCCGGAAGAACGAAGCGCCCGCTCCGTCACGGGAGCGGGCGCTTCGTCGTGGGGGCCGCCGCCGGTTTCGTGCGCTATGGCGCTATGGCGCTGTGGCGCGATCGGTCGATCGCCAACCGACAGCGCGCTGCGCCAGCTGTGCCACCCGGCGTTCCAGGCTGCCATGGGCCGGCGTCACCGGCCGGATCTCCGCGACCGGCTCTCCGTGAACCGTGACGATCACCCGATACCCGTCGCGAACATGCCGGAGGATCGCGGACAGCCTGCATGCCCGCAGTCTACTCGATCTGGTCAGACTGGTCCAATCGTGCGCGCCATGCCCGGATCGCCTTCGTGTGGATCGGGTAGTGGCCGTACGTGTCGAGCTTGAGCCGGCGGCGGAAGCGCGTCTCCCGCGCGTACAGCTCCTCGGGCGCGGCGCGCACGTACTCCACCAGCCGCCGGTGGATCCCGTCGTGCTGGAGGAGGACGTCGGCGAGCGACAGGTGCCGCCGCTGCTCCGTCCTCAGCGCGTTGAACGCGTCGATGCCGCCGTACTTCACCGAGTAGCGCGGCGGTCGTCCGCCCTCGCGCACCATCGGAAGGTGCGCGAGCGCCTCCTCCTCCCACCAGGTGACGTGCGCGATGATGTCGCGCACCGACCACTGGCCGGTGACGCCGGGGGTGAGCAGCTGCGGCTCCGAGAGTCCGGCGTACGAGTCCTCGAAGTCCCGCCACGCGGTGTCCAGCCGGTCGAGCACCTGCTGGGTCTTCATGAGGGTCCGCTCCCCGATCGGAAGGACGTGGCGGCGCCGTCGCGATCCCACAGCCCGGAGGATCCGCGGCGGTGGCAGCCGAGCAGGTGGGTGTCCACCATGCCGATGGCCTCCATGAGGGCGTGCATCGTCGTGGGGCCCACGAAGGCGAAGCCGCGCCGCCGGAGCTCCGCCGAGAGGGCCACCGACTCCGCGCTCCGGGTGGGCACGTCGGCGGGCGCGAGGGGCGCGGGTGTGGCGGCAGGACGGAACGACCACACCAGCGCGTCCAACCCGCCCGCGGCGCGCAGCGCGATAGTGGCGCGCGCGTTGACGCGCGTGGCCTCGATCTTCCGCCGGTTGCGCACGATGCCAGGGTCGGCCATCAGGCGCTCGACGTCCCGCTCGGTGAGCCCCGCGACGGCGTCCGGATCGAAGTCGTGGAAGGCGGCGCGGAACGCCCCGCGCTTGTTCAGGATGGTGAGCCACGAGAGCCCCGACTGGAACGCCTCGAGGCTGATGCGCTCGAAGAGCGCGCGCTCGCCGCGCACCGGCAGCCCCCACTCGGTGTCGTGGTAGTGGCGGTTCACCGGGTGCGACGCGGCCCAGTGGCAGCGCGCGATGCCGTCGTCGCCGATCACCGCGGCGGGCGCGCTCGCCACCACGCCCGGCTGCACGGGCTCCGTCACGCCGAAGGCTCCCCGAGCGCGCGGAGGTAGCGCTCCGCGGAGCGCCGCACCACCGCGGCCGCATCGCGCTCCACGTGCCGATCCCACCACGCGCCGTAGATGCGGTCGAAGGCGTAGGGCGCCACGGCATCGGCCACGCGCCGCACTTCGGCCGGTGCCAGCGGCACCAGGTTGGGATAGCTCCACATGAAGCTCACGTGCGTGCGGTCCGGCACCACCTGGATGACGTCGCCCGAGAGGAGCGCGCCCCGGCCGTGGGCGCCGCCGGCCCAGTGCAGCACCGCGCCGCCAGCGAAGTGCCCGCCGCACCGCACGAGGGTGAGCCCGGGGAGCAGCGCGCGCGTCTCGCCGCTCCAGTGCTCGATCACGGGGTCGGGGCGCATGACCCACTCGCGATCGTCGGCGTGCACGAGCACCGGCGCATCGAACTCGCGTCCCCACTCCACCATGGTGGTGTAGTAGTGCGGGTGCGAGATGGCGATGGCGGCGAGCCCGCCGAACGCCCGGATGACGTCGGCGGTGGCGTCGTCGAGCAGCGCGATGCAATCCCAGAGCACGTTGCCCGCCGGCGTGCGGACGAGGAGCGCCCGCTGCCCGATGGCGAACTCCGGCATCGTGCCGATGCCATAGAGGCCGGGCTCGATGCGGTGCACGATGTTCTTGTGCGTACCGCGGAGCGCGGGCAGCGTGGTCCACCGCTGGCCGGCGGCAGGCACCCACTGCCGCTCGTCCTCGCAGATGGGGCACGATGCCGGAGGCGCGTCGGACTCGGGGTACTGCGTGCCGCAGGTGGCGCAGAGGAACGAGGGCATGGGTCGCCGATCTCGAGGAAGTGCCGATGCTGGCGGGGCCGCGTGGGCCGGCGCTCGCCGCCATGCTGCGCGAAAGATATTCCGGCGACGCCGGCCCACGTCCTAGCCGAAGATCCGGCCCGGCAGCGCGCCCTGCTCCAGCAGCGCACGGGCCGCGTCGTCGAAGCCCGCCCACGCCGCGCGCGCCAACCCCCCGCCCGTGCTCACGCGCCGCACGCCGAGCGCCTGCAGGTCCGCGGTGCGCATGGTGGGGCTCACGAGCAGCACGTTCACCGGCTTCGGCGCCACGGCCCGCACGATGGCCTCGATGTGCGCCGGCTCACGGACGCCAGGCGCGTAGAGGCAGTCAGCGCCCGCCTCCGCATAGGCCACCAGCCGCTCGATGGTCGCGTCGATGTCCGGGTGGCCGAGCAGGAAGCCCTCGCTGCGCCCGACGAGGACCACGTTCGGGTCCACCTCGTCGATCGCGCGGCGCGACGCGCGGATGCGCTCGGCGGCCAGCGGCAGCTCGAACAGCCGGCCGCCGTCGCGATCCTCGATGGAGAGGCCCGCCACGCCGGCGTCCACGGCCAGGCGCACGTTGGT